>QWPB01000152.1 GCA_003671275.1 Planctomycetota bacterium | reverse complement strand
GCTTGCCTGCTGGCGGCAGGCGGCGGGCTGGGCTATCTGCCCAAGGCCCCCGGCACGTTCGGCAGCCTCCTCGGTCCGCTGCTGTTCTGGTTGCAAACATTAAACATGAGCGCCGACCCGCGTTGGCTGCTGGTGGTCTTCGTCGGCTGCATGAATTTTTTGATCGGCGTCTGGTTGAGCGAGCGGGCAATCCGGGCCAGCGGTCAGAAAGATCCGCAGTTTGTGGTGTGTGACGAGTTCTTTGCGTTTGCCTGGGTCTATCTATTCACTCCGGTCACGTGGACGACCGCCGTGCTGGGATTTCTCTGGTTTCGGTTATTTGACATTACGAAACCGGGACCGGTGGGCTGGGCTGAGAAGCTGCCGGGCGGCTGGGGGGTAATGGCCGATGATGCGGTGGCTGGCCTACTGGCCGGGGGCTGCCTGTGGGGGACGATGCAGTGGATCGGCATGCGGTAACGCCCGTATCCGTGCTTGGATGGTATTCGGATCGTGTGCCACTTGAAGGTCAGATCGTTATCCTTGACAGCATGGGGATATGGCGACCACTTTTGGCAATTGTCTGGACTAGCCCACTGTGGTTGTGGGGATTGAGTGCGCTGGCAGTTCCGGTGGCGATTCATCTGTGGAAACGGCAGCACCCGCGTGTAGAGCGGTGGGCGGCCATGCAGTTTCTGCAGGCGGCGCTGGAGCGGACTGCCCGGCGGATGCGGATGGAATCGCTCGCGCTTCTCGCGGTGCGATGTCTGTTGCTGGCGCTGTGTGCGTTGGCCTTGTCGGGGCCGGTCTCGACGAGCGAGTCGAACTCGGAATCCGGTCCGTTGGCGATTCACCGCATTCTGGTGATCGACGGTTCGGCCAGTATGGGGGCTCGTGTCGGACGCGAACGGCGGTTTGATCTCATTCGGCAACGAGCCCGCGAGATCGTGCAGTCGGCGAACCCGGGCGATTCGTTCAACCTCTGCCGTGTCGGGAATGCCAAGCCGACGGTGATCATCCGGCGGCCAGCGTTTGACATTTCGGATGTGTTGCGGGAGATTGACCGACTGCCTCTGCTGGATGATGCCGGGGATTTACCGTTGGCATTGCGGCAAGTGCGGGATCTGATCGATCAGTTGCCGCCGCAGTCAGCGATTGAAGTTCACCTGTTGTCGGACCTGCAGGCGTCGAACTGGTCCAGTGAAGTCCCTTCGGAAGAAGTCGAGTTACGGCAACTGCTGCGTGAGCTGGGTGAACGGGGACGGATGGTATTCAATGATGTCGGGCTGACTTCGACGGTCGACAACCTGAGCATCGCGGATCTGGTCACACCCGATCGGGTGGCTGTGACGGGGCGGCCACTGCGAGTTTCCGTCGAACTGATGAATCACACGGAGGCGGAGTCGCGTGTGTCGGTGGAGTTTCTGGCGGATGGTGTCGTACGGAACGCGATCCCTGTGGCGATACCGGCTCAATCGCGGCAAATTGTTTCCACATTTCTGGAGATTCCCGATGCCGACGGATCCATTGTCCTGGAAGCCCGTCTGCGCGGTGACTCCATGCCCTATGACAATGTCACGCGGCGGATTGTGCCGCATCGACGGACCTTGAGACTACTTCTGGTGGACTCGTCACCCGGGGGGCGTCTGGCGGATTCCGCCAGCGGTTTTGTGAGACTGGCGCTGGCCCCCCGCAGCTCCGGGGTAACGCCTCTCGATACGCTGACGGCGGGCCCCGCCGGTCTATTCGAAGTGACCGTCGTGCGGCCGGCTCAGTTGCGAGAGGTTGAGATGAGTCAGACGGAATGCGTCATCCTGTGCGATCCGTTGGGCCTGGGCGAGGCGGAGACTGCATGGCTTCGGCGGTACGTTGAGAACGGGGGAGGGCTGATCATCGGTTTGGGCCCCGCAACCCATCCCGAGGAGTTTGCCCGCACACTGGGTGATCCGGTGCAGGGGTTGATTCCCGTTGAACTGCTGGAGGTCGCGGAACCCGCCGAAGGGCCAGTGTTCTTTGACACTCGGGAGTTGAACCATCCGGTTCTGGAACTGTTTCGGGGACGGATCGAGGCGGGATTGGCGACGGCTCCGGTGGCTCGGTACTACCGCACACGGGTCTCACCCATGGCGTCCGTCCGTGTGATCATCCCCTGGACGACCGGGGATGCCGCATTGCTGGAGTCGCCACTCGGGCAGGGGCGGGTTCAACTGGTCACAACCTCACTGGACGATCAGTGGGGCGCGTGGGTGCTGTGGCCGAGTTTTGTGCCCCTGGTGAACCGCATGGTCCTGCATGCGATGGAGGGGCGACTCCGCTCGGAGCCTGTGACGGTGGGAACTCCCTGGCGAGTGGTGTTGCCGGGTGTCATTTCGCGAGCCAGCATTACCCCGCCTACGGGCTCGCTTCGCGAACTGTCGATGGAACCACAGACGGATCCCCTGGGGCATGCAACGTCGACGTTTGTCTGGCCCGAGACTGCCACTGCGGGCGTGTATCGCGTCGAGACGACTCCCGTATCAAGTGATCCGCTGTGGCAGGCGGTGGTAGTCGACCGACGGGAGAGTGATCCGCAAGTGTTAACGGTGGACCAGTTGCAGCGTGGCGTACTGGCGGGGGTGCCTTTCGAGATTGGCAGCGGGACGGCTTTCGCCAAGGTCGATGCGGATCGGGCCCGCGAGTCGACGTTCCATCGCTGGCCGTTGCAATTGCTGTGGCTGGTGCTGGGACTGCTGGTCGTGGAATCGCTGCTGGCGAGGAACTGGCGGTGGGGGCTCTCCGCGGCGGTTGTGGTGGTCGGCCTGTTTGTGTGGAAAATCGGCATGATGTAGCTGGCGAAAGCTCTCAGTGAGTGCGTGAAATCACATGCGTTCGACGGGCATCCGCCGAGACGGCAAGATCTCTGCAAAGAGGCTCTTTTCTTCTGTTGAACTTCCTGTGTATAGTTCTAGCGAGTCCTTTGACCCCCGAGGTCTCGTTCACCCTGACGCGGAAAACTCCCATGGCCCTCACAAGCAGGTCGCGCCCGACACGCTTGAAGTACCATCCTGATGCCTACCGGTTCGTTTTCGATGGCCTCCAGTTCACGCAGGAACGGCTCAAGCGAACCAGCCATGGACCGGAAGATGAATCGGCCCACATCAGCGGCCCGGAATTGCTAGACGGAGTCCGGGAACTGGGATTGAAAAAGTTCGGCATGCTGGCCCGAACGGTGTTTCGCAGCTGGGGTGTGAAATCCACCGATGATTTCGGGCGGATCGTGTTCGAATTGATCGATTGTGGCGAGATGCGGAAGACCGATCGGGATCAGTTGACCGATTTTTTCTCGGTGTTTGATTTTGATCAGGCGCTGGTCCGGGACTACGTGATCGATACGAGTCCGGCCTTTCGCAAGCCGAATCCGGCGCCCTCTCCGTCAAGTGAGATTTAGTGGAATTGACCGCATCGGCAACAACAGACTGCAAGGCCCGGAATGGATTCCGACACGCTGCTGAAAATCGATGGACTGAAAACCTGGTTCCACGGCGAATCGGGAGAAATCAAAGCGGTCGATGATCTGTCGCTGACCCTCAAGAAGGGGCAAACGATTGGGATCGTCGGCGAGTCGGGATCCGGGAAGTCAGTGACCTCGCTCAGTATTATGCGACTCCTGCCTCCCGCGTCGGCACGCATTGCGGGCGGAACGATCTCCTATCTGGGCCGTGATCTGGTCAAGCTTCCCGAACGTGAGATGCGGGGTTTGCGAGGCCGCGAGATTGGGATGATCTTCCAGGAGCCTGGGACATCGCTGAACCCCGTCTTTACAGTGGGTGAGCAGGTGTGCGAGGTCATCCGCCTGCATGAGCACGTCTCGGCAAAAGTCGCTCGCGAACGGACCATCAAGCTCTTTACGGAAGTCGGAATCCCAGACCCCGCGAGCCGGATCGACGCCTACCCCCATGAGATGTCCGGCGGACAGAAACAGCGGGTGATGATCGCCATGGCCTTGGCCTGCGATCCCCAGCTGTTGATCGCAGATGAGCCGACGACGGCGCTGGACGTGACGATTCAGAAGCAGATTCTGGAACTGCTGGCGAGTCTACAATCGCGGCGCGGCATGTCGATGCTGTTCATCTCGCACGATCTGGGAGTGATCTCCGAGGTGGCGGATGAAGTGGCTGTAATGTTTCGTGGCAAACTGGTGGAATACGGTCCGATTGAGAGCCTGTTTGTTTCACCACAACATCCGTATACCAAGGGGCTTCTGGCCTGTCGTCCACGACTGGATACACCCTATCGCCATCTTCCCACGGTGGCGGACTTCATGGAAATTCGCGGCACGGTGGAAACGGGACTGCAACTCACCGAGAAGCGAGTCGATCCCGTTCGGTTCCAGGAATTGACGGCGGTGGGGCGAGGGCGGTTGTATCACCCGGAGACCCCGCTGGTGACGGAGGATGCCGGGAAGTGGGCTCCCGCCGATGCGGCGACGGTTCCCACGGGGCAACATCCGCTGTTGTCCGTACACGATCTGCAGGTGCATTTTCCCATCAAGCGGGGGTTGTTCCGAAGGACCGTAGGGCAGATCAGGGCGGTCGACGGTGTCTCGTTCGATGTCTATCGCGGGCAGACGCTGGGACTGGTGGGCGAGTCCGGCTGTGGCAAGACAACCACCGGACGGGCGATTGTCCAACTGGTACGTCCGACGGGCGGTTCGATTCAATTTTCCGGGAACGATGTCACGCGAGTTGGTTCCACCGAGATGGCGGTGTTTCGCAAACGGGTGCAGTACATTTTTCAGGATCCGTACAGCTCACTGAATCCTCGACTCAAGGTGGGTTCGATCCTGACGGATGTCATGATGGCGAACCAGCGTGGGACATCAAAAAATGACCGACGGGATCGCGCAGCGGCCTTGTTGACTGAGGTGGGGCTGGAGGCGGACCATCTGGACCGTTATCCACACGAATTTTCGGGGGGCCAGCGGCAACGGGTTTCGATTGCCCGCGCATTGGCTGCGGAACCCGAGTTCATTATCTGCGACGAGTCGGTTTCGGCGCTCGATGTGTCCGTGCAGGCGCAGGTGCTCAACCTGCTGAAGCACTTGCAGAACACACGCGGGCTGACCTATGTCTTCATCAGTCACGATCTGAGTGTGGTAAAGTTTATGTCGGACATGATGGCCGTGATGCATGCGGGCAAGATCGTCGAGTTTGGTCCTTCGGATCGGATCTACGCCGCCCCCCGGCACGAGTACACCCGGAAGCTGATTGCTTCCATTCCCGATGCGTCCATCGAGACGCTGGTCTCGCGGATTCGTGAACGAGCCCAGTGCCGGAAAAGTCACTACTGAGCGGCGGGTTGTGGTTCCAGTAGTTTTATCAGCGTGGGCTCCATGGCTTCGGCCCAGATGCGGTAACCGGCCTCGCTGAGGTGTAGATGATCCGGTGCGACCCCGGTCAGAAACTTGCCATCGGCGTCGAGGAATCGGGGGCCGATATCGAGGTAGGTGACTCCCGTCTGGCCATCCAGTCGGGCGAGTTCCGAATTGATTTCTCGGATCCGCCGTCGGTGGGGATTGGCGGGGTCCGCCCCACGAGACAGCAGCCCTAGCAGCAGAACCCGTGTCTGGGGGGACTTCTGACGGATTGTATGGCAGACGGCGGTGATCCCGGCCACGATTTCCGTATTTGTGTTCTCGCGGACGGCGTGGCCGACCAGGTTGTTGGTCCCGATGAGAACGACAGCGACGCGCGGGGTAATCCCCTCCATTTCCCCATTTTGCAGCCGCCAGAGGGCCTGCTGTGTCCGGTCCCATCCAAACCCCATGTTGACCGCCTGGCGATGGGCGTAAAACTCCTGCCAGACCCGATCGCCGGATTGCCGATTGGGTTTCGGATCACCTCCCCAGAGATGGGTGATCGAATCGCCAATGAAGACCATCTCGACGGGCTTCTGGCGAATCGTCTCGCACACTGCGGCATGCCGCTCTGGCCAGTTGTAGAAATCCTTCTCACAGGCAGGGGCGGGGATGACCGCGGTATTGGTCTGATCTTCCGCATGTATCGAGACGGTCAGACTCAGAATGCAACCCAGGGTTAGAAACAGTCGTGTCATGGGGAACCTCAGAGTCAAGAGTGGCCAGCAGGATGGAGAACGACCGGGGGATGCGTATCGTGGAACATTGTGATTCCGCCAGAGAGCGGCGTCAAAGTGGGTGGCATGGTCGTCCTGCCTGCGCCGTGATCTGCGAGAAACTTGGCCTCATGACGCATGGGGCGGACTGAATTGTCTGTCCTGCGAACTTTCCTGACGCACAGACGATTATCGATACCTGGAACGTGGTACTTGGGATCGACCGGGGCGATCCGTTAGAGTGTCAGGATCACCATCATTGTCGAGGTCATTTCATGTCGCTGCCCCGCATGTATCGCATCCGTCAGTCGTTCGACACGCCACGTCTGGCCGATGTGGCGGGTGAAGTCCGACGGCAACTGGCTTCCCTCGAGCTGGGGAACCGCGTTCAGCCCGGGCAGACCGTGGCGATTACCGTCGGTAGTCGCGGGGTGGCGAATGTGGCCCTGATCACGCGCGAGATCGTCCAGCACTTTCTCGCACTGGGGGCGAAGCCATTCGTCGTCCCGGCGATGGGCAGTCATGGGGGAGCAACGGCGGCGGGACAGCGGGCCTTGATCGAGAGTTTTGGCGTGACAGAGGCATTCATCGGCTGTCCGATTCAGGCGACGATGGAGACCGTGGTTGTGGACCGCACTCCGCAGGGGATTCCGGTTCATTTCGACAAGAATGCCAGCCAAGCGGATCACGTCTTCATTGCCAATCGGATCAAGCCGCACACCATGTTTGTGGGACCGATTGAATCGGGACTGCACAAGATGATGCTGATTGGTCTGGGGAAACATGCGGGGGCTGTGATCTACCACCGGGCCATCAAGTCGTACACATTTCTGGAAATCATCCGGGCTGTGGCCGATGTCGTCGTCAAGCGGTGTCGTGTGCTGGGCGGGCTGGCGATCGTTGAGAACGCACTGGAAGAGACCGCGCTGGTGGAAGGGGTTCCCGTGGAACAGTTCTACGAGCGGGAGGTGATTCTGCTGGAGAAGGCCCGGCAGTGGATGCCTCGGTTGCCTCTGGACGATATCGATCTGCTGGTTGTCGACGAGATCGGCAAGGAGATCAGCGGGACCGGTATGGACACCAATGTGGTTGGTCGTAAATTCAATGACCATGCGGCCACTGCGGAGGACAAGACCAACTGCCGCCGGATCTTTATCCGAGGACTGACACAGAAAACGCACGGAAATGGGACCGGTATCGGTCTGTCAGAGTTTACGAACCGTCGCACGGTGGAATCGCTGGATATGGATTCCACCAAGGTCAACTGCATCACCGCCGGTCACGCCACAGCTGCCATGATCCCCGTTTACTACGATACGGATGCCGAGGTCGTCGAGACGGCCCTGAAGACGCTGGGACTTACCGAGCCCGAGGATGCTCGCGTGGTTCAGATTCAAAATACACTACTGCTGGGGGAGATGCTGGTCAGCGAAAGCTGCCTGCCTCAACTGACCGGGAATCCGCGAGTGACGGTCATGGCGGGCCCGTTTGACTGGGCCTTTGATGCCGCTCGGAATCTGACTCCCGTGGGTTGTGTTCATTAAGCGGACACCCGACCCGGCAGTGTGATGCCGACGCAGAATAATTCTGGAATCCCGTACGCGTGTCCAAGCAACAGTCACTCTTCGAATTACCGCCCGATCCGCTGCCCTGGGAAATAGCGGCAGACGCGGATCGAGTCATTGCGGGGGTGGTCCTGGCGCGGCCCCTGGAAACGGTGTACCACTATCTGGTTCCGGAACCGCTGCGCGAGTTCATTCAGCCGGGACAGCGGGTGCGGGTTCCCCTGGGAGCGGGCGACACACCGACGTTAGGGTATTGCGTCGAAGTATGGCAAACGGCACCGACCTCGCGCCG
>QWPB01000146.1 GCA_003671275.1 Planctomycetota bacterium | reverse complement strand
GGCAGGAAAGACGTGACGGCCTGTGCCAAGGCAAGGAAGCCGGTCCTCTTCAAGGATGTGTCCATGGCGCTAGAGCTTTATCACCCCGGTTTGCGTGGTGTGATTGCGGGCGAGACCAATATTTCGTCGCTCGATTCCGGGTTGATCTATCGCGGTTACTGCATTCACGATCTCGCTGAGGAAGCTCACTTCCTGGAAGTCTGCTACCTGCTGTTGCACGAAGAACTGCCCACGGAGGAAGAGCTGGCCGATTTTCGCAGCATTCTGGTGGAGGAGTCTGAACTTCCCGAGCCGGTGCTGTCGGTGCTGGAGCAGTTGCCGCTGCATGTGACCCCGCTGGAGGCGCTGCGGACCGGGGTTAGTCTGCTGGCACACTTTGATCCTCACACCAACGATGGTCCATTGCAGGGTGGGGTTGGACAGGCGGTTCGTCTGCTGGCCCGGGTGCCGCTGCTGATCTCGGCCTGGTTCCACAATCGGCACAGCCACACCGCTCCCGAACTGGTAACGCACTTGGGCTATGCGGGAAACCTGTACTACCTCATCAAGGGCCAGGAACCGCCGGTTCTGTTTGAAAAGGCCCTGGATGCGGCCCTGATTGTCTGTGCGGAGCACGAATTCAATCCCTCGACGTATGCCGCCCGAATGGTGGGGTCCACGGGAGGTGATCTGTACGCCGCCGTCACTGCCGCACTGGGAGTGCTGGCCGGATCGCGACACGGCGGGGGCGATGACCGAGTGCTGGATCTGCTGGAACAAGTGTCGTCCCCAGATCAGGCGCTCGATGTGGTTCGAGAGATGGTTAAGGAGGGCCGATCGCTGCCAGGGTTTGGCCATCCGGTTTACAAGGACTGCGACCCCCGCGCAGCAATTTTGGAGACCCATTGTGCGGAACTCGCCACGGCCTGCGGCTGTGAAGCGATGGAAGAGATCGCCGATGCCATCGAGCGCGCCGTTTGGGAAGAATGTCGCCAGCCCGCCAATCTCGACTGGTCGTTATCGAGACTGCTGCGTTACCTGGGGCTGCCTCGCGATCTCTATCTGACTATTTTTGCGGCGGCACGTGTGGCAGGGTGGGCTGCGCACGTCATGGAACAGGCCGATACCGATCAGGTAATTCGCCCGCGAGCCCGGTATCGGGGTGTGGAAGAGCGGACCTTCGTGCGATTGTGGGATCGCTGAAACATCAGCTGAGGTTACGGCGGCACCGGAAACGAAAAAGCCCAAGGAACTTTTCCTTGGGCTTTTTTCATGTGTCACTGGCCGTCCACGAGGTATCAGACCTTGGCGGGGACCGGGGAAGCGGGCAGAGCGGCTTTCGGGGCCTCCGGCTGCTTCCGACTCATGATCCAGACCAGAGCCGGGCTGGCAATGTAGAGCGAGCTGTAGGTTCCGATCAGAATGCCGATCGTCAGACAGTATGCGAATCCCCGCAGCCCCTCGCCGCCGAAGAAGTAGAGGATGATCGAGGTGATGATCGTCGTGGCGGATGTCAGCAATGTTCGCGACAAAGTCTGATTGAGGCTGATGTTCACCATTTCCCAGGTGATCTTGGGGTTCTTGCCGCGGACTTCCCGGATGCGGTCAAACACGACGATGGTGTCGTTCAGTGAGTACCCGATGATCGTCAGGAAGGCTGCGATCATGGTCAGGTTGATCTTAAAGTCGATCAGGTACAGTCCCTGCCCCACCGCATTCCGACTTAACCAGGCACCGACGGTTACCATTCCGAGCGTGAAAGCGATGTCGTGGAACAGCGCGATGCTGGCTGCGATTCCGAAGGTCATGCCGCTGAACCGGAACCAGAGATACGCGGTGATCGCCACCATCGAGATCAAGATGGCCAGAACGGCCCGGATCTGGGTGTCCCCGGCGACTGATGCGGAGAATGTTGTCAATTCTTCGAACAGCGGTTGTCCATTCAGCTTGCTGACCAGCCGCTCGGCAACCTTCTCGGCATCGGCTGGTTCTACGCCATTGGCAATCCGTACCAGGTGGCTCGTGCCCTTGACGGTTGCGGCAATCGAGGGATCGGTGTGACGCACATCGACCAGTTCATCACTGTCGGTGTATTTCTGACCGGAGCCAACGGCCAGCAGTCCCGACTTCACGCTTTCGCTCAGCGCCGCCGGAGTCAGGCTCTGTCCCAGCGTGACGGTGAACTGTCGTCCGCCTTCGAACTTCTTCTCGCGAAGAACCTGGCTTTCGGACAGATTCTCCGTCGCGACCGTGGCAATGACGGTCGATTCGCTGATCTGAATGGTTTGCTGCAACAGCTTCAACGGGGTGTCGCTGAAGGCTTCCCGCATCGTGGATCGCAGTTGCTCTTCCACGCTTTCGCCGGACACCGAGGACTGGGCTTCTTCACGGTCCGTGACCGTTCGCATTCGGAACAGCTCGATCTCCTGCCCCTGTTCATCGTTAACCAGCAGGCGTTCAATCGAAATACCGTCGTTGAATGCCTTCACGAGCGGGGCTCGTACGGTTTCGATATCGGTCTTCTGTGTGCCATCGAATCGCAAGGTCACCATGGCCCCGCCGCGGAAGTCGATGTCCAGGTTGTCGCGTCCACGGACCGCAGTCGCGACGAGTCCCAGGCCGATGACCACGATCGAGGCGGTAATAAACGCCCGGGTCTTGCCGACAAAGTCGACATTAGTCTGCTTGACGATGTTGTACATCGTGAGGGATTTCAATTTCCCCAGACGCTCGAGAAGTTCGAATATCAGGCGGGCGACGGTCACCGCCGTGAACATGGAGATCACGATTCCGAGGAACAACGTGACGGCAAAACCCTTGACCTGGTCGGTTCCCACGTAGTACAGCACTACTGCGGAAATCAGCGTGGTCAAGTTCGAGTCGATAATGGTCCCGAGGGCCTTGTCGAAGCCATTCTTGATCGCCATCCGCATGCTCGAACCCTTGGCGAGTTCTTCCCGGATGCGTTCGAAAATCAGGACGTTGGCATCGACGGCCATCGCCACGGACAGCACGATCCCCGCGATCCCTGGCAGGGTCAGGGTGGCATCGATGAGCGCCAGTGACGACAACAGCAGGAACAGATTCAGCGCCAGGCACAGGTCGGCAATCAGGCCCGCCTTGCGGTAGTAGATGGCGGTGATCAGAAAGACTGCGACCATCGAGAAGACCGTCGCGAGCAGGCCCGTGTTTCGAATCTCCACGCCGAGGAGCGGCGAGATGGCGAACTCGTTCACGGGTTCCTTGATCAACGGAAGCTTCAGGGCTCCGGCATTCAGCACGGCGATCAGTTCTTCAATTTCTGGCCGGGTGAATTGGCCCGAGATCTGCCCCGAACCACTGATGCGGTCATTGATCGTCGGGGCGGAATGAATCTTGTCATTCAGCAAAATCGCCAGCTGGGTTTTTACGGATTCGTTTCCCGGTTGGGGCAGGTGAGCCCCCGTCAGCTTGCTGAAGCGTCGGCTTCCGGTACTGTTGAATTGGAAGCCAACGGCAAGGCCCCCATTCTGATCGGTTTGCTCGGTGGCTCGGACCAGCTCTTCGCCGGTCACTTCATCTCCGGGCTTGGCACAGATTACGAGGAATTCCAGCTGGGATTCGCCACCGCGGGTGACTTCACGGGTGATCACGTCACCGCCGGTGCTGACTTCCTTGTACTTGCCAGTGGAGTCTTTGGCGAGAGGCCGCCACTTGGCGACCAGCACGCCATTCTGAATGATCTCGTTGGCTGTGGGGCCTTTGCTCTCGGCCAGCGAGATGATGGAAGAGAACTCGCGACGATTGGCGAGCAGGCTGAACTCCAGCTGACCGAGGTTGGTGATCTGGTTCTTGATGCGAAGCATCTTCGCCGCATCCGCTCCGGGAACGATCACTTCGATGCGGTCACTGCCGACCTGGCGAACGGAGACTTCCTCTGTGCCGGCTGGGTTCACACGCTTGGTGACAGCGCCGACGTTTTCACGCATCGTGGCGGCATCCAGGCTCTTGTTGCCGGCTTTGGCGGCTTCTTTGTCGATTTGATAGACGAGGTTAAACCCCCCGGCCAGATCGATACCGTAGCTGAATGCGTGGATCAGGCTCTTCTGGTCGGCGGGAGCCGAAATCAGATGAGCGGCGAATGGCGCAATGGCGATCGTCAGAGCCAGTAGAACCATGCCGAACCGGCCCGCCATGTCCCGAACTTTCAGGGCTGTGGCGAGCCAATTCCCGACCATGAAGGGCAGGATGAGGACCGCGGCCATGACCAGCAGCAGCAGCCACGGGCCGGAAGAGGAGGTGGGTGCGGTTTCTGTCGACGCTTCCACCACGGTTTCCGTGGCCTTTGCAGCGACCTGGGCCAGCATGGGAGACAGCCAGAGATTCATGGGAGTCGACTCCGCCTTCGGTGGAAGGCTCTAAGCTCGCGGGGCAATCTGTATTGAACGATGAGAATCGGTCGGCAAACACTGCCACCAAGCTGTTGTCAGGCCTTGGCGGGAGGGGTTTGGGGAATCCGGATGGCAGACGCATCGAATCGAATGCGAATGTTGTCCGCCAGCTGAACAGTCACTTCACTGCCGTCTTCAGACAGAGAGACGAACTGTCCCCGCATGCCCCCGATCGTGACGACAGGGTCATTCTTTTTCAGGTTCTTGAGAGCTTCCAGCTGCCGCTCCTGCTGCTTACGGGGGTTATTCCCCATCTGCATGAACAGGATGATCGCCATGACCGGCAGCAGGATCATCGTCAGCCCGCCGAATGGGCTGGAGGGGGCTGCGCCGGGTTGCGCTGCGGGCTGACCGGGCGCGGCCGGAACCTCCTCTGCAGCCAACAGGAACGTCGAAATCCAGTGGTCCATCCGCTGGCACCTTCTCGCTGGGACGAAAAAGCGACACGACACCGGGACCGTCGGGGAGACGCTCCGGTGAGCCAAGTCGCGAAAGGCGGAGATTTTAGGGACGGCAGTCCTATCCAGCAAGGTGGCCGCCCCAACGCATCGGCTGTCTGTGGTTTCCTGTAAAGGAATCCACAACGGTAAATGCGAGGGGGCAGCGATCGATGGTCAACCCAAGGCTTCGTAACGAGTTGGATCGCTGGCCGAAGAGGGGCACCGGGCCGCGCGGAGAACTCTGGGGCATCCCCTCCAAACGCCCGGAAGCCCGCCCGGGAGGAGGGTTTCACCCGATTTTTTGGTAAGGGCTACAATTCCGCTTCGGGAGCGGCAAAAGTTGCCGCAACCGCCCTAGACACCATTGACCAGCTTTCCAAGAATCCCCAGCCGGTTGGGGGTGCGGCGGATTCTGCCGTACTCGGATGTGAATTGCTGAACGCGAACAGTCCCCCGCCGCCGCTTGTCGCCTCGTGGAAAGGATTCCAGATGCCTCGCCTTCGATCGTCAGTGTGGACTGCGGCGGCATGTCTGTTTGTTTGTTCAGGGTGTTACTACTCACCTTGGAATTACGGCGGGTACAGGAACTACGGAGTTCCCGGTCCGGCTTACGGTACACCGTACGGCTACCCTGCCGGTGGAATCCAGACCTTGCCGCCGGGCTCCGAGTATTTACCGGGGAATGGAGCCACGCCCACCTTCGCCCCGGGAACGAATCAGCTGACTCCCATTCCCGATGGTAGTGGAACAGACGGGGCCTCGGGCGGCTCCGCACCACTCTACAACCCAGGAACCAGACAAGTTCCGGAATATCCAGACGAAAACGATTCAAAGGACCTTCAGCAACCGATCGAAGGGGCTCCCCTGAAGGAGTCGAACGCGGCAGGAGCCTCGCTTGACGCCCCTGCTACAGGATGGGGGAGCGAAGGTGTTGAGCAAACGGCCGGAGTCGATGCTCTGGCCCCAGCTCCACGTCAACTGAACCCGACGGATGTCGAAGCTGCGACCCCGATGGGCGAGCCGGTGGATGCGGCTCCCCTGGGCTTGGAGGAGTTACCCTCGGATCTTGTCGCACCGACCGATGAAGTCCCGCTCAGTCCCGTTCCCTGAGCCGGCATACGACCCATTCGTGGTGTGGTCTCAACCGGCGTCACCTGTTGCAATTGAGATACGGGAAATGCGGCGGGTGATGTAGAATCCGGACGCGGTCGTTCGCAGCCTCCGGAGTCGTCCCTGATGTGGCCCGAACCGTTTCAAACCAACGAACTGCTGCAGCAGGTCACCACGGGGAGGGCCGAGGCGGTCAATCAGCTGCTGGATCGGCATCGCGCCGGGTTGCGGCGAATGATTGAACTGCGGATGGATCGCCGCATGGCGCGGCGGGTGGACGCCAGTGATGTGGTTCAGGATGTATTCCTGGAGGCCCATGCCCGTCTGGCCCAATACCTTTCCCAGCCGGATATTCCGTTTCATTTGTGGTTGCGCCAGCTGGCCCAGGACCGGATCATTGACCTGCATCGGCGGCATCACGCCCAGCGACGGGACGTGGACCGCGAACAGTCGATGACAGCACCTCGGTTCGGCGATCAGTCCTCGCTCGATCTGGCGGCTCAGATTCAGGATGACGATCTCACGCCCGCCGCAGCCACGATCCGCCGCGAGATGGAAGGGCGGTTTCTGCAAGCCCTGGATCAGCTGGATGAAGATGATCGAGAGATCATCCACTTGCGACATACCCAGCAACTGGGAAATCAGGAGGCTGCCGATTTTCTCGGCCTAACTCCGGCGGCAGCTGGGATGCGTCACACCCGGGCCTTGCGGAAGCTGAAAGAGGTATTGCGAGATCACAGTAGCGGTTAGCGCTCGGCGAGAGGCTTGGGCTACGGTTCGTCAGGAGTCGGCCAGAACCTTCGTGGCGCGCTCGGCGGCACTGGGTTGATTGGCCAGCCTGCGGGCGTGCTCAATCAGTTTTTCGACAATGGTATCAGGCGTCTGGTGATCGGCTTCGGCGTGGAAGTTGGTAACGATCCGGTGCCGCATGACCGGCTTGGCCACGGTGATCACATCGTGGATATCCACGTGCATTCGTCCGTGCAGGGCCGCGCGGGCCTTGGCTGCCAGAATCAGATGCTGACTGGCCCGTGGTCCGGCGCCCCACGTGATGTACTGCTTGACGAAGTCTGGCGCCTGCGGGTTGTTGCTTCGCGAGAGCCGTGACAGGAGCAGAGCGAACCGAATGACTGAATCCGCGACAGGAATGTCGCGGACCGTGGCCTGCATCTGCTGTAGTCTGGCATGCGTCAACAGGGGCAGGATTTTGGCTGTCGGGGTCGATGTGGTTTGCCGGACAATCTGGAATTCTTCGTCTTCGTCCGGATAGTCAATACGGACTTCAAACATGAAGCGGTCGAGCTGGGCCTCGGGGAGGGGATAGGTGCCTTCCTGTTCGATGGGATTCTGAGTGGCCAGAACAAAAAACGGCTCGGGAAGCGGATGGCGGACGCCGCCGACGGTGACTTGGTGTTCCTGCATCGCTTCGAGGAGGGCTGCTTGAGTTTTGGGGGGCGTGCGGTTGATTTCGTCGGCCAGGATAACGTTTGCGAATACGGGGCCGGGGATAAACCGCAACTCGCGCTGGCCGGTCGAACGGTCCTCTTGGATGACTTCGGTCCCGGTCACATCGGCGGGCATCAGATCCGGTGTGAACTGCACCCGGTTGAACGAGAGTCCCAGGCAATCGGCCAGGGACCGCACCATGAGCGTTTTCGCCAGTCCGGGCACGCCGACGAGCAGGCAATGCCCCCCCGCCAGGACGCAGGTGAGTAACTCCTCGACCACGGTCTGCTGTCCGACGATCACGCGACTCAGCTGAGCGGCGATGTCACGGGTGGCGGCGTGGACTTGTTCGATGTCGGAGGGTTGAGTCATGAGGAGAGGGGGAGGGTTGATGGTTGATCGACGGGACGGAACTAGGAATCCGAAACACGAAATTCGAATGGAGGAGATTCCGTGAGCCGTCAGGCTTGCCCGATGTGTCCCGCTAGTTGAGTTCTGAACATCAGATATGAACGCCACCAAGTGTCACAGCGAGGCCACAGAACCGCAACCGATGGAAGTCACCAACAGTCCGTTCACCAGAGAGTTCGCATGGCTCATGTCATTCCCCATGAAAACCGGTACATTCTACAATCGGCGCACCCAATCTCGTTGAAACCGACGATCGTTGCTTGACAGTTGTCAACAGTTGTCTAGGATTCTGTCGATGGCAAGATCTCGTCACCCGAACAAGCACATCGAGGCTGCTGTCGCTTATGCGGAGGCATGTGGATCCGGGAGGGAGCGCACATGCCTGGGGCAAGCTGTGGTGCCCATTCGCCAATCGTGATGGCTGCAAGGTTGTCGTGTATTCCACCCCTCGCGTTCCCGAGAACCATGCCCGCCACATTCGCGGCCGCGTGGATGCGTGCTGCCATCGAACAAGTGCCGAAGAGTATGGCGAGGAGTGTGACCAATGAACCCACAAGAATTCGATTTCGCTCTGATCTTGAGCGGACCTACTTGACATCACTTCGGAGGTTGCGGATGGGCTGTTTGAGGCGGGCTGTGACGATGCGACTCTGAGTCTGCAGTATGGAGTGCTGTACCTGGAGTTCTCTCGCCGCGCGGATTCACTGAAGGACGCGATACTTTCGGCCATTCAAGATGTCCGAAAGGCTAACATCGACGCTGATGTCATTCGCGTCGACGAGTGCAACTTGGTGACCATGGCCGAGATCGGGAGGAGAATGGGACGATCGAGACAACTGGTTCACCAATACATCACCGGCCAAAGAGGTCCAGGCGGCTTTCCCGCTCCCGCTTGTAATCTGTCTCATGGAAAGCCACTTTGGCAATGGTGTGCGGTGTCCTACTGGCTTGTCCAAAATGATCTGTTGCGAGTGGAAACATGGGAGCAGGCGAGAGTCGTTGAAGCGATCAACACCGAACTGGAGATGGCTCACCAACGTGAATTCGACCCGGCATTGGCCAAGGAAGTGTCGGAGCGTTGCGGGTAAACAGCCCGGGTTGCAACCCTTGGACTTTGGCTGGGTTACAGACGCACGGCGACGCCGCGGTCGGCCATGTACCGCTTGGTCTCTTCAATCGTGTACTCGCCGTAGTGAAAGATGCTGGCGGCCAGGGCGGCACTGGCTCCGCCTTGGGTGACAGCTTCGAACATGTGTTGTGGGGAACCAGCTCCGCCGCTGGCGACGACCGGGATCTCGACCGCATCCGCGACGGCGCGGGTGATCTCCAGGTCGAAGCCGTTCTTGGTCCCGTCGGCGTCCATGCAGGTCAGCACGATCTCCCCAGCGCCGAGGCGTTCGACCTCCTTCGCCCACGCCACCGCTTCCAGGCCGGTCGACTTGCGACCGCCGTTGATGTGGACGTCCCAGAACTCTTTCCCGTCGCGGATCACCCGCTTGGGGTCGATGTTCACGACGATGCACTGGCTGCCAAACCGCAGGGCGGCCTCGCGGACGAAGCCGGGGTTGGTGACAGCGGAGCTGTTGATGGAGACCTTATCGCATCCCGCTTTGAGCAGGCGACGGATGTCCTCCAAGGTGCGAATCCCACCGCCGACAGTGAGGGGCATGAAGATCACCTCGCTGGTCCGTTGGACCACATCGATGATGATGTCCCGCTGCTCGTGGCTGGCGGTGATGTCGAGGAACACGAGTTCGTCAGCTCCCTCGGCCTCATAGCGACGAGCAATCTCGACCGGGTCGCCTGCGTCGCGGAGTTGCAGAAAATTGACTCCCTTCACGACGCGACCGGCGTGAACATCGAGGCAGGGGATGATGCGTTTGGCGAGCATGGGATGTGAGCCTCTTTGGTTCGATATGGCGGAAAGAGTATATCGTTTCTGGGCGAGGGTCGCAGGCCCATGGCTAGGCTCCGCGAAGTTGTCCGTTAGAATTCGCCGTCTTTCCTTTGGAATTCCTCTCATGTCGATTACCCGAATTCAAGCGGCCATTGAGCCGCTGCGGACTTCCCTGATTGAGCACCCGCTGTACCACGACATGCGTGAGCCAGCCGCGTTGCGGGTATTCATGGAGTGCCACGTTTTCGCCGTGTGGGACTTCATGTCGCTCGTCAAGGCCCTGCAGCGTCAGCTGTGTTGCGTCAATGTGCCGTGGATTCCCTCGCGTTATCCAGAGGCTGCGCGGCTCATCAATGAGATCGTACTGGGGGAGGAGACCGATGAAGATGGGCAGGGCGGATACGCCAGCCACTTTGAACTGTACCGGCGGGCGATGCGGCAATTCGGGGCTTCCACCGATGGCATTGACCAATTGACAATGGCCTTGCAGTCCGGTCAGTCGCTGACTGCGGCATTAAGCAACGAGGGCATCTCGCCTTCGATTCGGGCGTTTGTCGCCCACACGTTCGACGTGATCGCGAGTGGAGATCTGTGTCGGATCGCCTCGGCATTCACATTTGGTCGTGAGGATCTGCTGCCGCAGTTGTTCCAGAGAATTGTCGACGAACTGCACGCCCGTAACGGCTCCGGGCTGGAGATATTTCAGTATTACCTGAAGCGGCATATCGATCTGGACAGTGGCGAGCATGGTCCAATGGCCCACCAGCTGATTCAGTCATTGTGTGAGGATGATCCAGTTCGGTGGGACGCTGTGGAAGAGGCCGCTTTGGCGGCCCTTGAGGTCCGTTGCAATCTATGGCACTCCATTCACTCCGAAGTTTTGCGGACGGTGAGAAGCTCCGTTGCAGCTTCGAAGACAGAATAACCCACCGGCGGTTTGAGGAATTCCACCTGCGATGAACGGGGAGCCTTCGAACTTGAACGCAGGCTCGACAAATCTGCATGCATGAGGGCCCTTGGTGCCACAGCTGGGGCAGATGGCCGATATCGACTTCAACCGGTTTGGACATTGTTTGTTCGCTCTCGAAGTTCACCCCTCCTTTTGGTCTTGAAACAAATCGAATACCGTTTATGGTTTGGCATGAAGTTCCTGTGTTGAGACGATTTGTCTCAGCAGGCGTTCTGCCCCACTCAAGACGAAGGTGAATGATTCATGCGTCTGATCCACATGGTTGTTGTGTTGGGGGTGCTGGCTCTGTTTCCAGCGCTGGGCTTGGCGGGCGAGGCGGATCTCGCGATCCCGGATTTTCATCCGGTGAAGTTCACAATCGCGGGCAGCGAGATTTCCGCGTTCAACCTGCTGCTCTACGGAGCGGCGGTGATCTGCGGCACGCTGGGGATCAGTCTTTATCTGCGGAACGAAGTCGCTAAGCAGCCCGCTCACAAGTCGATGCTCGACGTGGCGGAGATCATCTTCACGACCTGCAAGACGTATTTGATTCAGCAGGGAAAGTTCTTGCTGATGTTGTTCGGGTTGATCGCGCTGGCGATGACCTACTACTTCATGGGGCTGGAGCATAAGTCGTTCTTGACCGTGCTGCAGGTGCTGTTCTTCTCGGTCGTGGGGATGGCTGGTTCTTACTGGGTGGCCTATTTCGGCATCCGGGTTAACACGCTAGCCAACGCCCGGACCGCGTTCGCATCGCTGAAGGGCGAGGCGTGGCCGGTGGTCAATATCCCGCTGATGGCGGGGATGTCGATCGGGCTGTTTCTGATTTCGCTCGAACTGGTGATGATGGTCGTGATTCTGTTGTTCATGCCCAAAGAGGTGGCGGGCATCTGCTTCTTGGGCTTCGCGATCGGTGAGTCCCTGGGAGCGTCGGTCCTGCGGATCGCGGGCGGGATCTTTACGAAGATCGCCGACATCGGATCGGACCTGATGAAGATCGTGTTCGATGTGAAGGAAGATGACCCCCGCAATCCCGGCGTGATCGCCGACTGCACGGGAGACAACGCCGGAGACTCGGTCGGACCGACTGCCGACGGATTTGAGACCTATGGCGTGACCGGGGTCGCGCTCATCAGCTTCATCACGCTGGCGGTGACCGACAAGACCGCCGGGGCTCAGTACCTGGATATTCAGGTGAAGCTGATCGCCTGGATCTTCGCGATGCGGTTTCTGATGGATTTCATGTCCGGGGTGTCGTACTTCATCAATCAGCAGATCTCGATCACCAAGTACAAGGGCCTGCGCGAATTCGACTTCGAAGAACCGCTGACCCGCCTGATTTGGATCGCGTCCATTCTGTGCATCACCACGTCCTACGGGATGAGCTGGTTGTTGCTGGGTGACCTGTCTGTCGATGGAACGCCGCAGCCCGCGGTCTGGTGGCAACTGGCCTCGATCATCAGTTGCGGCACGCTGGCCGCCGTGCTGATCCCGGAATTCACGAAGGTCTTCACGAGTTCCCATTCGAAACACGTGAACGAGATTGTGACCGCGTCGCGAGAAGGCGGGGCCTCGCTCACGATCTTGTCGGGAATCGTGGCCGGGAATTTCAGTGCCTTCTGGAAGGGGATGCTGATCGCCGGACTGATGGGGATCGCCTACTTCATCAGTGGTCTGGGAATGGAGTCGATGATGGGGACGCACGCCTCCGTCTTCGCCTTTGGTCTGGTAGCGTTCGGGTTCCTGTGCATGGGCCCGGTCAACATCGCCGTTGACAGCTACGGCCCGGTGACCGACAACGCCCAGTCAGTGTTCGAACTGGCTCAGACGGAGCACATTCCGAACATCAGTGCCGAAATTGAACACCAGTTCGGTTTCAAGCCGGACTTTGAGCAGGGCAAACACCTGCTGGAGGCCAACGACTCGGCGGGGAATACCTTCAAGGCCACCGCCAAACCCGTGCTGATCGGGACCGCTGTGGTCGGGGCCACGACGATGATCTTCTCGATCATTCTGCTGCTGGAAAAGACGATCATCAACGGGAAGTCATTGCTGGCGCTGAGCCTGACCGATGCCCCGGTGCTGCTCGGGCTGATCTGCGGCGGCTCCGTGATCTACTGGTTCTGCGGCGCATCGATGCAGGCGGTGACGACCGGGGCCTACCGGGCGGTCGAATACATCAAGAAGAACATGGACCTGACCAAGAAGGAGGCCGACATTGAGGACTCGAAGACGGTCGTCCGGATCTGTACCGAGTACGCTCAGGCCGGGATGTGGAACATCTTCATCGCATTGATGACCTTCACGCTGGCGTTCGCGTTCTTTGACCCGAACTTCTTCGTCGCGTATCTGATTTCGATTGCGGTGTTCGGTCTGTTCCAGGCGATTTACATGGCCAACGCGGGGGGAGCCTGGGACAACGCCAAGAAGCTGGTCGAAGTCGACCTCCGTGAGAAAGGCACCCCGCTGCATGCCGCGACCGTAATCGGCGACACCGTCGGCGACCCGTTCAAGGACACCAGTTCGGTGGCCCTGAATCCGATCATCAAGTTCTCGACGCTGTTCGGACTGCTGGCGGTCGAAATCGCCGTGAAGATCAAGCAGGAAGCCGCTGATCCAGTGATCCAGGGCAATGACTACACGCCATATTTCGGAGTGTTGATGCTGGGCGTGGCGCTGGTCTTTGTCTGGCGGTCGTTCTACGCGATGCGGATTCCTGAAAAAATCTAAGCCGATCAGTCACCCGGCTTCCCTGGTCCCCTCTCGCAGAGAAGGGACCAGGAGGAGTCGCAAGGTGTGGACTGATTCCGTGTCGTCTCGATTCGCGGGTCACGAAAACGAATCGCCCGAGTGACAGAGCGAAGCGGCCACCGGGGCAACCCACACACCAGCAGGGCTGAGTTTTTCTACGAACCGATGTTACGGGGGACGATTTCAGGGTCCATTCATCAGTGATTAAACAGGAACTCACGGCTGCTGACGACGGCCCAGAAGAGGTCTTCGATCGCCTCCCGCATCTGCTCTGGAGGTGTCTCCGTCAGGATCTGGCTCAGGTTTTGACGTTCTTGGGCTGTGGGATATCGGGACAGACCGGCGAGGTAGACTTCGTCGATAATCGCGGAGTCGGCCATCCCCTGTTTTCGCAGTTCGACCAACTGGGCCACGCGGCCATCAGTGGCCTTAAGTTTTTTGTTGACGGTGTCGCCGTTGGCCAGATGCAGAGCCTGGACCATGCTCGGTTCGTCCGACCGTTCACATTCGCAAACGATTCGCCGCTGGTTGCGGCCAAACTTCTGAAGAAACTGGGAATCAACGGATGAATCATAGAGCTGGATCGCCCGTGTTCCCTTGGGGTAGAAGTCCGTGTTCTGGAAGTCGGAACCCAGGAAGGCAATCCGCGTGAATTCGGAGGGGACGGCAGTGACTTGCGATACGCCATCGAGCAGCACCTCGGCCATCATCCGACGGGGGTAGTAGCGGCTGTAGAACCGCTGCTCGTCCTGATTACCGGGGAGTGGTTCGCTCGATCGCTGGTAGGCCTCGGAGAGCAGGATCTGCTTCATCAGAGCCTTCAGGTCAAACTTGTTTTCGACCAGAAACTTCGCAGCGGCGGTCATTAACTCTTCATTGCTGGCCGGGTTGGAGACCCGGAGATCGTCCACGGACTCGATCAGCCCCACGCCGAAATACGCTTTCCAGACGCGGTTCGTGATGGACCGGGCGAAGTACGGATTCTCGGGAGATGTCATCCAGGTGGCCAGCTGGATGCGGCGATCATCAGGGGCGTCAATGGGCAGTGGAGTTCCGTCCAGCGGAGTGGGCGGCTGGGGTTTGCCAGTGCGTGGCTGGACCAGGTCGCCGATCGTGGAGACGTAGAGAGTGCGGTTCCCGTCACCGTTGCGTGGCTCACCTCCCCATCCTTTGGCCTTCACGCGAGAGAACATGTTGGCCATGGCGTAGTATTGGTCGTTGGTCCATTTCTCCAAGGGGTGGTTGTGGCATTTGGCACAGCCGATCGACAGTCCCAGAAAGGCCTGACAGGCATTCTCGGTCATGTCCTCGGGAGTCTGGTTGATTGCGTAAAAATTGGTGGCTCCGTTTTCGAGGCTGCCGCCGGTCGCGGTCAGGATTTCGCGTACGATCTGGTCCCACGGCGTGTTGGCGGCCACATGCCCTTTCAGCCACGTGTAATAGGCTTTCACCGCCTGAGGCCGCAGTAGATTCCCGTTGAGCATCAGCACATCGGACCAGCGGTAGGTCCAATAGTCGACGAATTCGGGGCGGGCCAGCAGCTTGTCGATCAGCTTTTCCCGTTTGTCCGCAGAGGTGTCGACGAGGAAGGCCCGGACTTCATCAGCCGTTGGAAGTGTTCCAATCGTGTCGATGAAGGCCCGGCGAAGGAACTCCGCATCGTCACACACCGGGGAGGGCGGCAGTTTGAGTGACTGCAGCTGACGGTTCACGGCCTCGTCGATAAAGTTTTTGGGTTTCAGCGCTGCGAACAGTGCCGGGTCCACCGGATGCGGGTAGGGCGAGGTGATTCGAGCGATCGTGAGCAGGCTCGAATACCAGGCGGTGATGGCCCCTTCCCCGGGGCCGATGACAGAGACCAATCCGTTATGATCGACACGGCACACCGCTTCGTTGGAGCTGGTCCATTTGACCCAGCGGGTAACATCGCGCGTCTCACCACCCTTGAAGTGGGCCCGGACAAGCATCTGAATCTTCTCGTCCTTCGCCAGTCGACTGCGTCCGGGCAAGATTTCGAGGTGGTCCACCAGCGCCTCGGTGGAGGTGGGCGGGGAGGCTCCCTGGGCGATCCATTCGGAAAGGATGCGGTATTCCAATGAGTCGGTTTCGAATCGCAGGCCCCCCTTGTGGGCGACCGCGCCCGTCGGTTTGATGAGGAATAGACTGCGGCCCGGTTCGGCCAGCTCGACGCGACGACCGCGGTCCTGTTTGACTGTGTTGAAATGGTCGGCCTCTGGATTGTAGCCGTTCAGCGATAAGCGAAACCCGCCTTTACCGGCCAATGCCCCATGACACCCCCCGGTGTTGCAGCCGGATTTAGACAGCACCGGCAGAACGTCATTTGTGAAGCTCCATGCGTGCGACAGTGTCGAACCGGCAACGGTGACTTGCGTGCTGCACTTCTGCTCACCGACCTGAGCCGTGATGATCGCGGCACCATCGGCGACTGGGCGCAATTCACCCGTTGCGGAGACCTGAACGATCTCAGGGTGGTCGCTGGTGAAGGTCACGCCGGAGCTGACCTGTGAGGTCAGAACATCGCCATCGACTTTCTGAACAACCAGTTGTTGACGGGCTTCGCGACCGGTCAGGGGCACCGCGCCGGGCAGCAGGCGAATTTCGTCAGCCATCGCCAACCCACACATCATCGATGCGAACAGGTGGACTCGTACCAGACCAAGCCAAGCATGACGCATCGTTCCACTCCACCAGACATCAGGGGTGAGTTGTCCGGGCGTTATTCGAACGGGACGGTCCCGTTCGAATAACGCATCGAATTTCACCAACACGAAGGTTACACCGCGAACGTTCGCTTGTCAGCCGAGTGGTCAGGGGCCCGCGATTCAAGTGCGGAAGATCATCGGTTCCATCGAGGGTGTCCGCTGATGGGAACGATGCGGAGGTGGCCTTGGCTTCAGAAAAGTTCGCACACGGGGGTCATTCCGGTGAAGTGGGGTGAGACGGACCTGGCTGGGATTCGGCAATGGCTCGTGACTTCTCGTGAACACATTCGCGGAACTGCTCACCTCGATCCGCGAAGTTCAGGAACCAGTCAAAGCTGGCACACGCGGGAGATAGCAGAATCGTGTCACCGGGTTGTGACAATTCCCATAGCCAGTCAAACGCCTCACGAAGACTGAAGGTGATCCGCTGGGAGGGGGCAGATTCCGTCACTCCGGCAGCCATCGCTCGCAGCTGTGTTGCGGTCTGTCCCATCCAGGCAATGGCGAAGCATCGGCGGGCCGCTTCCGAGGCGAATGTGGTCAGGTCGACGTGTTTGTCGTAGCCCCCCGCCAGCAGAAGCACTCGTCCGGGAAAGGCCCTCAAAGCACAGATGGCCGACTCGGGAGTGGTGGCTAGAGAGTCGTTGTAGAACGTTCGTCCATCGACCGTGGCAACATGTTCCAGACGATGTGGCAATCCCTGGAATGTTTTCAGCGCGGGAGTGATCTGTTCGGTGTTAACCCCCGCCGCTCGTACAGCGCAGATCGCGGCCGCCACGTTCATGGCATTGTGTTCGCCGGGTAAGGGGAATTGCCCTGAAAGGGAAATCGTCTCCGTCGAAGTCGGGACGGACGCATCGTCGATGTGGAGATCGGTGCCGGTGACTACGATCTGCGAACTGGCGGCATCAGCACGACTCGCTTCGTGACCGAACATCCAGACGCGGCCGAGCGTCGTCCAGCGACACACATCGGGATCATCTCTGTTGAGGACGGCTGTGGAGGAAGGGGCTTGCCAGCGCAGGATCGCCTGCTTCGCCCGACGGTAATCATCCAGGTCCGAGTGCCAGTCGAGGTGGTTCGGGGCAAAGTTCGTGACGACCGCGATTTCCGGGCTGGCTTCGATCCGGTTGAGGTCGGCCAGTTGAAAGCTGCTTAATTCGAGGACCACCCAGTCGGTCGGCTGGATCGTGTCAACGATGGACAGGAGGCTGCCGCCAATATTTCCACCGAGGTGGACGGTTCGCCCGGCGTTTCGCAGCAGATGAGCAATCAGAGCGGTCGTTGTTGATTTCCCGTTGCTGCCGGTGACTCCGATGACCCGGCCCCGGTTATGATGCCAGAACAGATTGTTCTCACTGGTGCGCGGGATCTCTCGCTCGCGAATGTGCTGCAGCCAGGGACAATCAGGTTTGACGGCCGGATTCACCACGACCAGTCGGGCTTCCGCGAAGTCGGCCTCGACATGACCACCACATTGCAGACGGACAAGCTGGCGGGCGTCAAACTCACGCAATGACTCTGCGAGTTGGGATTGAGGTCGCAGGTCTGTGACCGTGACTCGTGCTCCGCGATCGATCAGGAATTTCACCGCTCCCAGTCCACCGCCAAACCGGCCCAACCCCATGACAGTCACGGGAAGGTCGCGGTACTCGGTGATCGGCAGGGGGAGAGGCATCGTCCGCGCACCGGCAGTCCGGCCCATTACTCGTATTTGGCGACCTTGGGCTCGGGGATTTCCTTGATCAGGCGGGTCACGATATCGTCGCTGCTGGCTCCTTCGGCCTGGGCCTGGAAGTTCGGAGCCAGTCGGTGTCGCAGCACGGGAATCGCGACGCGTCGCACATCCTCGAAGGAGACGGCGGGACGCCCATCCATCGCGGCCACGGCCCGGGCTCCGTGAATCAGGTATTGGCCCGCCCGGGGCCCCGCGCCCCAGTCGACCATCTCCTTGATAAAAGCCGGGGCCGAACCATCGCTGGGGCGGGTGGCCCGGACCAGTCGGGCGACATAGTTGATCGTGAGTGGACCGACTTCGATCTGGTTGATTTGCTTCTGCAGGTAGAGGATTGACTTGGCCGAGAGCACTTTTTTCACTTCAGCCCGTTCGCCGGTCGTCGTCACTGACAAGATTCGCTCTTCTTCCTCCAGCTTGGGGTAGTCGACCTTGACGTTGAACATGAAGCGGTCGAGTTGGGCTTCGGGCAGGGGGTAGGTGCCTTCCTGTTCGATGGGGTTCTGGGTGGCGATAACGAAAAATGGCTCGGGGAGGGGAGTGGTGTTGCCCGAGACGGTGACTTCGCGTTCCTGCATGGCCTGCAGCAGGGCGGCTTGCGTTTTGGGCGGGGTTCGGTTGATTTCGTCCGCCAGCAGAATGTTGGTGAAGACGGGCCCCGGTACAAACCGAAATTCTCGGCGGCCCCCTTCGTGTTCTTCCAGGACATTCGTTCCCGTGATGTCCGAAGGCATCAGATCGGGGGTGAACTGAATTCGTTTGAACTGCACATCCAGCAACTTGGCGATCGTACTGACCACCAGTGTTTTGGCGAGTCCCGGCACACCCACCAGCAGGCAATGCCCCCCGGTAAAGATCGCCGCGAGAATCTGTTCGATGACGTGGTCTTGCCCCACGACTACCTTGTGGAGTTCCTCCACCATCAACTCCCGGTGCCGCCGGAACTTTTCGAGGAAGTCATCGAAATCGCGTTTTTCAGCCACAGCCACATCCGCAACGAAAGAGACCGCGAAGCAATTCGATACGGCGATCTTGTGCCGCATCGCAGACCCGGAGAGACTATCACTCTCAGGCACAGACTCAAAGCCCCAACGCCCTCTGCATCTCGGAGACGATCAGAATGCGTGGTACTCCCTCGCATCGATCCGTATTTCGTCGATCTGTATTTCAATATGCGGACCGACCCGCATCACGGGCGGGATTGGCACCGCTGGAATTGGTGCTGGTGCTTCCGTTGCTGGCCATGATGGCGGCCCTGCTGATGTTTGTGGCCTTCGCGGGAGTTTGGAAACAGCGGGCGCATCTGGCCGCTCGCGAGGCAGCCTGGCAGTCGATTTGGCCCCGGACAGATTCCGTCGAGCGTCCCCCCGAGTGGGTCCGCCGTGATGTCACATTGCGAACTCAAGTCGGTCCGTTAATCGGGAATGTGGATCCCTTTGTGGATCACCCACTGTTTCGCGGTCCACGCACGATGACGCAGACTCCGTTGGACGTGGATTCCCGTTATTTCGATGGCTCTGCAGGGATCATTCTCGGGCAATCGCAGTCGGAGATTCGTTCACCGCTTTGGCCCCAGTTGCGAGTCACCTATCGCTTTCATCGAGATCAGCCGCTGATGGCCCGCGAGGGATGGCAATATGAAGCCATGGGGTTATCGAGTGCAGGGGCACGCCGCAGCGTGGCCTTGTTTCAGTTGGACTGAGCGGTTCCGCGAGAGGCTTGATGAGTGGCTGTTGGACGGACTCGAAAAAAAACCGCCGGAGCTCCGAGGGGGAGGAGCTTCGGCGGCTGCGAGAGTGCTGGAAATACCAGCACAGGAGAGATTGGCTATCGCCGGGATTGTCCATGGGCCAGATTGGCCGAATTCCGTCTGAATGGATTGTGCGGAAGCTGCGGTTTACGATTTTCATCCGGAGCGATCTGCTTCACATTTTCCAAATAGAAAGCCTGTATTGTGCCGGGTGAAAGGGTGATGTGGATGAACAGTTCATGGTGGAAGCAATGGCTGGTGGTAGCGGTCCTGGCTGGAGGGGGGCCGCTCCGTGCTGCTGAACCGGTCGCGGAATATTTAGGCGAAGCCCGTTTGCTCGGAGATTCCCGGGATCGTTCTGGTCTGACACAGGAGCTGATTGCGGATCACCCCGCCAATCAATTCGGAGGGATCAGCGCAATTGAACACTGGCAGGGGAACCAATACCTGCTGCTTCCCGATCGGGGATTCGGGGATGGAGCGGTTGCATTTCAGACGCGGTATCATCGGGCTACGATTGATGTGGATGGAGCACGCGATGGCCTGATTCCGATCTCCATCGATCAGACGACGCTTCTGAGTGACTCCGATGGGTGCCCGCTGGTTGGGCGTGAATCCGTAGATTCGTCACCAGCGAGGCCGACGAGGCTCGATCCGGAAGACCTGCGAGTGGTACGCATCCCGGGGCAGCCAGCGTTGCTGGCGATTAGCGATGAATATGGACCGCGAGTCGATCTGTATGGACTCGATGGGAGAAGAGTGCGGGAGTATTCCATACCCGATTATTACCAGGTCGCGATTCACGGCACAGCTGAGCAGGAGCAGGTGAATACGCGCGGGCGGCAGACCAATAGCGGGTTTGAAGCTCTTGGCTTGGTCCCAGATGGATCGGCACTGTTTGCTGTCATTCAAGCACCGCTGCTGCAGGACGGAGGGGACGAGGGGCTCTATTGCCGGATACTGCGGATCGATCGTGGTACCGGAAAAACGCGGGAGTTCGCGTATGAACGGGAATCCGCGAATTCGGTGATCTGTTCGCTGCTGATGATCGATCAGGAGCGGGGCCTGATTCTGGAACGTGATGGAAAGTCCGGCGTGGAGGCCGCTTGCAAGCAGGTGAAGTGGGTCGATTTTCGTGAGGCCACGGAGACCTCGACCATCGACAGCCTTCCGAAAGAACCAATCCAGAAAAAGTCGGGTATGGTGCCTGTCGAGAGTCGGAAACTGATCGACCTGCTGGAATATGAAGTGATCCAGAAAGACCCACCTAAAAAGTTCGAGGGGCTCGCCTGGGGACCGGATCGCCAGGACGGTCGCAAGCTATTGCTGGTGTCTGTCGACAATGATTTTTCAGTTCGGAATCCAACGCGGATCTTCGCGTTCGCCATTCGCCTGCCTTGACGGACCGAGATGGTTACTTGGGAGGTGTTCCCGTCGCGGCACGTTGTTTCAGAAAGGTTGCGATCCGATCCGTCGCCGCCTGTTCCTCGGGTGACAGCGGTTGCAGGAGGGGCTGTGTCGGCGGCGTTTTGACGGATTTCTGTGATTCTTGTTTCGTGTTGCTGCGGTGAAAGACCATGGGGATCTCACCGCTTGTAACGGTGATCGCATGGGGGATGACGAGTTTCTCCAACTCGATTCGGGGGTTCTGTGCGAAAATTGTGAGAGTCGGCGGAACCGCGACGGGCGCAGCGGTGAACTCCAGCATACCAAACGGCTTGCGGACACGTTTGTACCACGCATCGATCTGGTCCTGGTTGCCGATCGAGAAAATCACAGGGATCTGGTTCCCTGCCGGGAGTTGGGTAACCCATCCGAGTCCCTGCGGCTCCTTATGAGGCGAAAGATGAATCTCACGGATTTCTGATTTGACGTTGGACAGCTTCTCAATCAGTCGGTTGAGATCGTCGGTGGACTGGATCTCCATCGCGTATTGATGGACATCGCTCGGCCATTCGCTGAACCACGAGTTCCAGCCGGTCGTGCGAGACGGGTCGTTGACCAGCTCTGCCGTCCCTTTCGGCCACGACTCCGATATGTAAGCCGGCTGTCCCTTCGTGGCGATGATGTCTGTCCCGCCAGCGGCCCACAGTGTGGAGGGGATCGCCACAAGCAGCGCGATCAGGGAAAGCGAGTTTCTCATTTCGAATCCTTTGAGACAGTTGTCGTTGGGAACCGCTCGTCAATGATCGGCGTGTCGGCGGGGAATGGGATGCGGTTCAGGTCGACGATCTGTCCATCCACGATCAATTCGATGTAGATCGTCTGCTCCCAATTGCCCCGCACCGATTTGAGGTCGGTGTTCGGAGCCTGGCCTTCGGGAGGCGTATGGATGCAGACACCGGCGGACTTCTTATCGTCGAACCAGAAACTGGGGCCACGACGCAGGACGATGGGAGCCCCCTTCGTCTTGACCGACACAATGTGCGGCCAAACCGCTTCGAACTCTTCTCGATTAGTGAAGGGGATCGCATGATGCAGCAGGGGGTGAAGCGGTCCTTCCAGCGTCCGCGATTGCTTTCGCAGCGGTTCCAGTTCCTTCGACCAATTCGCTGGCCATTGTCCCTCGTTGGACACTAGATAGTCTGCACACACATGGCATGCCAGGCAGAGAATGGTCAAAAGCAGCAAGGCCAGGATTCGTTGCACAATGACTTCTCCCGCAAGGGACTCGAAAAACTACTCGCCCGACGCCCTCGGAAACCGCTCATCGATGATCGGCGTATCGGCGGGCAGTTCGATCCGATTCAAGTCGACGATCTGGCCATCAACGACCAGTTCGATGTAGGTCGTGTTCATCCACTTCTCCCGCGGGTTGGTCACTCCTGCGATCGGTGCTTCGGGCGTGGCTGGGTTCTTGTGCTGCCCTTCGGGGGGCGAGTGAATCACGACGCCCGCTTCTCGTTGATTCAGGAAGAAGTTTTTCCCTCGCACGAGCAGGATCGGAGCCCTCTTCGTCTTGGCCTCGAGCAAGTGCGGCCAGGCCGCTTCGAACTCCTCCCGCTTGGTGAACGGGATGGCATAATGTCGAGCTTCGAGTTCAGGTCCCACCAGCGTCCTCGCCTGTTTTCGCAGTGGCTCCAGTTCCTTGGGCCAGTTCTGGGGCCAGAGGCCTTCGTTAGCGACGGAGTACAAGGCGTAGACATTCGTGCAGAGGACAACAGCGATGGTCGCGATGAACAGGCCAGCGGTGATTCGTTTCATGGAGGAGTTCCTTCGTCGAGTGTGAATTGACGCACCGATGTCATCTCTCATCCCTGAGGGATGAAGTATTTACGGATGTGCCCCTTTAGTTAGTCGCACCCTGCACAACAGATCATTCAATGCCGCTGCCGCTGTCGGTGCGGGTCCGTCTGGGAGACGACTCTGTTCAAAGGCGGATTTCAATTCCGTCTTGAGGCAGATGAAATTGGCCGCATGCGCTATCAGGTCCGCGGCTTCCAGTCTCCCCTTCTCCGGGCCGCCGGTTTTGCGGGCGATCAGGTCGGGGATGTAGGGCAGCTGGGCGTCTTCGTTGAGCCGGACCAGATTGGCTTCGATCTGCCCCGTCCGCATCAGATGAATCCCGGTCAGCAGTACCCGATAGACATACAGCAGCGGTTTGACGTGCGGTGGGTCGGTCTTCAGGAACAGGTTCCACTGCGTTTCGGCAAATCCGAGGTAGTGATGGGCATGGTGCCGGGTGATACACATGGGGGCGATGGCCTTCAGCTCCTCATGTTCCGGTGAGGTCTGGACGATCAGCGGAGAGAGCAGCTGCTCCAGCACATAGCCATTCTTCTTGAGCATCAGTCCAAAGAACTTCTTGGCATCGTGCGTGACCAGATCGATCTCCAGCCCGTCATGCATGCCGGACTTCTCGACCGTCTCTTCGCCAAACCGCTGTAACTCCCAGTAGTGCTCCTGCGTCTCGTAACACTCGATGTGTTCCGGCACGCCGTTCAATGACCAGTGCTGTTCCGCTGTCGGGAGAAAGATCCCCCGGTAGTCGGTATCGGACTGGTCGTCGTCGAGACCATAGGCCCGAGAGCCGATGATGCAGCGAAAGATCACTCGTTTGAACAAAGGATGAAGGAGGAAGGCTGAAGGCTGAGTCAGAGACATTTCAGTGGCCTGGCTTGCGGGCGTTCTTGACACAGGATACGAGGATGGCTGTCAGCTCGTTCACTTCTCCGAGCAAATTGGACAGCAGTTTACCTTTGACAATCCCCGATTCGATCAGGAGTTCAAGCCAGTAGCCAGACTCTTCAAGCTCCTGAAGTCCGCCGCCCAGCTTGCTGACAAACTCCGCAGTCGAACGGCTGCGGGTTGCTTCTCGATAGTGAGCCCCCACAGACGTTCCCGATCGGAGAAGCTGCTTGCCTAGCACTTGAGCTTCAGTGGTCGTCGGCAAAGAGGAATAGAGCCGAATGATCCGCAACGCGAATTGCTTAGTTCTCACACTCAAGTCCAGTGGTGTTGCCTTCCCTGATTCACCCTTCATCCTTCCACCTTCTGCCGTTCAATGACGATCTCCCGCAGAGACACGACTTGCGTCCCCACGGAATAGATCAGGTTCGGGATGTGGTGGACACGTTCAGGCACGCTGTGAACACTCCCCTCATCTCGATGACTGACACACCGGCGAGCGACAGGCGTGAGTCGACTCACGTCTGCCGCTCGCTGGGTGTTACTTCGCCGCATCCACAGCTGCCTGTTCCGTCGACTCGCCCCAGATGTACCAGTGTGGGGCGGCGTAGACCCAGTAGCCGCTAGGAAGGTTCTTGTGGACTTTGTACTCGGCTCCGTTCCAGCGACCGAAGTCCTTGAACTCGCCATAGGTCGGCTGGTCATCGGGCACCTCGATCCGGCGGAGCAGCGTCTTGTACTTGCCGGAGCAGCTGGCCTTGGTCATCAGATCGGGAGCCTGCTCGATGGTCTTGATCTCGTTAACCACGCGGCGGTGTTGTTCGGCTCGGCGGGAGATCTCAGCCAGTTGGCGTTCGCGTTCGAACGACAGGCTCTGCGTCTGCCGCACGAGGGTCACAAACTCGCGCCGCTGGCCGGTTGGATCATCGCCGATCGCGGACTGAGCCAGTTCGAGAACCTGCGAGTAGTTGCCGGTCCCGACGAACGTCGAGTGCCGCGTCAGCAGGCCGAACTGAGCGACAGCTGTCGCCCAGACGTGGTCGCGGGAAGTCGGAGCGTTGCCCCCTAACAGGAGCATCGGATGATGCACCGCAGTCTCGATCTTCGTACTCTCATTCGATGTCGGCTGCTTGTAGCGGACCCGGATCGTGCAGAGTTCGGTCGCCAGCGGGTCGGCAGGCTTCTCGACGACAGGAACGGGGGCCTCAGCTGCGGGCTGAGCGACTTCCGCTGCCCCCTCTGGCTCCCCTCTCCCCTCGGGAGAGAGGCTGGGGGTGAGGGTTCTCGCAGGTGCAGCAGCAACTTCCGCCTCACTCCGGGCGCTCACGCTTCCGGCTCGTTTGTACTTCAGAGGCTCAACTTGTGGCTGCGGAGCCGCGGGCTGTGGTGCTCCCGGCGGCACGATCTCATACAGCGCCACCACCGAGTGGCCCGCTCCCATGTCGCCCGAGTCGACCTTGTCGTTGCTGAAGTCCTTGGCGGCCATCGCCCGGTTCTCGTACCCCACCAGCCGGTACGAACCGACCAGGTTCGGGTTGAACTCGATCTGCAGCTTCACGTCCTTGGCGATCGTGTAGAGCGTGCCGGTCAACTCGTTGAGGAGCGTCTTGCGGGCCTCTTTGATCCCGTCGATATAGATGTACTGCCCGTTCCCCTTGTCGGCGATCGCCTCCAGCTTGGCATCCTTCAGGTTCCCCGAGCCGAACCCGAAGATGTTCAGGAACACGCCGGTCTGACGCTCTTTCTCGATCAGCTTCACGAGTTCGCTATCGGCACTTTCCCCGACGTTGAAGTCGCCGTCGGTGCAGAGCATCACGCGGTTCGTGGCCCCTTCGCCGAACTGCTTGACCGCGACTTCATAGGCCAGCTTCAGACCCGCTTCGCCGTTGGTCGAGCCGTCGGCGTTCAGACCCTCGATGGCGGCCAGGATTGCTTCTCGCTTGTCGCCCCCCGTGCTGTCGAGCAGCAGCCCGGCGTTATCGCTGTAGGTCACAATCGACAGCCGGTCCTGCTCCCGCATCTGCTCGACCAGGATTCGCAACGACTGCTTCACCAGCGGCAGCTTGTTCTCATCGCTCATCGATCCACTGGTATCGACCAGGAACACCAGCCGGGCCGGCGGACGCTGCTGCAGGTCGATCGACTTCCCCTTGAGGGCCACCCGCAACAGCTGATGCTGCGGCTGCCAGGGACAGGCACTGACCTCGGCGGCCACGGCCAGCGGATGTTCGCCCTCGACTTTGGGGCCGTCGTACTGGAACGAGTTCACCAGCTCTTCGATCCGCACCGCATCGGGCGGCGGCAGCTGTCCCGACTCGACGAACCGGCGGACGTTTGAGTACGAGGCTGTGTCGACATCAATCCCGAAGGTCGACAGCGGCTGAGCCTCGGGCGTGACGAAGTCGTTCTCAGGGATGTGGGCATACTGCTCGGCAGCGGCGATCGTGGCTTCGAGTTGGCGGACGTACCCTTCACGGTAGTACCAGACCTGCTGCTGACGGTTCAGCTCGCGGCTGACGCGGACGAGGGCGAGCTGAGCCTCCTTGGCAGCTGCGGCATCCACTTCGGCGAGTGGCTTCTCGGCGTTGGCCGGGGTTTTCTCGCGGAGTTCCTGCAACACGCGGGTCTGATCCGCGACGACCTGACTGAGGTCTTCGAGTTCTTTCACTGCGGGGCGGGCTGACTGGCCAGCTTCTGTACCGCGAGCCAGAGATTCGTCACGCTGGACACCCCAGTGCTGAGTGAATTCCCCCCAGCCTTTGACAGCCGCCCCGAGTTGGGCAAAACCGTTTTCGTAGTTGGCCACGGTCAGCGCGGGCAGCTGGGCCACTTGCTTGGCCTCAGGCATCGATTCAAGTTCCGCCAAGGACTCCGCTTCCTCCTGGACAATAATCCGGGGAGTCACCATGAGCATGAGTAGATCGTCTTTGTCCCGATTGAGCTGAGCCTCTCCGTCCACATCGAACAGCGACATACGGTCGCCGAGTCGGGACAGTTTTTCGTCGAATACCAGCCCGGCATCATCAGTCAAAATCAGCGACTCAGAAGTCAGTTCGGTGAGTCCTTCATCTCGTTGGAGCCCTCGTGCTGATGACTGTGGTGTTTTGAATCGGAATCCGAGCGGAACACCACCCCGCCCATCCACGCGAGCTGTCTCGAACCCGAAGCGAGCGTAGTTGTCCTTGAACCCCTCACCTCTCGCCGACTCTGGCACATCACCGTAGAGATCGAGTCCGAATTCCCGTCTCGCCACAGCTTGGCGTCCGAATGAGGACTGCTGTTTTTCAAGACCTTGTAGGCCCCTGGTCGGGGGAGACTGGAAGAAGTACCTGTCGACACTCTGCCCCGGCATCAATCCTTTGGCGTCACTCGCAGTGACAAACCTGCGTTCCAACCCGAGAGCCGTGGTGCCGAAATCGGTTGCGGCCAATCCGTCTACCGATTCGGAGTAGTCCACGACCCTTTCCGGCGCATTGACCGTTGCTGGTGAAACATTGCGTACTGTATGGCTTCGCAATCTAACACTCGCTCTGGGGGCCTGGGTTGTGTAAGTCGTCGTACCCGCTGGTGTGGATTGCGCGATTGCTGCCAAGGTATCCACAGGTTGAGTGGTTGCTCCGCGCGCCTTTGTCAGTGAAAGTGACGTCTCCACTTGTAGTTTCAGGTGTTCGACATCTGACAGCGGTATTCCGCCAAGACCGTTGGTCGCGACCGCTCCGTGATTCCGTGCGAGAAGGCCCTCCTGTTCGGCACGTCTCAACCCCGAGCGAGCCAAACCATCGCGCGTCGTACCATGCCTGGTCTCCCACTGGCTCAGCCCGATGAGACCGCCCACAACCAGCACCGTTGCGGCGACGAGCCAGCCACGACTGCGGCCCGGAGCGATGGCATGTTGACCAGGGGCACAGACATTCTTGTCTGTGAGGGGAGCAGCCAGACGGACGGGCAAATGTGCCCGTTCTACTTCCGGGGCGACCACTGCCGACTGCAACAGCATGTGCAGCCGATCGCGATCGATCGGTGGCACAGCGGTGGGAGTCTGAGCCGCGAGGGCTGCTTTGAGCGAACTGACCGTCTGCCGCAGCTCGGCGAGTTCCTCGCGGAGGGCAGCGGACACGGCCAGCTGAGCCTCGACCTGGGCCGCTTCTTCGGGCGTGAGTTCGCCGAGGAGATAAGCCGTCAGTTGGGCTTCATCGGGAGTGTGGGACATGGGAACCTCGTATTGAGTGGGGCCAGCGAGCGGAGGACGTGAGTCCTCCGTGGTTGAGTGAAATGGAGTGACAGCAGTTGGTGAGCGGTCGTGAATCCCTTGTGGAACGGGGGACTGACGTCCCCCGTTCGCTACGGAAGTGTCGCCTTTCGCTCTGCGAAAGAGCGCTCTTTCGCGGAGCGAAAGGCGACACTCAACGTTCGCTCTCGGCGTGCCGGGCGAGCTTCTCACGTAATGTCTTGAGCCCCAGATGGACCTGCACGCCGACATGGTTGGCGGTCGTGCCGAGGATCGAGGCGATCTCGCTGTATTTCATCCCGTGCTGGAACTTCAGCCGCAGGCACTCCTGCTGCTGCTCCGGCAGGCGGTCGAGCTGCTGCATGACCCAGTCGCCCGAGTCTTTGGCGGCTGCGGCATGCTCGGGCGAGTGCCCATTCCCGGACGGCTCGTACGTGGTGGGGTCGATCACGGTCGACATGCGGGACTCCTTACGACGGACATCGATCGCCTGGTTCCGACAGACGGCATACAACCACGGCCCCAGACCGACCGTCAGCGTTGACCGGTCCAACTGGCACAGCTTGACGAACGTCTCCTGGACCACTTCTTGGGCCAGTTCAGGCCGCCCCACAAACCGCAGCGCATAGCGCAGCAGCGGCTGCTCGAACTGGTCGAGAGCCTCTTCTACCCAGTTGAGCGGCGAGTGGCCGGGTTGAGCCATCCGTGGTCCTGACGGGGGCTGGTAAGCTGTTCTGGAGTTATGACGCGGCAGAGGCCGGGGACATTATGGGAAAATCGAAGCAGGAAATCCGAAATTCGAAAAAGGCAGGGAAAGAAACCGTGAGCGGCAAGGCGTCAGCCGCCGGTTCTTCTGCATTCTACCAACTGCAGTACCGGTCCCACTGAATCCTCATATTGCTCCGCAAAGTTGACACCCAAAGAAGCGACTGGATACCCGGTGATGACGCAACTCTAGTGTAGTGTCCCCAACAGATGGGGGCTTATTGCGACAGGGGAAAAGCCTCGCTTTACAGCGGAATCCTTCGGAAGTGCGATGTCTGTGATTCCAAGGAAATGAGAGACACTACACTAGTTCTTCTGACCACAAACTTGACATCGATAGGACTTCGCCAGGTCCAGAAAGATTATCGGTGCCCAAAGTAGCAAAAACAGCCCACCTGTCAGTATCGTCAGCAAGCAACCCCAGCCAGTGCTGAATGAATCCTTGGCATGCAATGTATTCTGTTCACAGTTGTTGCAGAACTTTTGCTTTTGAGTTGTTGTCAAGTCGCCCTCCAATGCACATGCCGACAGTGTGAATCACTTTCTCTGGAATCATCGGAAGAATGTGTGACGCATGTTATCTCAGCGGTTCGGAGAGAGCGAGTGAAATTCTCTGGCGACTTTGAGCAGTCAATTGAGGATTCATCTTGGTGACGGAGGCAGGAAGCTTTGTCGATGGCATCGTCATCGTGAACTCCGAGACCATTCGCGTCGCTCCTGACGCGGCCCCTTGCGAATAGGGCTACAGCGGTGGCAACTTCAGTTGGCGGATATCGCTCATCGGCAGGAAAAGATGCCGGGGATCGTCCGTCAAGGCGAGAAACCCGTACCGTTCATAGAACCGCCTCGCAGAATCATCGATGGCGTCTACCTCGACCGCTCGAATTCCGATCTTTGAGGCCAGGTATTCCGCCCGACGCAGGGCATCCAGCAGCAGGAGTTCGCCCAAACGTTGTCCCTGAACGGAACGATCCACAGCGAGTTTGCCAATCAGCACAACCGGCAGGTCAATCCGAGGTAATCCTTTCGTCTGATCCGGCAGCAAGACCGTGTACGACACAGTGTGAGTCGAGAGTGCGTAGTACCCTTTGACCGTCGTCTGTCCGGTCTCTACCAGAACGTAGATGCGAGCCAAGTCCTTCTTCTCAAACTGACTGGCTTTCGTGGCGATCCAGTCATTAAGTTCCGGAACACCACAATCGAAACCTGCCCGATCTTGCGTCTGGCGGTTAAACGGTTCGATCGACCAAGGCGATGGAACGGCACTAACCATGCTGTTTCCGATAACGGTTTGCAGCGGCCTTGAGTGCGGCGTTCGGCTTGCGATCCACGTCGTCGAGCATTTTCAGGAACAAGTCGCGGTCGCGATTCGAGAGACAAGTGACCTTCGACTCCTTGAGAACCTGCCGAGCCTCGCGGACCACGGTCGAGATCGTGAATTCACTCACCGATTGCCCCAGCGCAGCGGCGGCTTCCTCAATCGTATGCTTGAGGTCACTGGAGATTCTGACGTTGATGCGGGCGTCGTTGCGGGTGGTTGTGGTCATGATGGTCTCTCCCCACTGAGGATGATCGTATGGCGACATGATGTACATTATCAGGCACCCGAGATGTGTGTCAATATGCCACACAGAGAAGCGGGAGGACACGGCGGAATTCTTACGAATTTCGCTACGTTACTCGCGAATCGCAGCTGCGGCGATGGTTCCGATGCGACCGATGAGTGGGTTCACGTTGCCTTCGCCGTGGGGATGGACGCGGTTGCTGAGGAAGATCACAAACATCTGCAGTTCCGGATCGAACCACAGTCCGGTTCCGGTGAACCCTCCATGGCCGCAGGCTCTTGCGGAAAACAGATCGCCCCGGTTTGACGAGTAACCCGTCCGCATGTCCCAGCCGAGCCCCCGGATGCCTCCGGGGGTGGTTTGCGGAGCGGTCATCCTCTCGACCGTTTGGGACTTGAGAATCCGTTGGCCTCCCCATTCGCCGCCGTTGAGGAGTGCTTGGGCATAGCGGGCCAGATCGTCTGCGGTTGAGAACAGTCCGGCATGTCCGGCAACGCCACTCAGAGCATGCGCCCGGGGATCATGAACTGTGCCGCGCAGCCACTGGCCGTCTCGCTGTTCGGTGGGGGCGAATCGATCGCAGGGCAGGGCGGTTGGACGATACATGGTCTCCCGCATGCCCAGTGGGGTGAAGATCGCTTCACGTGTATATTGGTCCAGCGGCTGTCCCGACACCGAGGCCACCAGCTCTCCCAGGACAATGAAGCCGACATCAGAGTAAATAAACCGCTCGCCAGGGGCCGCGAGTGGGGTCAGATCCATGATGCGTTCGATGGCCTGCGTCTCCCCGGCGGCATAATCCTGGATGGAGTTGTCCGCGATCAGCCCGCCCTGGTGTGTCAGGAGATGTTGAACAGTGATGGTCTCCTTGCCGTGCGAAGCGAACGCGGGCAGGTACCGGGACACCGGGGCATCCAGAGTGATTCGGCCCTGTTCACAGAGCTGCATCACGCTGGTGGCGGTCGCAATCGGCTTTGTGAGTGATGCCAGATCAAACACGGTATCGATGGTCATCGGCTCCGGGGTCGGCTCCAACTGGAGATTACCGAAAGCCTTTCGGTAGACGATACCACCACGAAAGCCGACCAGGACCACCGCGCCGGGCATTCGCTGATCGCGAACGCCTTCCTGTACGATCTGGTCGATGATTGCCAGGCGGGCTGGATGGAGCCCGACCGTCTGGGGGTCCAGTCGCGGCAGTGCGACAGGCTCACACTGGCCGAATGGCGACAAAGCACCCCACCCGAGGACCGCGAGAACTACCCATCTGAATTGTCGCATCACCTGCCCCTCACTCGTGGAACAGGTGGAGAGTAGCTGCGATGGGGCGATTCAGCGAGTCGCTGGCGGTTCAGTCGCTACTCGGCACTCGTGCTGTCGACTCCAGCGGTTTTCGATTCCGGAGTCGATGAAAATGCCCCCTCGAGTTTGTTCAGCAAGGTGGACTGGCTGAAGACGCCGTCCAGCTTGATTCCTTTGCTGTTGGCTCCCGGGGGAAAGATCACCGTCAAGGGCACACCGCTGGCCCCAAACCGGGCGAGCAGATCCTTGATTTCGGGGCTTTCTTTGGTGAAGTCGGCTTTCAGGCAAACGATGTTGTGTTCTTTGATAAAGGCGGCGGTCTTCTTAGTGTTGAGGGCCCACAGTTCATTTCCCTTGCAGGTGGTACACCAGTCGGCGGTGAAGTCGACCAGCATGGGGGTTCCCGCCTTTTTCAGGGCGACCATCCGAGCTTCTGTGAACTCCTGTTCTTCCCACGGTAGTTCTTCGGCTCCAAACAGTTTTTGGAGTGAGGTGGCAATCTGGTTCAGTCCAAAGTGTTGCACAGCTCCATAACCGATCAGTGGCAGGGAGACGATCAACGCGGCGATGCGGATTTTCCATTTGGTATTGGAGGGAGTGGAGTGATCGTACAGTGAGCCAATCATCCATAGGCCCAGCGATAGCCCCAGCAACATGACCAGCGTGGGAATCAGCATCGTCGGCGAAACGCTATTGAGAACGAAGATCACCGTGGCCATCAATACGAATCCGCAGAACTGCTTGAACCGCAGCATCCACATCCCCGGTCGTGGAACCCAGTCGATCAGTCCCGGGAACATCCCCAGCAGCAGGTACGGAGACGCCATTCCCAGCCCCATCATGGTCCAGACCATGTAAATGACGGACGTGTCCTGCTTAATGGTCCAGGCCAGTACCGGTCCCACAAACGGGCCAATACACGGGGTCGCCAGTAGCGTGGCCAGCATGCCCGTAAAGAACGCTCCGGGCAGACCTTCTCGGTGAGTGCCTCCTGCGGAGCCCAAGGCCCCCGGCATCTGAAACTCGAACACCCCTAGCAGACTCAGCCCCATCACGAAGACGACGCCCGCCATCACCACGTTGAATCGGTCACTCTGGAACAGTTCCCCCATCCCGATCTTTAAGAAGGCGGCCAGTGTGGCCAGCCCCACGAACACGGCGATCACACCGAGTGAGTACACCAGATTCAGGGCGAAGATCCGCGAACGGCTTTCACCGGCCTGTTGAACGAATGAGAGCACCTTGATCGCGATGACCGGCAGCACGCACGGCATCACGTTCATGATGATTCCGCCGATGAACGCCAGCAGCAGGTTGTAGCCCAGTGACGAGGCCACCTCGGTCTGTTCAACTTCTACCTCGAACCCGCCACTGCTGCCGTCCCAGGCGGCGGGCAGTCGTCCGGCATATGCTGTGGAATCCCATGTTGCCATCCAGTCGATCTTTTGGGGGACGCACGAATCTCCGTCGCAGATCAGCATGTCGATCAGACCGCTGGCCGATGGAGTCTCACCCGCTGCCACGGTGTACCGCTGGAGGAAGGTCACCTCGTCCGGGAACTTGCGGCGAATGGCGTTGTCCTGATTGATGTCGGGACCGACTTTGGGGGGATGATCGGTTGCGAACGCGGGATCAGTGGCGGTCGCTCCCGTCAGTTGATCGATGACGATTTTGGTGTTCTTGCGAAATCCTTCGACCGGTTCCAGATCGTAGGTGTAGGCCCCGGGCTTGAGCTTGACGGTGATCGCCAGCACAACGGAACCCGCCGCATCGCCCAGCGGAGAGAAAAAGGCAGTGACTTCCGGCTCGCCGCGTTTCCGGGGAAACGGCGTCGATGGTCCCTTTTCTTCGAGCAGGCTGTTAATGCTGAAGTCAGCAGGCGCTGGCGGAGTCTCTTCTCCGGGCGATCCGAGTTCCTCGAACTGGGCGCGGGCGATTCCCCCGCTTCCGAGCAACATCAGAATCGCCAGCAGCCAACCCAACCCTCGGGTTGCGACTGAACTCGTCTGTCCCCATTTCAACCACGTCATGTGACGCCCACCTTGCGCCGGTTTTGTACGAATCGCCCAGACAGGTCGATTCCGCCGAATCCAGCTCTCCACTAGCTAGATCGGCAATCATTAGTGTACTCCCGAGTTTCATTGGTGACGAGAGGGAAATGCCGTATAGGTGATCCGGGGGACAGGCGAAAACTGCCGATCGGCGCAGCCTCGGACTTGCTTTCTGTGGGCGAATCGACATAACCAAGTCTTGCGTCATCGGGGATTCGCCTCCGTCCCCGCCAGCGTCGCCGAGAGTCGGCCGGGGAGAAAACTCTCACCACTCCCCTCAATGACCACTCATCTCTAACCCCATCTCCCACCATGCTGCTTCCCCTTCTGCAACAGTTGATCTCGATTCCCAGTCAGAATCCGATGGGCCGGGATGTTTCCGGGCCGGAGTACCTGGAAGGCCGACTGGCCGACTTTGTCGAAGGGTTCTTTCGCGATCTCGGCGTGCGGTGTGAACGCACCGAGATTGCTCCGGGACGTCCGAACGTTGTCGGGTACTTCGAGAGTCCCGGTGCCCAGCGCACGGTGATGCTGGATGCCCACCTGGATACGGTTCCGGTGGATGGGATGACGATCCCGCCGTACTCCCCGACCATTGCGGAAGGTAAGATTTACGGACGCGGTTCGTGCGATATCAAGGGCGGTCTGGCCGCCATGCTGACGGCGTTTGCCCGCCTTGTAAAAGAGTCGCCCGCAGGAGCGGCGAACGTCGTGATGACGTGTGCCTGTGACGAGGAGCATACTCAGGTCGGGATCGAGGCCCTGTGTGCTGCCTGGACCCGAGGTCATGCCAACCCGTTTCGCCGTACGCCGGATGTCGCCCTCATTGCGGAACCGACCAATCTGGATGCCGTTGTCGCTCATCGCGGAGCCACACGCTGGCGGATCATCACGCGCGGGCGGGCCTGTCACAGTTCCGAACCCCGTAATGGGGTGAACGCCATTTACCGCATGGGGCGAGTCCTCGCTGAACTGGAACAGTTCGCCGAGATCGTGCGGGGGATCAATCCGCCCCATCGGCTGGTCGGTCCGGCCACACTCAGCGTGGGACGGATTACGGGGGGGCAAAGTGTAAACGTTGTGCCCGACTGTTGCACGATCGAGATCGATCGTCGCGTCCTGCCTGGGGAAGACCCGGTGGCCGTGATCGACCAGTTGGGGGACTGGTTGCGACCACGCCTGGACTTCGAGATCGAAATGGAACCGGCCTACATTGTCAGCCGGGCTCTGGGCGATGAGGACAACGGCCCGCTGGCGGATGAACTGCTGTCCGTCGTCGCCGAGGTGGCGGGGCCCCACCAGAAGATCGGCGTCCCCTACGGCACGCATGCGTCCACGATTGCCTCGTTTGGCGTCCCGTCCGTGGTCTTCGGTCCCGGTTCGATCTTACAGGCCCACACCAAGGACGAGTGGCTGGCGATCGATGAGCTGGAACTCGCCACCGAGGTCTACTACCGATTCTGCCTGCGGTGAGGAGGGGCCTCGGGGTATTGGCGTGAGAGGAACTTCGCCTCACGCAGATTGATATGGCTCTAATAGCTGCGAATGAAATCAGTCGCCGTATCGGCCAGGCGCAAGAAAAAACCGGGGCCTAACCTTCCTGGTTGGGCGCCCCGGTGGATGACTCTGGTACTGACTCAGACGCATGGTCGCGAGCGAAGAGATCGCGAGCAAAGACGTGCAGGCGAGGATCAGGAGCTTCCTGCTCCCGGCGGCCTAGAAGTCGTCGTCGGCGACCACGTCCAGATCCAGTTCATCAGACTCTTCTTCGTCCATGAATGAAGGATCGACCGGTCCATGGTCGTAGCAGTCGGAATCATGCCACAGGGGAACACCAGCAGCGTAGCGGGCTGCCAGTACACGCACCTTCTCTTCCGAGCCCGGTTTGGCCGGAGTCGGCGAGCAAGGGTCGATCCCCAGCGCGGCGAAGTCTTCGAGTTCGAATTCGCCTTCGGCTTCGTCCAAACTCAGCTCAGTGCCGATAGCCAGATCAAGATCCGGGTCGACCTCAAAGTGGAAATCCATCAGTTCCCCTCTCTCTCTATGTGAACACTCTGTCCGCTCTTCAGCCAGCCTTGGCAGGACGATCTCCCGGGCGCACACGGCACCGGGCTACCCAGCACAGCCCGTCCCATTCCAGGACGCTATTCCAACGCAAGAGGTTCGGCCTCGCGTCAGAACATCAACTAACCCATGAAACACGATGGATGGAATTCGATGGGAATTCAGCATGTGGTATCGCGTCTTGGGGAGTTGGGGTGGGGCTTGTCCGAGCAGCACTGATTTTTCGGGTATCGGAACGCACTGTCAACAAGAAAGTTTTCGTGTCTGCAAAGATTCTGCGAACTCATGAGGCAAACCGGAGAAAACGGCGGCATTCAGCCCTTTCCGGGAGCATCTTGCCGGTATTTCCCCCCCATTCTTTCTTTTTGGAACGCGATTTTTGCTCAATTTTGCCGATCATTACGGCTCGCTACCGACGGTACTCCAGGGTTTCCCATCTGAATGGATGGATCGACCAGCGCTGGCCAAGGCTGCATCCAAGCGAAAGGTTACTGGTGGAATCCCATCAGCCATGGGGCGTCAGCCCATGGTTTCCGCCAAGAAACCGGACGCTATCGCGTGCCGGCTGATCCCGATGGTTTCGCATGGACGATGCACTCGAGTGGGGCGCCGCTCCCCACATACCCAGTTCAGAGAGCCGCTCGTTGCTCGTTACGGTCTCTGTGGATTGGGATGCGTGTTGCGGAACGACTCCAGCCCTGTCGGCAGCAGCTGGTCCGCGGAAGATTGCCCTGACTGGCGGGAGACAGGTGTATCCTGGCTGGAGACTTCACCCTCGACGAATTTCAAGAATGTCCGGCTGGGCTTTTGGAGCAGGATGATTTTGTTCTGAGGGCCGTCCGGCGTCTGGGTCTTGATCAGGATCACGACCTCGGCGTCTCCCGCTGCAAACTCATCTACCGAGGGGGGTGAATGTTCCGCCGGGGGGCTAGCTGGCTTCTCCGGTTGCGACGCGACAGCGGGCTGTGAAACTCCCAGCGGGTTGTTGTTGTCCGCCCAGGGGGCCGCCGCTTCGCCGGGAATGACCTCCGTCTGCTCTGCCAGAGATTCCGAAGCCAACGGAATCAAGTGGTCGAAGCTGTACTTCTGAAGCAGGGCGACTATGGGAGCGCGGCCACAGTAAACGCCCCCCTGGCCCTTCTTGTCGGCTGCAAAGCAAACGCCGACCAGTTGCCCTTGTTCATTGAAGAGTCCTCCTCCCGAGCGTCCTTGAACGGGCACACCGGTGCAGCTGAAAGTTTCCGGGCCTTCGAACTCATTCATCGCGGTTACACGCACTTGTTCCCGAGTCGGGATTTCTCCTCCGCTGCAACCGATGCTCGATACGGTGTCGCTCTTGCGGAGGGTGTCTGTTTCTGAGGCCAGGCGGCAGGCGGGAAAGAGATCAGCGGTCGGAATCGTGATCAGCCCCACATCCGCATTCAGGTCATAGCCCACGATGGACGCGACGAATGTTTTGGGAACCCCCGCTTCAAAGAGGTCGACTTCGACCTTTGTGGAGTCATGCGCGTTACGGAAAATATGTCCGCAGGTGATGAGCGTGGATTTCCCGGGCAGGCTTTCGATCACCGTTCCGGAGCCGCGAACCAGCGAATTACCCGTGATGACGCGAATCCGGGCACTGCTTTTCATCGGGTCGGTAGAGGCGACGGGAGCCGAGGGTTCGGCATTGTTGCCGCGCGCTTCCATCGCGGGCAAGTTCAATTTCTTGCCGCCAGGGAACGGCCACATACCCAGACCCGGTTTGGGATTGATCCCGGGTTTCGAGGGGCGAGGTTCAGCGGTCTCTTTGACTTCCGGGCGGGGCAGGGGGGCGGCTGACCCCAGCTGGATCTCCAGTGGACTGCTGCTGCGGCGGGGGGCCCCTGGAATCTTCGCCAGCATCTGGCGGATCTCGGTTTCGCTTCGGGCTCCCTGTACTCGTTCGATCTCGCGTCCATCGACAATCAGGATGAACGTCGGAAGCCGGTCGACATGGTATTGCTGGGCGAGTTCCCGTTCCTGGTTGAAATCCACACTTCGGATCGCCAGCCCTTCACGTTCGAGCTTGGAAATGATGGGGGCCACCTGTTGACAGGGGACACACCCAGCACCGCTGAATTCCAGCACATATCCTCGGGAACCAGCCCCCAGGGCCGCCATGAACAGCAGATAAAATGTGGCAGCAAAATTCATGGGCCCGAGCCTCCATGCCTGTTGTCATTCTTACAAAGCTGCCGATCGGCAGTTTGTAAAAACGACACACAGCACCAGCGAATCCGCCCCGCAAGTCCGCGGCGGAAAATGAAGATCACGAGGCCCTCGTTCGCCGGAACCAGTGATTTCACTGGCCACGCTCCAGCCGGTCGGCCCCATCCGTGCGATCCGAGACAATTAGTTGCATAAGCTGTGCCGGACGCTCGATCGGGGAAGTGCTTCTGGAAAAGGAACGGGTCCAGTGAGGCACGGTTTCAGGTTCCACCGACAGAGGGAGAGAGCCCCACGGCGAAGAACTACTCCCGCTGCCGTTACCCCCGCAGTGTCCCCATCGATTCAGCCGGGACCACTCTGCGGAGATAGACTTCCGGTGGGAGTCCGGGGTTTCCCATGTCACGTTCTCCCGACTTCCCGCACCCTGCGGGCACTGCTGGGCCAGCCAGCAGTGGCACCTTCTAGCCGCCCTCATTTAGAGCTCAGGCGGGGTAGCCCAGACATTCCAGGCGATGTCTGGCGGGGGTGGCCCGGTGGCCGCTGGGGGCTACCGGGGCAGCGGAGCCGAAAGAGGTTGTTGCACGAACGAACGTTCTCCGGGTAACTTCTTGTGCCAAGGCACACCGGTAGGCTCCAGAGCGAGTCAACCTGTGCCACTCAGCGCACGCTCGGCCTCCAGAAACTCATCCCAGTCGCCAAAGAACCGCTCCTCTCGCAGCCGCCGCAACCCCGCGATATCGGTCATCCGTGCAACTCCTTTAATCTCGTTCCAAAGCTCCGGTTTGGGACTGATAGAACGCTGAGGCCATCCCGCCGATCAGGCACAGCCGGCCGACCTTGCTCAGATGCCTCTGATGGGACCAGAGGCCAGTCCCAGGAGTGCCCCGAGGATGCCTACGAAACCTCCGGCGAAGAGCGCGAGATCCCATTCGATTCTGGCGACGCCTCCATTACCCAGGCCGAACACCGCGATCGCGACTCCCACCGCAAAGCCGATCACAAAGCCAACGCCGCTTCCCAGAAGTCGAGGGTGAATTTTCCGTGCGCGGGGGTCAGCTTCGGGCGGCGCAGTCTCCGCAGTGCCCACGGCCGTGACCGCATCGCGGGACATTTGATTCAGGCCAGACGCGGTCAGCCCTGCGAACACCGCCATGCCGACCAAGGTCGCGAGTACACGAATTCCAATGGCCTCCGGAGTTCGTGGATTGGATTGCCAAATGCTGAGCGCCAGTCCCAGTGCCGCCAACACCCCATAGGTGATCAGGGAGGGAGTGATGCAGCTTGGCCAGTGCTCGTGGACGGCGTTTCGCCGGATGAAATGGAGGGAATACAGCACTCCCCCGCCGGTGCCGAGCAACATGCTTGCCAAGCTCACTATCAACTCGGTCAGCGGTGAAAACGGGGGATGAATCTTTGCTAGATGGGCGATCCCCATGATGCCGAGTCCCACCACTGTCGGGATGGCTAACCCCGATGTCAGGACATGCGTCGTCACAATCCAAAATGTCGATCGCGGCTGGGGTGACACGAGACGACTCCAAGGAACGGGGCAACCGAAAACGATGGGTGATCTTACAGCAGGGTGAATCAGATTGGAACTCTTGTAACCAAGCTCCGGCTTGGTCACGCATATCCTCGAAGCTCTGCTTCGCCGAGCTACGCAGGGCTTGTTCCCCGCATGTCAGGATGGGTTTCAATCGTCAATCGCGAGTCCGGTTTGCAAGAGGGGGGGCGGCCAGCACGCGGCGAAGCGGAGCTTCGGGAATATGCAGACCCAAACTGGAGTTTGGGGCTGAGGGAACACACATTGCGGCCCT
>QWPB01000185.1 GCA_003671275.1 Planctomycetota bacterium | reverse complement strand
GAGCGAGTTCGCCGATCAGCGAGTCGGCCACATTCGACGGGTCGGGCAGTTGCCACTCGCCGCGTTCCAACATTTCAATGCGGCGTTCCACCTTGGCGGTGATCGCATCTGCTTCCCGGCGGTCTGTTAGGTCCAGGAGCTTCTTGTACCGCGAACCGTTCAATCGAAAGACCAAGAGGAACCGTTGCCCCTTTTTTTCCAACCATGCCATGTTTCGACCTCCGCTCGACATTCTCGTCCGAACGGCAAGCGGTTCAGGTCCAATGTAAATCCAATTTTGCCCCCCAATTTGCCCCCCAACCGCCTCACCCATGAAAAAAGGACTCACGGCCATTCGCCGTAAGTCCTTTCGCCATCTGGAGTGCCCACGACAGGACTTGAACCTGTACGAGTGTAACCTCACTAGCTCCTGAAGCTAGCGCGTCTGCCAATTCCGCCACGTGGGCTGCACGTGTCACCAACCGATTGCTCGGTTGGTGGGGCGGGAATGATATTGCGGGGGCCCAATGGATTCAACTGAGCAATTCCATTCCATCGGCAATTTTCGATGAGATTGCCCGCAAGCCTTGCCGATCAAGCACAAGCCTTAATGTCGAAGCATCTTCACCAGCTTGACTTTAGTGAGTCATGCAACGATTCTGATGGATCGGTGGGCGTCGATGAGAGGCTCACTCCTGCCATACATTCGCGGTGTGTCCGGCGGATCGATCAACGAGGGCCGTTTCCTCACTGATTAGATCCGTCAACGGATTCACTGCGAAACCTGCCTTGATGGAAGAATGAACCATGAGTCGGAACCTCCTGGGCTGTTGGGCGTTGTTGGTGTCATGCGTTGCGGCCTGCGGTGTTGGGCTGGAGCCTCAGCTGCGGGCGGAGGATACTCCGGCAGCGCCCGCCGTGCCCACTCCGGAAACGAAGCCTGAAGAACCGGCTCCTCCGGCGGCTGAAACGAAGCCCGCTGAAGAAAAGCCCGCTGCGGAAAAACCGGCCGAGCCCACCCCTCCGCCCGCCCCTACACCCGAGCAGAAATTGGCGGAGCAAAAGGCCGCAGCCGAATCCGCCCTGCAGCAGCGTGCTGCTGCTGAAGCCGCCGCGACAGCCTCCGCGACAAAACTGAATGAGGTTGAGCAACAGCTGCTGAAGCTGAAACGCGAACTGGAACAGGCCACCAAAACACTGGCCGAGACCGAGAAGACGCTGGTGACCCAGAACGAAGCGTTGACCAAGGCCAACGAAGCCAAAGTCGTGGCTGACAAGGGAAACACCGACGCTGTTGCTGCGCTGGTCGAGGCCCAGAAGAAGGCCGATGCGGCGAAGGTCGCAGCCGAAACTGCGGCCAAGGCTTCCGTGGATGCCGATGCCGTGGCGAAGAAGACCACCGAGATGGTCAACGCCACCAAGCAGACGATGTCTGCCGCAATGGCCTCGCTGGCACAAGTTGACCAGACGCTGGTGGCTGTTCGGACCGAAGTCGCCGCGACCCAGGGCACTCTGAAGGCTACCCGTGACGACTGGCTGGGCAAGCAGCGGATCGTTGAATCCACGCTGACCGAGATGGGGCAGTGGGTCTCGTTCAGCCGGGAAGTCGCCCACATCTTTCACAAGCGGTGTATCGCCTGTCACAACGCCCGGATGGCCAAGGGGCGGCTGAATATGGAGTCGTTTGCCTCGCTCATGAAGGGGGGAGAGTCCGGACCGGCGATCGAACCGGGTAAGCTCGACTGCAACCTGTGCCGTGAAGTGGGTGACGGTTCCATGCCCAAGGATGCCGATCCGCTGGCCAAGGAACAGATCGACATGATTGCCAAGTGGGTCTCGTTGGGGGCTCAGCTGGACGCGGGGATTGATCCCAATGCAGCCTTGATTAAGGTCATGCCCAAGGCCGTCCAGCCCGCAGCTCCCGAGGCGTACCCGATGGCGGTGCCGGTCACGGCGGTGGCGCTGAATGGTGATGCCACGCTGCTGGCTTCCTCGGGATATCATGAAGTCTTGCTGTACAACCCGGCGGATGGTGCCTTGGTTCGCCGGATCACCAACGTGGCTGAGCGGGTCCACGACATTGCCTTCACCCCGGACGGACAGCGGATCGCGATCGCGGGGGGCACTCCCGGTCAGGTCGGCGAGGTGAAAGTCTTCCAAGTCGCGGACGGAGCCTTGCTCGCCGATTTAGTCACGGTTGAAGACGCCGTCTTCTCAGTTGCCTTCAGCGCAGACGGAACTCGTCTGGCGGCCAGCGGGGCGGACCGGTCGATTCGGGTGTTTGACGCCGCGACATACGCCGAGCAGCTGGTCATCGAAGACCATGCCGACTGGGTTATGGATGTGGCCTGGTCTCCCGATGGCACCAAGCTGGCCAGTGCCAGCCGAGACAAGACCGCCAAGGTGTTCGATGCCAAGACGGGTGATGCTCAAACCACCTTTAACACGCACGGAGATGTGGTTTACACCGTGGGCTGGCTGGCTGATAATGCCCATGTGGTTACAGGGGGTGGGGACAACCGCATGCGCGTCTGGAAATCGGCGGATGCGGGGCAGGTTCGCGAGATCGGCGGCTTCGGCGGTGCGGTTTTTCGAATTCAGGTGCTGGCTGATAACCGCGTGTTCAGCTGTTCGGCGGACAAAACCGCGCGGCTGCACAATGCGAACGATGCGGCCCAGATCAAACAGTTCGCCGGTCACGGCGACTGGGTGTACGCGGTCAGCTTCAGTCCGGTGAACCGCCTGGCGACTGGTAGTTACGATGGCGAGGTTCGCATCTGGAATACCGAAGACGGAGCCAGCCTGAAGAACTGGTTGGCCGCCCCGGGGTACAATCCGCAGGTGGCTAAGTAACCGTTCGCCCCTTGGGATTGCGGGGCCAATGCAAAACGTGCTTCGAAAGGTCTGGCGAATCCGGTGATCGATGTTCATGCAGTCATCGACTGTATTTCATGCGAACCTCTCGACGCGATTTGAATTCGTCTTCTGTCGCGGGTAGATTCTGTGCTCGCTGTGGGAGGGCTCTCCGTACGGCGGCGAGAATGTCCCGTTTCCCGGAGCGTCCTGAATGATTGAACCCGCCGACCGCTGGACCAGCGATGACTCCAGTGACTGGTACGATGTCCCACGGTGGGGTAAGGGCTATTTTTCGGTGGGAGAGAACGGTCATCTCTTCGTCCACCCGGATCGCGATCCGCTGCGAAAACTGGATCTGAAGGTGCTCATTGACCGGCTCGGACAGCGGGGGCTGGACCTCCCGATTCTGGTTCGCTTTAACGGGATTCTGAAAGACCGTCTCAAGGAGATCCATGATGTCTTTCAGCAGGCTATCGAGGAACACGCCTACAAGGGAAAATACTGCTGTGTCTACCCGATCAAGGTGAACCAGCAGCGGGAAGTCGTCGAGAAAATCATCGAGTACGGACGTCCGCTGGGTTTCGGCCTGGAAGCGGGCAGCAAGCCGGAATTGATGGCCGTGATTGCTCTGGCGGATACCACCACACCGCTGATCTGCAATGGTTTCAAGGACGACGAATTCATCGAGATGGCGATGATGGCCCAGAAGATTGGGCGGAATGTCATCCCCGTCGTGGAAAAGATGTCAGAGCTCGATCTGGTCCTGAAATATGCCGAACGTGTCGGCGTGCGTCCGCAGATCGGCATGCGAGTCAAGCTGGCCACACGGGGATCGGGACGCTGGCAATCTTCGGGCGGCTACCGATCCAAGTTCGGACTGACCGTCAGCGAACTCCTGAAGTGTTACCAGAAGCTGGAAACCCTCGGCATGACCGACTGTTTCCAGTTGCTGCATTTCCACCTCGGCAGCCAGATCACCAACATCCGGCAAGTGAAGGGGGCCGTGACCGAGGCCATCCGCGTTTATGCCGATCTGGCCAAGCGGGGAGCGGGCTTAAAATTCCTGGATGTCGGAGGCGGGCTGGGAATCGACTACGACGGGTCGCAGACCAACTTCGAATCGAGCATGAACTACACCTGGCAGGAATATGCCAGCGATGTGATCTATCACATCCAGACCGTGTGTGACGAAGTCGGCGTGCCACATCCGAACATCATCACCGAGAGCGGGCGAGCCGTAGCGGCCTTTCACAGCGTGCTGGTGTTTGGAACGCTGGGGGTGACCACTCAGGGGGAAGTCACCGAGATTCCCTCCGAAATGCCGGAGGAGCACGAACAACCGCTACACGATCTGCTGATTACCTATCAGGAGGCCACCGCGCGGAACGTACTCGAAACATACCACGATGCTCTTCAAGCTCTCGACACGGCCACCACTCTGTTCAGTGCGGGGTATCTGCCTCTTGATCAGCGGGTGATTGCCGAGAATCTGTTCTTTGCCATCATTCACAAGATTCGAAAACTGGTCGAGGAACTGGATCATACACCCGAAGAGCTCCTGGGGCTTGATCGGATGTTGTCGGACACCTACTACGGCAACTTCTCGCTGTTTCAGTCGTTACCCGACAGTTGGGCCATTAAGCAGCTGTTTCCCGTGATGCCGATCCATCGGCTGAATGAGCAGCCCACGCGGCACGCGGTGATCAGCGATATCACGTGTGACTCCGATGGCAAGATCGACACCTTTATCGACCAGCGGGATGTAAAAAAAACGCTGTTGCTACATCCGTATGACGGGCACCATTACTACCTGGGGGCGTTCCTGATTGGTGCGTACCAGGAGATTCTCGGTGATCTGCACAACCTGTTCGGTGACACCAACGCGGTGCATGTTGACTTGAACGCCTCCGGGGAAGTGGAACTGAACCAGATCCTCAAGGGGGAGACCGTCAACGAAGTGCTGGACTACGTGCAGTTCAAGGGCCGCGATCTGATCGACCGGCTTCAGTTGTCGATCGACCTGGCCATTCGCGAGGGACGCATCACCCACGCCGAGGCGGGACGGTACGTCAAATTCATTGAAGAAGGGCTCGACGGCTATACGTATCTGGAAGAGCCCGATCAGGCGTAGCTGGGTTGACGGCGGGAGGGGGCCTATTGCGGGCTCGATCGGTGAGCGGTCGATTTCACGGTCTCTCCCTGGCGATCTCTCAAAATGGTGAACGCCACGACACACAGCCCGGCGGCCATCCACAGCAGTCGTCGACGCCAAGGAGAGGCCACCGCCAGTGACCTGAGAACTGGCACGTACCACGGCACGATCAGCGGGATGTTGGGAGACTCGATAGGAGGCAGGCGGATGTCGACCTGTAAGCTGGGATCGACGATGACCATTTCGGTCCCGGCAGTCGTGCTACCGATTTCCCGACGGGCGATTTCCGCCTGAAAGTGTTTGTCGTGTTCCAGTGAGTGGACGATCTTGTCCAGATGCTGGACTTGCCGCTCCAGGGTGACCAGTTGTTGCTGCTGGTCCGTGGCTTCCAATTCCAATTCATGCCAGATCACGAGCTTGGATGCCAGGGCCACGCTGCCAAAGAGAAAGGCCGCTGTCAGCAGACAGAACCAGAACGCCAGCGATACCAGCAGGCTGCGTTCAACGGGGCGGGACGGACTCTCCGGGCGGAACATGGCAGGCTCGCGTCGAGCGAGGGGCACGGGTCATCCACCGGTGCCCCGGGAAGGCTACCGCATCTTGTATTGTGACTTCGTAAAATCATTGTCAGACAGCTGAACGGCCGCTTCCATTCCCGTGAAGCTGTACGATTCGATCAAGGATTCTTCGTTGTCTTCGACCACTTTCTGGCCTTTGATCCAGGTGTAGTTTCGGACGCAAACGGGGATCGACAATTCCTTGTCAATGTAGATCATCGATTTGCGATAGATGGGGTTGATCGTCTCGTTTTCATAGCAGAGGGTGGTCAGGTAACACGGACGCTCTTCGAACGACTGGTCACCGCGAATTTCCGACAGGCCTCCCTGGGTGAGTTTCAGGTCATCCCGATGATGCTGGGCGATCGTATCCGTCATCGCCAGGAAGCCCGCCATGGTCGCCGGGTAACGCGATTCGGCCAGGATTTTGGGATGATCGGGGGCGAATGGCAACGCTCCGGTGGCCCGTCCGACAAAACCGCCGGGCTGAATGAGTACCTGGCCCTCGTTCTGGCCATGGACATAGATCAACTGGCGGCCTTTGTCCCCTTCGGTCCACTTCATGTAGAGGCTGAACGGTTCGTGCCGCACTTTGAGCTTGATCGTCTGGGGATCCAGCAATTCGCCATCGATCCGCTCCTGCCGGGCGAAGGTCACGGAGTATCCCGACATCTTCTGGAGACGTTCACGACCCAATTCCAGCAGCGAGAGACTGGACTCCAGAGCCCAGCGACCGGTCAGCGGTTCCGCGCCAGGCATACGAGGCGCCGCAGGTTCCGTTGAAGGCGTCTCACTCGTTCCCGACGGAACGGGCTCACCTACGCTCTGAACCACCGTTGTCGTGGATGCGATGGTCACCTGAGGCAGCAGGAACCGCGCCGATGGACGCACCGATGATACCGGGTCACTGCCACAGGCATCCGGATCGGTGCTCCAGTGGAAGACCAGCAATGTTATCACGACCGCCGTGGAGGCCCACAGGTTGTGGCGATGATCGCCAGCTGGTCGAAAGCGTAGAATCGATTTCCACATAGACAGTATCCGACGGCCGAGGCGACGTGGCAGAGGAGCTACGGTCTGGAATCGGTTCCCCGTCACGCAAATTGGAGATTTCTCGACACGAACGCTCTGTCCCGTTCATGAGTTTCAATAGTGAACATCGTCAGAGTTTTCGGAACACCGTTATCGATTAAGCCGCTCAGACTCCCCGGAATCGTCAAGGTTTACCCGATAGGAGCCACAGACCCAGGAGAGCGAACTCAATCGATACTGTGTTCCCACCCACCGACAGGTAACGGCCCCTCTTGTCCCCCCAACCGCAGGGTGCAGCCGGGGGCTGAACGGATCGTCCCAATGGAATAGCAGTCAACACTCAAATCTCGAAGCTGAATCAGAACTTCAGGCGAGATTGCAGGAGCCGTAAACAACAGCTCGAAGTCTTCGCCATCCGTCAGTGCGTGCTGAATTCGCAGGGGGGCCGTCAGTTTCGGCGAGACATCGGAATGTACCGGGATCTGTTCCGCGATGAGTGTCGCGCCCACATCACTGGCCCGCAAAATATGCCGCAAATCGGACGCCACACCATCACTCAGGTCCAGCATCGCATGCAGATCGACACGTTGTGCCAGCTCCCGAGCAGCTTGCAGTCGAGGCGTAAATGTCAAATGTCGATGGGTCAGGCTGCCTCCCAGCGGGCCCGTGACATAAATCTGGTCACCCGGCTGCGCAGCACTTCGCAAGACGCGGCGGCCTTGTACGGTTTCGCCGATCAGGGTGACATTGATCACCAGCGGACCATCCCAGCTGTTCGTGTCACCACCCGCGATGGAGACTCCATATTCTTGAGCCATCTGGTGCAGTCCATGGAACAGACCTTCCGCCAGGGCCCGGCCTCCGGATCGCGGCAGGGCCCAACTGACGAACGCCGCCAGGGGCCGACCGGCCATCGCTGCGATGTCGCTGAGATTAACGGCCATCGCTTTTCGCCCGATTAGCTCGGGAGCCGTTTCCGAAACCCGAAAATGCCGACCGTCCATCAGCATGTCCGTCGTGACTAACAGTTCTTCACCCGGAGTGATCATCAGTAACGCCGCATCGTCACCGATCCCGACCGGAACCGCAGGGGAGGCCAGCGTCTGCTGCCGAATCCAGTCAATCAGCGAGAACTCACCCGGCATGAGACACCATCCGTTGGAGCGGACATTTCAGCGGGGGATTCCCGGCTGGATACGTATCATATCGTCTGTGGTGGTCGACTCCGATCCGCTTCGGGTGTATACCTCGATCCATTGAGCCTGATGTTGGAACATCCCTCCGCCCTGACCCAGATGCACACCGCCACCCCCGCCTTCGAATCGGAAACAGCTGTCATGCAATATGCATTGCAGCTGGCAGTGCGGGGACTTGGTTCGGTGGAACCCAACCCACCGGTGGGGGCGGTCATTCTGAGTCAGGCGGGGCAGCTCTGCGGCGAGGGTTGGCACCAGAAGTACGGTGGGCCGCATGCCGAGATCCACGCTCTGGCGATGGCGGGGGAGAACGCTCGGGGAGCCACGCTGTTCTGCACCCTGGAGCCGTGCTCACATTTTGGCAAGACTCCACCATGTGCCGATGCGGTGATCGCCGCCGGTATCCGTCGCGTTGTCATCGCCACCGGTGACCCCGCACCGCATGTCAACGGGCAGGGGATCGCCCGACTGCGAGCGGCTGGGATTGACGTTCAGGTCGGCGTCTGTGAGATCGCAGCCGGACGACTGATCGCTCCATTCGTTCGACTGCATCGACAAGGGCTGCCATGGGTTCACGCCAAGTGGGCGATGAGCCTGGATGGCAAGATCGCAACGCGTACGGGGGAGTCGCAGTGGATCTCCAATGAATTCTCGCGAGCCATGGCTCACCAGTTACGAGGTCGATGCGATGCCATCGTCGTCGGAATCGGAACGGTTCTGGCTGACGACCCCCAACTAACGGCCCGTCCCGCCGGGCCACGGGTGGCGACTCGCGTGATCCTCGATTCTCGGGCTCGAACTCCCTGGGACTGTCAGCTGGTGAGAACGGCCCGGGAAATTCCTACCCTGGTGGCTGTCGGCCCAATGGCCCCGGAAGAGGCCGTGAGGCAGCTGCAATCGGCGGGTGTGGAAGTCCTGAAATTACCGGCAGAGGCCACCTCCCACCGCCCCTCACTGGTGGTTCTGCTGCGTGAGTTGGGACGCCGGAAGATGACGCATGTGTTGTTGGAGGGGGGGGGCGAATTGCTGGGAGCGGCGCTCGATGGCGCGCTCGCGCAGGAATTCCATGTCTTTGTGGCCCCCAAGATCATCGGCGGCAAACTGGCCCCAACTCCGGTCGGCGGCCTCGGTCCCGAACGGATGGCCGATGTGTTGCAGTTGTCCCACGCCCACTGGCAATCATTGGGGAATGACCTGTACCTGCACGGGGATCTTTCAACGGACTGACCCCCCCTGGGGGGCCGCCAATGCAATCGCCCCGTGAAGTCACGGGGCGTTGCGGAGTTCCTGTGTGGGTTATGCTGCAGCGCGATGGCTGGACCGTTTCAGGATCAATTCACGAACCAGGCGATGCCACTGAAGGCGGCTGATCAGATCCTGGCCAATCTCCAGGCGAAGGGCCGACAGCTGGACCTGAGGGCTGCCTTTGAGAAATTGCAGGCCGAGCCACCAGCCCAATCCATCGCGGTAGCTGACATCCGACACCTTGACCGGCAGTCCGCCGACCAGTGAGCGCCAGTTCGTGAAATCGTGACCGGCCAATCCCACCACCAGCAGTGAACGCTGGGCCTTCAGACAGGACAGCAGGTTGGCGACCCCCAGTAGCGATTCGGGAGTGTCCAGTCCCTTGTCAAACGTGCGAGCCGATCGAACCACAACCGTTTCCACCGAATGTGCAGCCACGGGCATCCCACCCGCGACATCCCCAATCAGAACCTGCTCACTGGGAGCCGGGGTCGAGGGGGCCGTATCGGTCAGAATCAGGGGCTGGTAACCCACCGATTGCCAATCGTGGATCGCCGCGGCACGCAACGGCCCCACTTCGAGTATGGAACCGGTTCGGGCCTGCCCGACGCGAGCCAGGAATTTGAGTACGCGGGGCGGTAACACAGCGGGCACCGCTTCGGAGGAGTGCTGACCGTTCATGGAGGGTGTCGCTTTCCCAGATCGAGACGAACACCCGAAACGGACAGACCGTTTCCGAGTGTCACCGGTGTCTGGATGCGTCAGTTATCGCGATTCTCCCGGAAGGACGTGAGAATCTGCGATACCGAGCGCACAGTTTAACTTGCCCGAATGACCGGACCCCGTTCTACCGATGCCCCCCAGCGGAGTGCGTCCTCCCCATCATCGGTGACCCGAATGGTATTTACCCCTCACCTCACATCCACGGCTGGCCAGCCGTGCCTCACATCGAGACTCAAGTCACTTGTGGGAAGAGGGAGGATTCTTTGGATTCACTCACGATGAGTCGCCCAGACCACTGACTCAAGGGGGCGGGCAGAGTTTTCCATAAAAGGGGCAACGTCAGCGGTGTGCTTCAGGACTCGGCGAGGCCGAATTCGGGCCGTTCGCAAGCTTCGGCGGGGGCGATCGCTGGTTCGTTCTGCAGTATTCGTGGACGCGGGAAATCCGGTAAAGGTGAATCTCGGGTTGATCTGCGGTTCGAAAATTCGCGGTGAGTATTACAAATCGGGAAACCGCTTCGGCAAGCGAGGCTGGGACCAGTCGATCCCCGCGTGTCGTCCGTCCGCACCTTCGGGGGCCTTATAGACGCCGGGCTGCGAGTACAGGTGGAACGCCTCGGCCTCGATTTCATGGAAGACGGCGTTCTCCCAGGGTTCGCTGGACTCGTAGACATTGCGATCAATGATCGTCCCCCCCATGCTGTTCCACTGGAGATCCCAGTCGGCGGCGTTGTAGCGTCGATTGGGCATCGACAGTGATCGCTGAGCGGAGATTTCCCACCAGGAGCCGGTCACGTCCAGATAATTGTGGCTCCCTTGCCAGTGAAGCCGCTCCTGCCAGTCACGCATCTCCAGTGGCCCGCTCATGGTGACCAGTGCCTGATCCGCTCGCAGCATCGAGATCAGCGAGTTCTCGCTTTCCACTCGCAGCACGGGAGCCGACAGGGCCTCTCCGGCGGTCATCTGTGCCAGGCCGTTTTCCAGTACGGCGGTGACGTTATTTAGCACCACCCGCACGGCAACCGGTTCGGACATGGTGGCCATCTGAACTCGTTCCCGGGTATCGATCCCGATCAGCACTCCTGCGAGTCCCCATGCCACGTGGGACATATCAACCTGTAGTTCGATCGACTCGTCCATCCGAAATCCATCCGCCTCACCCCGAAAGATGGACTGCGAAATCTGAATCTGAATCGGCCCCTTCATCATGCCATCCGGCATCAACCGATCCGTACCCGTGGCCGATGCGGAACGAATCTCAAAGACCGTTGCCGGCTGCTGCCGCTGCGCATTTTCCAGGGTCACTGAGACGCCCCGGAGCGTCAGGTTCTTGGCGTGTTGTAGAGAGAACAGGCTCCAGCGATTGGCAGCCCGCCCGCGAGGCACTCGAAATATCAGGTCGATATCGAACAGCGTCAACCCGCCGCTAGTTACGGTAATCATCTGTGGCGTGACCGACAGTCCGACCACCCCGGGGGCCTCAAATGTCAGCGTCGGACGACGACCGGACTCGGCCCGGATGCGAAGCGATTTGCCCTCGATCCGAATCGGTCGCTGTGGTGGGGCGGCCCCGTCGTAACGCAGTTCAATGGTCGAGTTGTCTGGTGCATCCAGGCAGGCGGCCTCCAGTGTTGGATAGGATTTTTCCTGATCCCCATGGGCTTCCCCCAAGGCCGATTCGGCGATCCAGAACCGATTCTCCTCAATCGGCGGGCTGGCTGTCGGCGAGGGCCCCTCACTGGTCATTCGGCTGCCACTGCTACCCACTGTGGCCAGCTGACCCAGGACAGGTGCGGCTGACACGTTGTTGTTGCCCCAGATGGCTCCCGACTTAAAACCACCCACTACCGAGTGGTCGACAGCGGGGCTCTCGGAGGGTGAATCGTTCGTCCCTCCTCCGGTGGCCGCGCGATGCGCTTCTGCGGCGGGCGGAATCGCGGCCACAGCGGCCAGCTCCATCGCGGGGCGCTCAGGGGAAGAGGTGGGTTGGGGCTCAGTCGGCGGCCAGCTGGCGAGAACCCCCACCGCCAGCAAGATCCCTGCCGCCAGAATCCACCCGCGAAACTCGGACCAGGACCAGCGTGTGGTACTCGGCGAATTCAACTCTCCGGGGCGGATCGCGATGCCGTAAGCCTGGGCCAGGGGTGTGAGGTCGCGAATCAGGTCTTCGGGACGCTGATAACGGGCCTCGACCTGACTGGCCATCATCTTCTGGATGATCCGCGACAGCACTAGGGGAACCAGTGGGTTTTTGGCTTGAGGGTCGGGCATCTTCATGGCGTGATGATCCATAACTTTCTGGATCATCGTGCCCTGCGGATAGGGAGGTTCCCCCGTTAGCATGTGATAGGCCGTGCAGCCCAGCGAGTAGATATCGCTGCGAACGTCGACATTTCGCGGGTCGACTGACTGTTCCGGTGAGATGTAGTCAAACGTGCCGAGAGTCGTCCCGTGGACCGTTAGTTCCTCCCCGGGCAGCTGTGTTTGCCGCGCCAGGCCCAGATCAACCAGTTTGGCGCGTCCGGCGGCTGTCACAATGATGTTCGAGGGCTTGATGTCGCGATGGACGACATTCGCGGCGCTGGTATACCGCAGGGCATCGGCCATCTGCAGGAGAATGCTCACTGTTTCGGGAACAGTCAGACTCCCCCGGTTCTGGATCATCTCACGCAGGTTCGTTCCGGCCACATATTCAAAGGCGATATACTGTTGCCCACTGTCTTCGCCCGAGGAAAAGACGCGCGCGATGGTATCGTGATCGAGTTTTGCGGCAGCCCGGGCTTCGTTCTGAAAACGTTGCACCGAAGCCGGGTCGCGGGTGTATTCCGGGGCCAGCACCTTGAGTGCGACCACCCGGTCGAGACGGATGTCGACAGCCCGAAAGACCGCTCCCATGCCGCCCCGGCCAATTCGCTCCTGAATAATGTAGTTGCCGAACTGCAGTCCATTGACCTGATAGGACGACCCAGGCTCATTGAGACCGGCGGTACTCGGGAACAGCCGGTCCCAGCGATCACGTTCGCGGGGAACCGACACCAGACGTGTGGCTTCGGCTGCGGTCTCATCCGTGCGAGCTGTGGGCAGTGGGCGCACAAAACCAAACGCCGAGCGTGGTGGGATGACTTCAGACGACTTGGGAAGGCCAGTGGGCATGAGAAAACGACGCAGTGTTCAGACTGAGGCTGTTCCACATCGACAGGGATGCGAAAAGCCTCCGTCAAAACGGAGTGTACAGATTGTGGGTGTGGCGAACGCGAACGAATCAGAGACAGGGCCGTCCCCAGAAAGGAGACGAATACGGCACAGCCTGCGGGATCAGACCCCGGAGACGATTTTCCGGACTTCCTTGCCAATTGAATCCAGGTAGCAGCGAAGACGATCCGTCATCTTGCGAGTGTAATCATCGCCTTTCAGGAGGGTGGCCACCTGATTGCGAAGAGTGATGTCGGGCACATCATCCGACGGGTCACCCGTTTGGCGAGTCATCCGCCGCAGTTCATGCGTTTGCGGTACGATCGCGTTATCGAGGTGATCTGCCAGTTCCCGACTCAAACGATCCACGTCTGTCAATTGATCGCGTAAGGTCAACGATTCCGGGGTACGCACGAGACCCTCCTCTTGACTTCAGCCAACAATCCCACAGACTCTCACAGTCTCCATTAGACGATGCGAACCTCTCAAGGTCAAGATTCGCCCTTGAATTATGCACCCGTCAGTTCATGTAACTCATTGCCGTCATGAGAATTCTGCGCCGCCATGAGAATCTTGCTCATCGCCGACATCCACTCGAACTGGCCAGCGCTGCGGGCGGTTCCCACTTCCTTTGATCTGTGCCTGTTTTTGGGGGATCTCGTGGATTACGGTCCAGATCCCGTCCCTTGCATTGACTGGGTGCGGCAGCATGCCCAGCACTGTGTCCGGGGCAATCACGATCATGCGGTGGCTCAGCGGATTCAGCCGAAAGGGGGCTCCGGGTTTCGCCGACTGGCCGTGGCCACGCGACCACTGCACTGGAACCTGATCGACCCGGCCCGCAATAAATTTCTGGCACGGTTGCCGATTACATCTCGAATCGAGATCGACGGATACCGCTTTCAGCTACTGCACGCGACTCCGCGCGATCCGATGGATGAGTACCTGGCTGCTGACTCGGCGAGCTGGCGAACTCGAACCGAGGGGGTGGATGCCGATTTCATTTGCGTCGGCCACACGCATGTCCCGTTCGATATTGAGGTCGACTCGCTGCGGGTGATCAATCCGGGCAGTATCGGGCAACCGCGAGATGGAGACCCTCGGGCTTCTTATGCGATTTTTGATCGGGGAAATGTCGAGTTTCATCGAGTGGCGTACGACATCGATGAAACACTCCAGCTCATGCGAAAACAGAACGTTGAGTCGTGGGTCGTGGACCTCACCGCAGCTGTGCTGCAGTCAGGAGGTCGCATCAGTACGGAGGAGATGGACCGATTGAGTGATCGAAAGTCCAAATCCACCGAGGGGGCCTCATGACATTTGCCATGCCAGAGAGACGCTGTCCCAACGGGATGGAAGGGCTCAACGGTTCTTCCTCTCAGTCCTCTTTCCCATGGCCGACTCCCGCCTCACAAATGCCTCTCCCACCTTGGCGAGCCTGCGTGTTCCTATTCCTGTTGACCGAAATCCCGCACTGGACGTAAATTCCGTCCGAATCATGCATGCGCATGGTCAAAGGTAGCTCGCCAGATGCCGGCCAGGGAGGGCTCGGGGATGTGCGTTCTCCGGAGATTGCCTCGATGGCTGCTGGTTATTGGGTGGCTCGTGACCTGGAGTTCTGGGGTCAGCGCTGCCGAGGAGGCGGTGACACCTTCCGGGCGTCCCTCGCCGTTCTATCCGGACGTTGAGCCCGAGTCAGCCTTCGGTTCCGTGGATCGTCCGGAATCGCGTCATTCCCCACTTTCGAATCTCCCCGAGAATTCCGGGACCGAAATGGCGGGGCACTCATTTCAGACCTCCGCAAAAAGTAAGACACCACTGCCTGATTGGGATCAGACTGCCCCGGAATCGATACCGCCGATCACACCATCCCGCATCGGAACCACGATGTGGTGGATCGCGGGACTGCTGCTGACGGGATGGGCCGGGACACGCTACTTCAAGGCAAGCGGTCCACTGCGCATGGCGACCACCAGTCCCCTGGAATTGCTTTCGAGACAGTCGATCGGTTCTCAGCAACAGCTGATTCTGGTGCGACTCGGTCAGCAGGTGCTGCTGATTGGTGCGACTCCGGCCAGCATGACCACTCTCGCTCAGGTCACCGATCCGGAACAGGCGGTCCAACTGTTGCAGGATCTGCGGCCTGCTGTCGGAACGGCGATGGGACCGACCGTACTCGATCTGTTTCGTTCGCGGCGAACCGAGGGCTCCACACCGCTCGCGGGAGCCACTTTCTCGACCAGTCCGGTGTCCCGAGCCACGGCAACACCACCTCCCCGTGCTGTTCCGGAGGTGAGCGATGTCTGACTGGACAGGCTGGATTCCGGCCAGCTGGCTGGGACCAGCCGGCGTGGGTTCCTCCGTGCAAGTGATGCTGGCTTTCAGTATCATCGGGCTGTTGCCCTCGATTTTCCTGCTGACGACCTGCTGGATGCGGTTTGCGATCGTCCTGGGGCTTTTGCGGCAGGCCCTGGGAGGCAGTCAGTATCTGCCCAATCAGGTGATAACCGGGTTGGGGTTGATGCTGACGATCGCGGTGATGGCTCCCGTCTGGGAGACCGCTTATCACGATGGAATCGAGACCTATCAGCGAACCAGCTACCCCGATCTCGACGCCCAGCGGGCCGGCCTGCGAGACGCGGTACAACGTGGCATGGACCCCCTCAAACGGTTCATGGTGCAGCAATTGCAGGCTGCCGGAAACGAACGCAACGTGTCGCTGTTCCTGCGTTCGCGGGACAGTCAGGGCCAGGGGGCCGCCCCGCAGTATTTCGAAGATCTGCCGCTCAGTGTCCTGTTACCAGCGTTCGTCCTGAGCGAGTTGCAGGTCGCGTTCCTGATCGGCCTTCAGATTCTGTTGCCGTTTCTGGTGATTGATCTGGTCGTCTCGTCACTGCTGACAGGCATGGGGTTGTCGACGTTACCCCCGCTGTGGGTATCGCTACCGCTCAAGCTGCTGGTGTTCGTGTCGATTGATGGCTGGGCGTTGACGGTGCGAATGTTGCTTCAAAGTGTGAGTGTCTGATGTCTCCCGAGATCGGAATCGACCTGTTGAGTCAGTCGATCTGGACGATCCTGGTGATCGCCGGACCGATGTTATGCTGCCTGCTCATCTCCAGTGGTCTGGTGAGCCTGTTTCAGGCCTCGACGCAGCTTCAGGATTCGACGTTGACCACGATTCCCCGCCTGCTGGTGGGGGGCTTGGCACTGGCGTACTTTCTGCCCTGGATGGTTGACCGACTGGGAGAATTTACCCGTGAGGCATTGACCCGTCACTGACCCACCCTCTGCCACCAGGGTGGGTGGCGTCGATCTTTTCCAATCTCGAGTGCGATCTAGTCCATGATTCTCCCGCTGGCCATGGACGTTTCCGGAATGCTGCCTCCCGAATGGGTGGTGACGGGTCTGGCGATGTGTCGGCTGAGTGGAATGGTCTTGGCGTGCCCCTTTGCCGGGGCGGGAGTGATTCCCTGGCGGGCCCGGTTGGCGATGGCTCTCGTCATTGCCTGGCCGTTGGCGGCCACCGTGCCGGCACATCCCCAGGTCACACTGACAGGGGGCTCCGTTCTGGGTGAACTGCTCAGTGGAGTTTTGCTGGGACTGGGGATGCGATTCGTGCTCACTGCATTGCGGTCAGCCGGCAATTGGATCGATGAACAAACCAGTACGGGACTTACCGCTGAACCGGTTCTGGACACCCCTGCAGATGCGGACATGCAAGGCACGGCCCAACTCCTGGTCTGGATCGGATCATGGCTCCTGCTGACCATGACGCTGGGGGCTGAAGGGCCCTGGATTGAGTCGCTCCGGGCTTCGTTTATCGCCCTCCCGCTGGGGACGCTTTCGTCGACCGATCAGTGGGTGAGCCTGATGGTGGGCTGGATGCGGGCTGGATCACTTCTGGCCCTGGGAATTGCCTTGCCGATCTGTCTGATGCAGATTTTGCTGCAGGGAGCGTTGGCCATGTTCTCCCGCAGTTGGGGAATTCCTCTCGGGCAAGCCATCTCGCCGATCCGGGCAGCTCTGGCGCTGATCCTTCTGGGGGCTCTGCTTCCTCGGAATGCGGAGCGGGTCGAGGCGGAACTCGACCGCCTGCTGAGACCCTCGTTGATGGCTGTATCGGGGGAACAATCCCCATGAGCGAGTCGCCTGTCACACTGGATCGGCAACGGATGGCCGAGGCTCGTCGGATGGGGTATTCACCTCGCAGTGCCGAACTAACGGCAGGGGTTGTCCTGCTGGTCGCGGCGTGGGTCGTGCCGTACTGCGTTCCGAATCTGCTGCGAGCCCTGCAAGACTTGATGGCCAGCAGCTTTCAGATCGACCTGTCGACGGTGCGTGACGGCGGTTCGCTTGGGACCTCTGTGCAGGCCGTGGTGATCGAAGTGGGGCGACTGCTGGGAGCGTGTCTGGTGGCGGCCCTGGTGGCGGATCTGGGACAGGTGGGAATGGTCTGGCACCCGGTCACTGTAATTCCACATCCCCGTCGGCTACTGACGGTTTCACAGTGGGCCCCGGCAGCCCCGCTAGAACGCGCGGTTGGTCTGAGCTGGCGTGTCAGTTTGGGGCTGGCTGGCCTGTTGGGCCTGGCTTGGATCCACTGGGGGAGCGTGGTAAGTCTGGATGATCCGCAAGCCTGGTTAGGGCAGAGTGTGAAGCTGCTGTCGCGCGGAATGGGGGCGATCGGCGGATTCTGCCTGTTCTGTGGGATTCTCGATGCCGGGGGGCGGCGGAAACGCTGGACTGAGTCCTTGCGAATGTCCGATGACGAACTACGGCGGCAGTAAGTCGCGCGATGACCCCGCTGCGGCTTAAACTCCGCGAGCGTTTCGTTTGGCCCAGTTGTCATTCGAACCGTCGTGACCCCGTCGCTTGCGGTCCGCTTCCCATGGCTCCACGGTATCGGGTTGACGCCCCCTCAATGCGTCCGCTGCGTGTCCTGCTGCTGGCAGGCGGTCCTTCCGCCGAGCGAGAAATCAGTATTGCCAGCGGGCGGGCCGTCCGCGATGCGCTCCGTCTGGCAGGCCATACGGTTTCGATCTGCGATCCGCTCGACGAGACCATTGCCCACATTCACGCCGAATGGTTCGACGTGGCCTTTATCGCCCTCCATGGTCGATATGGCGAGGACGGAACCGTTCAGGAACAGTTGGATGCCGTGGGCCTGCCGTACACCGGCAGCGGTCCCCTGGCTTCGGCTTTAGCTTTCGATAAATCCCGGGCCAAAATCCGGTTCCGGAAACATCAAGTACCAACACCCGCATGGTCTCCCATTCGACAGGGTGACTCTCCCGAAATCTGGCAGGCTGCCGCACGACAGCTGGGGCTGCCTGTTGTGGCGAAACCAGACCGTCAGGGGTCCAGTATTGGCGTCGGCTTTGCCTTGTCGATAGAAGATGTTCCGACTGTGGGAGCGGCCGCGCTGCGGTTCGATGTGACGGGGCTGTTGGAGCAGGCCATCTCCGGGGAAGAGTGGACGGTCCCCCTGCTGGACGAGGAGTGTCTGCCGCCCATTCGGATCGGGACCGCTCGGGCATTCTTCGACTATGAGGCCAAATACCTGTGCAATGAGACCGCATACGAATTTCCTGCGGATGTCCCCGCCTCGCAGGTCGACCGCATCCTGATAACTGCCCAGCAGGCAGTGCAGGCTCTTGGTTGCACGGGATTGTCGCGAGTCGATCTGCGGGTCGACCCCAGCGGTCAGCCCTGGGTACTGGAGGTGAATACGATTCCCGGATTAACGGACCATAGCCTGTCCCCGAAGTCCGCAGCCCATGCCGGAATTGATTTTCCCGAGTTCTGTACCCTGCTGTGCGAACGGGCACTGCAAACCGCTGGTCGTCCTGCGTCCGGCCCCCACATCCGTCCCGCACTGACGCCCCAGCGCCACGTCATTCCGATCCGCAAATAGAGGCACACTTGCATTCACTCCCGGTTATCAGGAAGTTGTAGGTGTGAGTCTGTTACCTCTGAGCGGCTGGGTATGTCCGTTTTCGCAAGTCCATCGCCCGATTCGCAGCCCGAGAGTCGCCTCTCGCCTGGTTTGTTGATTGTAGCGCTACTGGTTTTTGTCGGAGGCGGGGCGGTGGTCACACTCTGGCCAACCGGGAAATCCCCCGGGGATCATTCGGCCAGTTCCCTGATTGTGGATGCCCCGGCTGCCGCCCCGTTGGGAATGGTCTGGGTGCCCGGCGGCCAGTTCATGATGGGGACCAACGCCTCTCCGCTTGAGGGCCCCGAAAACCCCGACCGGGTTAAACCGGACGAAAACCCCGCCCACGCCGTCGAACTCGACGGGTACTGGATGGATGCCGCGGAGGTCACCAACCGACAATTTGCCGAGTTCGTGGCCATGACCGGTTATGTGACGTTCTCGGAGAAGAAGCCGACCCGCGAAGAAATGGCCCGCAGCGGCCTTGATGGGGCGTTGTTTCAGGAGAAGGATCTGGTTCCCGGTTCGCTCTGCTACAACCCCGAATTTGACAGATCAACGCTCGACCGATCGGTGTGTGCCTGGGAATATCAGGTCTGGAAGTTCGTCCCCGGTGCCAATTGGAGACAGCCGGAAGGTCCGGAATCCTCCCTTGTCGATCGCATGGATCATCCCGTGGTCCACGTGAACTGGGAAGATGCAGTGGCCTATCTGGATTGGGCTGGCAAGCGATTGCCAACCGAAGCCGAATTCGAATTTGCCTCACGCAATGGAGGCGAACGAATGCGTTATCCCTGGGGGGAAAACTTGTCTCCGAATGGCACTTACCTGTGTAACTACTATCAGGGGGAATTCCCGGTCGCCCCCGAAGTCCTGGATGGATTTGAGGGATCCTCCCCGGTGAAAGCGTTTCCTCCGAACCGTCTGGGGCTCTATGACATCTCGGGCAATGTCTGGGAGTGGTGCCACGACTACTATGGGGCGGATTACTATGCCGTGTCACCACGAAGGAATCCGCGTGGTCCTCAATTCAGCCATGACCCGATGGAACCGCATATCATCAAACGGATCATTCGCGGTGGGTCGTTCATGTGCAACACCAACAGCTGCACGGGCTATCGCACCGGAGCCCGCATGAAGGGAGAGTTCACGTCCGGAACCTTCCATACCGGCTTTCGGGGAGTCGTTGACCCGGCAGGACGCTCCGTGTACGAAGAGCGGCAAGCCGCAATTGCCGCCTGGCGAGGGCCACCGGCTCCCGTGCCGTAGTATCAGCGGCACGGGGGCGGGCTGTCGGATGGGGCAGACTGCGGCTTCCATCCCCTCAGGAAACCCGCCATCGGGAGGTTTGTCAAGCAGCGAGCACGTTCCTAGCCCGCCTGTTCGATGAAATCAACTTGTACCACCACGCCACAATAAGAGCCCAAGTCACAAGCCACAACAAGAGCGGGTGAAGGGATTCGAACCCTCGACATTCAGCTTGGGAAGCTGACACTCTACCAACTGAGTTACACCCGCGTGCCATTCCGTCTATTATGTTCTGCTGATGTGGGGTGTTGCAAGTCCGCCATCGTGGGTTTGGGAGTGGTGCCGCATGCTGTCCAATGTTGATCTGTCTGGTCTGCACCGAGTGCATCTGGCCCTGAAGGATGTGCGGGATCAGTTGGCCCGTGGACCGCGACTGGTCAAGGCCCGCGACAATCAACTGGCCCAGAGCGATGCCGATAAGGCCGCCAAAGAAGGGGAGTTGAAGCAGACCCGTCTGCTGATCGATCGCAAGAATCTCGACCTCAAGACCAGCGAAGCCAAGCTCAAGGATTTGGATCGTAAGCTGAACGAGGCCTCCTCGAACGTCGAGTTCGATATTTTCAAACGCCAGATCGCCGCTGACCAAGTCTCCAGCAGCGTTTTGCAAGACGAAATCCTCGAACTGCTCGACAAGGTCGATCGTCTGCAAAAGGAACTCGGAGAGATCGCGGAACGCCGCGCCAAGCTGCAGGCTGACCGCGATCAGTTCGCTCAGGAACTGGAAGCCAAGTCCGTGATTCTCCATCAGCAGGAGTTGGAACACGCAGTTTCATTGACCACTGAGGAAAAAGTCATTCCCGAGTCGATTCGAGCCCATTACCGGCGACTCGTCGATGCGTACGGTGCCGATTCACTGGCGGCCATCGACAATGGCATGTGTTCCAATTGCCATGTCAGCCTGACCCCCCAGCTGCGAGTGCAGGTCGAAGGGGGCACGCCCACGTTCTGCTCATCCTGTGATCGGCTGATGTATTCTCCCAAGTAACCCCTGCGGGCGATTGGGGATGTGTTATGTCGCGAACGCATCAGGGCGTCTCGCGGTCCCATTCAAAGGGATGTTGCTGGCGGTGCGACTGCTCATCGAACGCTACCTGATTCAAATGCTTCATCAGGTCATCGGGTGTGATCGTCAGATCGCGGTCTTCGTCTGCGGCACCGCGATATGCGATCGACAGCTCGCTACCAAACCAGCCTTGCAGTTGACCATCGAGTGCCACGCTTTGCTCCCCCTCGGATGAGGCCCCAATGATCCGCAGGGTTTTCAGCGGGACCGTCAGCGTTGCCAGCATCCGCGGCAGGTCCAGAGTCCCTTCCCCGTCGGGTGGAGCCCCTTCCGGGGCCAGGTCCAGCAGCAGCAGCTTGTCCTTCGCGGGACACCGCTCCAAGGCCTGGATAATGCTATCCAGTGGTAATCCGCTGCCTGCCGGATCGTCCCAGCGGTAGTCGCGATACGCCAGATAGACTCTCCCGTCCTTGTTGCGATAGGCGTGGCCAAAGAGGGCCACTATCAATTGCATCGGCTCGGTGACCCGCGATAACAGGGCGGGGACTTCTTCTCGCACCGTCTGAATCTCGGGATCGACGAGTAATTGGCTCCAGGTGGGGTCCACCCCATAGAACCTGGTCAGTGTCTGATGCAGGGTGCGAGCATCGGTCGCAAAATGTGGAACTGGTTTCACAGCCGGATCGCTGTAGGCACCACAACCGATCACAATGACCCAGCGGTTATGCCGCATTCCCCGTTGAGCATCGAGCGCTGTCACCTGCGACATGCCATCTTCGCCATCCCGGATGGTCAGCGTGACACGGTCATGCACCGCACGCAGCTGGTCGAGCGTCGCTGGTTCTCCGTGCAGGCGAATATCGACCGTTTCCGCCAGTGCGAAGGTCATGGTCTGCCCCTCATCGCTGGCGACTTGAAACGTTCGAGGGGCATCGCCGGAGCCCGCAAACAGTCCCGATTCCGTGGAATCTCCGCGAGTGATGGTCACCGAGCGGACCTGCGAATCGACCCGCAAATGGACTCGATCCCCGATGCGGATCTGATCCCAGGGCAACGGCTCACCGGTCGACAGCTGACTGGAACAGTTCTGGGCCAGGGTCAGCAGACGCCCGTCTTTTGCCATGCGGCGGGCCGCCACAGCCATCTGACGGTTGGCGGCGTTGATCGATTGAATGAAACCGGTGACTTCTTCACCTCGGGTGGCGGATAATCGACTGACCAGTTGGCCGGCCTGTCCCGTCGGATCGAGCAAATGCTCCACTGTTACCTGATCCCCTGGACGGAGTTCGCCCAGCTGAGCGGGCTGTTCGTTCAGCGTGATTCGGGTACGAGGAGTGACCAGCATGACCACTTCGTCCCGCAATCTTCCGGACTCGATGGAAATGGTCACCCGCTGGGATGCCAGATCGATCATTCGCAATTCACCGGACTGCAATACCGGCCGCGAGACCCTGAACGTGGGCTCCCCTTGCGGGTCAGCGGGGCGATGAATCTGGATCCAGTCACCCGTTGCGAGATCCCGCGGCAGGATGAACTGATCGGCCTCTCCCGACTTCAGAAGCAGGATTTTGGGCTTCGCGGGAAGCGGGAACTCTTCGGGAACTCCGTTTTGGGGATCTTCGATCTCAATCACCCGGCGATTCAGATCGGCCCCGCGAACGACTCCATGGATCACCGGCGGCGGAGCCGCATCGGGGGCTGGTCCGGTGGGAAGGAGCAACAGCCCCACCGACATCAGCATCGACAGCACACAAAATGCGACCACCCATGGGCGTGGCTTCTTCAGCGGCAGTGCCTCTTCGGGCCCCGTTGTCGGCTGGGACTCACGATCGGTGGAGTGTGTGTTCTCCCCCAGCTGGTCGAGAATTTCGTCCGCCGACTGATACCGCGCGGCGGGATCTTTGCAAATCATACGGTCAATGATCGACGCAAGATCGGCAGGAACCCCTTCCAGTACCTGGCTGATCGGCGGGAGGCGACGATCCGCGGCGGCATGCCACATCATCCAGGTCGCATCGGCCTGGGGATCACTCAGATCGAGCCCCGGGAATAGATCCCGAAATCCCGCGCCGCACAACAGTTCGTAACAGCTGAACCCGAGCGAGTAGAGGTCGCTGGCCGGTCCGATCTGGGACACCTTGCCCGCGAGTGACTCGGGGGCCATGTACTTGGCTGTCCCGCGACCGATTCCGCCTTCCATGGCGGCCAACCCCCGCGAGACGCCAAAGTCGCCGAGCTTCACCCGCTTGCGGTGGTCGATCATCAGGTTGCCTGGGTTGATGTCGCTGTGAATCAATCCCCTGGCATGCAGATATTTCAGAGCCTTGAGGGCATGAATCAGGGTCGTCCGCAGAGCCCGGACATCCATCGGACGACCATTCAACCGATTCCGCAGGCTGGCCTGCATCAGTTCCAGAACCAGCCACCCTCGACTGCGGACGATGTCATAGATCGTGACGACGTGCGGATGCTGTAACGACGCCAGTACCTGAGCTTCCGCCCAGTAGCGATCACTGGCGCGGGTATCTCCCAGCTGCTCGGCGTGAATCTCCTTAATGGCGACTTCCCGCCCCAGCTCGTTGTCACGCGCTCGATAGACGGTCGAGTACGCCCCGGTGCCGAGATTTTCCAGCAGTTCGTAACGTGCTGCTTGATCCAAGGGCCACACATCCTGAATAAGAGGTGAGAGGAGGAAAGCAGTATACCAGCGGAACGCGCAGAGGGGAGGAACCGGAGCAACTCTCGGGCATCCTGGTATGTGCGTCAGAAAAACAGGTAGCGATCAGCCTCTGCCCCCTCTCCCCATTGGTTACATGACAATCGGCGAGGACGCGACTGTGGGGAGAGGGGGCCAGAGATCGCGGTGGCCTGCGTTTCTGACGCATAGCACGACATCTTGGGGGAATCGCCCTCGTATTCGTGGGTTGCGTGTTTTCAGATCACTCCAGAGTTAGACTATCGGGCCTTTGCCGGAACTGTTCTTCCGACGACCTGCCCCCAGTCTTTCTTACCGAGATTGCGTCATGGCCAGCCGCCACGATCACGACCATAGCCACGACCACAGTCATGACCATAGTCACGACCATTCCCACAGTCACGATCACAGTCACGACCATTCTCATGACTGTGGAAGTGATTGCGGACACGACCACGATCATGACCATGATGACGATGGTCCGCATTGGCAGGTGCTGGCGGACCCCAGCGAAGTGAAGCTGCGTGGGGCCAAGGACTGGTCAATTCGCTGGACAGTGCTGGAGGAAGGTGTCTCGGCAGGTGTGGAACTGTTCGAATTGAAGAATGGCCCGCTCACGCTGTGGGTCAGTCCCACACGCGGCATGGGGATCTGGCGGGCGGAATACCAGGGAATCCCGATCGGCTGGGATTCGCCGGTGCAACGCCTGACCCACCCCCGGTATGTGGACCTCAAGGCCCGCAACGGCTTGGGCTGGCTTGACGGATTCAACGAAATGCTGGTCCGTTGTGGTCTGGCCTTCAACGGTCCGCCTGGTCATGACCCAGGAGCCCGAAGTCCGGTCGAGTCCGATCTGACTCTGCACGGGCGGATTGCCAATCGTCCCGCACACGACCGCGAAGTCGATGTCGATCCCGAAACCGGCAATTTACGCCTGACGGGGATTGTCGACGAATGCACCATGTTTGGCCCGCAACTGCGGCTGGAGTCAACGATCAACACCATCGTCGGCTCGAACGGCTTTGAAGTCGTCGACGAGGTGACCAACATCGGCGGCAGTCCTACGGAGTTCCAGCTGCTGTACCACACCAACATTGGCGAACCGTTTCTGGATGCCGGGGCCCAAGTGCTTTGCCCGATTGCCGAGATCGCTCCACGCGATGCCCGGGCCGCCGAAGGGCTGGCGACGCACAACGTTTATCAGGGGCCCACGCCCGGCTTCGCGGAACAGGTTTACTACCACCGCCTGCTGGGGGACCCGGCCGGACGGACAGTTGCACTGCTCCGGAATCAGGCGGGCGACCGAGGACTCAGCCTGCGGTTTTCCACACGAGAGCTGCCGTGCTTTGTCACTTGGAAATGCACTCAGTTGGAACGGGAGGGGTACGTGACCGGACTGGAACCCGCTACGAACTTCCCGAACCACAAATCGTTTGAACGCAAGATGGGCCGGGTCATGACACTCGAACCGGGGCAGACTTACCGCTCGGTCCTGCGGTTTGCGGTCCATATCACAGCTCCGGAGGTCGCGGCTGTCGAAAAAGAGATCGCCGATCTGCAAGCTCAAAAGGCCCCGGCCATTCATCCGCAGCCCGCCAAAGGCTGGTCGGTCGAGTAAGTGGTTTTCGGCGGTTCCCGAGGGAATCCCCCTCGGGAACCGGTCGCATGCATGGTATATCTTCGGCAGGCGGTAGAGTTTTCCCAGACCGAACGTCGGGTCCGAGTTGGACAGTCCGAAGTTCGAGCAGGAACTGCTTCGCAAGCAAATCTTCGGCCTGTTTTTTCTTGCGAATTGCTTCCCCGTGAGTCGAGAAACTAAATGAGCCGGAGCGTGGAGACGTCCGGAGAACGCATTGGAAAGGACACCCCGTGTCGAACGCCGGCATGTGGCTTGAAATTCGTCGGGGAAAGACCAACTTTCCCCTCCGTCCGATCACCGGGGACCGGTTCCTCATTGGGGCTGGCAGTCATTGTCACCTGCAATTGGGTGGCGAACATTGCCCCTTGTTGCACAGTTTGCTGGTGATCGACGGTCCGCTCGTTACGTTGGAAGCGGTTGTGTCCGATCCGCCACTTCTCATTAACGGGGACGCACGTCGGGCGGTTGATCTTCGGGATGGCGATCAGGTCGAGATTGGCGAATTTGAGTTCGTGTTTCATCGAGTGGTGAATGCGGGAGCCCCTCTCCAGGCCCAATCCGCTGTCGATGGCGAGTCCTCGGTGAGTCCGACAGAACTGAGCGTTCATCAGCTCATCCAGCGCATTGAAGATGAGCAAGAACAGATCGACGCCTTTGAACTCGGACGTGAAGGCGGGGCAGCTGCCCTGCTGGAAGCGGCTCTTCAAATGCGGTCTGCGGCGGTGCCCGCAGCGCTTTCGATCAATGCCTATCGTAGCGAAACGACGTTGACGCAACTCACGAATTTCCTGCGTGACCAGAGCCAGCGAGTGGCCGAACAGGATGCCGAGTGCCAGCGTCGGGCGGCCGCGCTTCAGGAATCACAATCGGCACTGGCTCAGCAGATTGCGGAAATGGCCGAGATGATCTCCCGCTGGGAGCAAACGACGTCGACCTCGTCCCAGCGTGTCAGTGCCTGAGCCCTGCGTGGCCTTCCCGCTCGCAGGATCAGTCATCCCATGGCCGTTATTGAATTTCTGGGTCTGGCTTTTACCTATACCGGAGTGCGGCAACTGGACATTCCCGGCCAGACGCTGGGGACGGTCGTTCGTGAAATCGGGGAACGTTTTCCGCAGTTTGCCCAGCGCTGCCCTGTCCCCGATCAACTCCCCGAGGGGGTGACGGCCTGCCTGAATGAGCGGTCATTTATCCGCGATCCCATGGCCGAATTGTCGTCCACCGACCGTGTCCTGCTAATGTCCGCCGATGTTGGTGGCTAGGCCCGATGCCCGGAAATCACTTTCCCGGATGTCATCGCCTTTATCGGGACTCGCTGTCGGGGTGCGGGCATCCACTGCGTGATCGGATTCGCCCCGTGATGATGCCCAGCGTTGGTTCTCGCAACCCGAATTCTGGTCCGTGACATCGTATCAAGGGATGTGCGGTCGTGTCCGACCATCCCGAATAATCGCCTCCAGCCGTTCCCGAAGGCGACTCAGAACCTCGGGATGCTGGGCTGCGACGTTAGTCTGCTCCCCCGGATCACGAGAGAGATCAAACAGCTGTTCCTGGACAGCCGGAAGATCTTCACCAGCGGACTTGGCCTGCCGGGTGGCTCGGGCAGGGAGTTTTTGACGGACGAGTTTCCAGTGACCGTCACGCAGACCAAAATTCCCACCGCCATTGTCCTGCTGGACCAGATGATCACGACCCCGGGCCCCGGTTTCCCCTAGGAACACTCCTCGCAAATCCAGACTGTCGCGGCATGCGTCGGGCGGCAGTGACTGCCCCGTCAGAGCGGCCAGCGTTGCGGGTAAGTCGATCGTGCAGACAATTTCGTCGGACACGGAAGGAGCGATTCGCCCCGGCCAATGAATAATAAACGGCGTGCGTGTTCCGCCTTCATACACACTGTACTTGCCGCCACGATACGGCCCGGCGGGCTGGTGGTCTCCCACCTTTTCCACAGCTTGATCTTTGTAACCATCGTTCAGCACGGGACCGTTGTCCGAGCAGACGATAATCATCGTCTTCTCTTTGATCCCCAGTTGTTCGATGGTCTGTGTCAGTTCGCCCACGCACGCGTCAAATTCCAGAATGCAGTCCCCGCGCGGCCCCTGGCCACTCTTTCCCTGAAAGCGTTCATGGGGGACGCGCGGTACATGAATGTCATGCGACGCAAAAAACAAGAAGAACGGCTCGGCCCGATGCGAGTCGATCCAGTGCCGGGACTCGCGAATCCACTCATCGGCCAGATCTTCATCGCGAAAGCGTGCCTGATGCCCCCCGGTATAGAAGCCGATGCGACTGATGCCATTGTGGATGGTTCCATTGTGACCCTGATCCCAGTCGAGCTTCAGCGTGTGCCGATGTGATTGTCCGGTCGGGTGATCCGGCGAGGGAATTTTTTCTCCGACCCACAGAGGGTCGTTCGGATCCAGATTCCGAACCCGCCGGTCCTGCACAAAGACTTGCGGCACGCGGTCGTTGGTCGTTGGCAGAATCAGACAGTGATCGAATCCGATGTCGCGGGGTCCAGGCTTCAGTTCGCCGTTCCAGTCCGGTCGTCCCACCCCCAGCCCCAGGTGCCATTTGCCGACGACAGCTGTCGCGTAGCCCGCCTGTTTCATCAGTGATGGCAGGGTGACCGTCTCCGGTGAGATCAGAGCCGCAGCATTCGGAGCTGCGATCCCGGTCCCCGGGACACGAAAGGCATACGTTCCGGTCAACAGCGAATACCGCGATGGCGTACATGTGGATGCGGAGCAGTAACCACTGGTAAATCGGCGACCCTCGACAGCCAGACGATCGATTGCGGGTGTGGCGACCCGTCCCCCGTAGATGGAGAGATCGCCATACCCCAGATCGTCGGCCATGATGACGATCACATTCGGCGTCTCTGCCGCAGCCAGCTCGGTGAGCCCCGTCCACAGTCCCATCAGCAGTGCGAAAATCAGCAGATTCATGAATTCGTTCCAAAATCATCCGCAGGGACGGGGCCATGCTCAACTCAGCGAGACGGTCGCAGGGTGAGAGTTTTGCCAACTGGTGTTACGACTGTAGTCGTGGCTGGAGAATCCGCAGACAGTAATCCAGGGCGCCTTGTCCTTCGATACTCGTCAGGACATCGATATTGTGTTGCCAGCGGGAAATTCCCCGACGATCAAAGACCGTCATGCCGCGCGTTAACCGCCCATGCAATTCGACATCCACCGCACCGGACTCCCGCTCGAACAGATCCGGGCAGGTAATGGCGGAGAGCGCTGCGGATTCATGCAGCATGACCGATTCCTGCCCTAGATGCTGTCGGGCGGCCCGCATGGCAAAGGGCAGCGTCCAGACCAGGGCCTGTCCCAGGCGGGTCTCGGGACCAGGGTTCAGTCGCTGATACTGTTCGAAGGTCAGCTCGAGTCGTCGGGTGACATCGAGTGGTACCAGCGTCTTGGTACACGGTTGCCGCAAGACGTACCGCGCAGCTTCCGGATCGGCCAGTATGTTGAATTCCGCCATCGGCGTCACATCGCCGGGACAGGCATAGGCTCCTCCTTGAATCACCAGTCCGCGTAGCTCGCTCAGAAAAGTCGGAGACAATTCGGCGGCCCGGTACACATTGGTCAGCGGGCCGAGAGTCAACAGGGTGATCTCGTTCGGATGTGCCCGGACCAGGTCGATCATGACCTTGGCGGAGTCGTGCTTCTGGTGAAAGTCCACGGACAGATCGGGGAAATCGCCCAACCCGCGAGGGCCATGAAAGGCATGCGGTCCGGGGATATCGATCTCTGACCAGGCAGCCACCGGCCCGTCCGAAATCCCAAACCGGGGCCAGCGGGGAGGGTCGATCAGCGAGACGAGGGCCAGCAGATTCCGCGTGGCCTGCTCACCCGAGACCATTCCCCCGGTGGCGGTCACGGCCAGCAATTCGATCTCTGGATCACATAACGCCAACATCACCGCCAGGGCATCCCCGATCCCGGTGTCTGCATCAATGATCAGTTTGCGAGGCATCTTGACTCCTCACACCAGAGGTTTGTCACGGTCGCGATTCGTCGCGATCGTTGTCTGATCCGGCGGATTCCTGACGAGCCCCCCCGGGAGCACTGACCACAGTCACGATGTCGTTTGCATCCACCAGCACCCGACGATTGTCTTCGTAACCGATCAGCACTTTTTTAGCCAGGATTTCCTGTGCCAGCACCTTCCCTTTGCCTTCTTTCGTTACGACAAACTTGCCGACTCCTGGAAGCTCGTGGCGATACTCTTCGTACGTGTCGTACTCGTAACGCAGGCAGCATTTCAATCGCCCGCAACGCCCTGACAGCTTGTTCGGGTCCAGGCTGGCCTTTTGCAATTTGGCCATCTTCATCGATACGGGAGGCATCTCCGTCAAATGCGTGTTACAGCAAACCGGTTTGCCGCAATCACCGTAATCGGCCAGCACTTTGGCTTCTTCGCGTATGCTGATCGACCGCATCTCGACCCGCAGCTGGAAATGCTGCGCCATCGCCTTGAGCAGGTCGCGAAAGTCAATCCGCGCTTCGGACGTGTAGTAAAATGTCAGACGTTCCCCGCCGAGCAACTGTTCGACATCGACCAGCTGCATGGCCAGTTTTTGTTCGGAGATGATTTCACGGGCTTTGAGAAAGGCCGCCTGTTCCTGCTTCCAGATCTCTTCGCGTTGCCGCTGATCGTCCGCCGTCATCAGTCGCTGGATTTTGCCGGCGACGTCTCGCCCTCCCAGGTAGCTCTTAGTTCGATCCGATGCTTCGCACAGCACCTCACCCCATTCGATGCCCCGGGGGCTGCGAACGATGACCTGATTTCCCCGGCAATAAACCTCATCGCTCCCGCGAGTACTGAACTCCGCCACATTGCGAAGTGTGCCGAAGCGAACTACGTATCGAAGATGCATGGGGGTCCTTCCGCTGGGTGTGATTTTATTCTAACCCGTTCCGTGCGTGGCAACTATCGTAATTCCCAATCGCATTCCGAAGGGCTCTACCGTTTCCTGTACCAAGGGGTGTGCGGTAGAATCAAAATCGGCTGATCGGTCTATGGGGAAGTCCCCATCAAACTGGCTGGCTGTGTTGTTCCCACCAGATACTCCCGCCTGAACTCACCATGACACGCTGGACTCTGTTTGCCATTCCGTGGACCGTCTTTCTGCTCACACTGATTGTCAGCGGGGTGCCTGCGGAGGACTCCCTGCCCGTTCCTGGGGAAAACCCCACCACGGCCCCCGTGGATGCGGAGCATGCGAAAAAAGCGGCTGAATCCTTGGAACTGTTCAAGACTCAGGTGAAGCCGCTGCTGGTTCAGCACTGTCTGGACTGCCACGGCGGCAAGTCGACCAAGGCGGATTTCGATATCTCCTCGCGAGAAAAATTGTTGGCCAGCGGATATGTCGAGAAGACGGCGGAAGCGAGCCATCTGTTTAAGCTGGTGACCCACGAAGAAGATCCGGGAATGCCGTTCAAGGCTCCCAAACTGCCGGACGCACAGATTTCCGTGATCAAGAAGTGGATCGATACCGTGTTTGTTTATGATGCTCCGCTGGTCGAGCAGAAAGACCCGAACAAAGAACGGGAAGTGACCGAGGCAGACCGCCAGTTCTGGGCCTTTCGTCCACTCGGCGTTTCCAAAGTGGCCGTGGTCCAGAACGCGGCGTGGGCCAAAAATGAAATCGATCACTACATCCTCGCCGCCCTGGAAGCCCAGGGGCTGCACCCCAACCCCGAAGCCAGTCGTCTGACGCTGATCCGGCGGGCCTATCTGGATCTGCTGGGTGTGCCGCCGACCCCCGAAGAGGTGGATTCTTTTATCAACAGCACGGATGCGGCGGCCTATGAGAAGCTGATCGACCGCCTTCTAGATTCGCCGCAATATGGTGAGCGTTGGGCTCGTCACTGGCTGGATATCGCCCGGTTCGCGGAGTCGCATGGGTATGAGCAGGATTACGATCGGCCTCACGCGTTTCATTACCGTGATTTTCTGATTCGGGCATTCAATGCGGACATGCCTTACGACCAGTTTGTGAAGTGGCAACTGGCAGGCGACGAACTGGCTCCGAACTCTCCCGATGCCTTGATGGCTACCGGATTTCTGGGGGCGGGAGCTTTTCCGACCCAGTTGACTGAAGACGAGTTCGAGAGGGCTCGTTATGACGAACTGGACGACATGACGGCGACGACGGGCGTGGCGTTTCTCGGGCTTTCGATCGGATGTGCCCGCTGTCATGACCACAAGTACGACCCCATTCCGGCCCGTGATTACTACCAGATGGCGGCCTGCTTCACGACCGCCATCCGTTCGGAAATCGAGCTTGATCTGACTCCCGAAGAGAACCAGAAACGTCGTGAACAGTTTGAGGTCGCTCAGACCGAACTGGCCCGACAACTCGCGGCACTCGAGCAGGGACCGCTCGCCGGTCAGTTTCAGGAATGGCTCGCCAAGTTTGAACCGGCGGCGGCCTTTGACCCGTGGGAAGTGCTGGATCTGGGTGAGGTGCTGGGTGATGCCCGCAGCCCATACACCCGATTGCCCGATGGTTCTTATCTGGTGAATGGGAAGACGCCGAACCAGGAGACATTCACGCTGACGGGCAAGTCCATGCTGCGTGGTATCCGCAGCTTGCGTGTGGAAGCGCTGGCGGACGATTCGTTGCCGTCCAAGGGGCCGGGGCGGGCGGGCAATGGAAACTTCGTCTTGGGGGATCTGAAGATTTCGGTGACCGATGCCACCGGAACACGCGATCTCCCGCTGACCAACGCACGGGCATCGCATCAGCAGAATACAGGGGATCTGTCGGTGGCCGCCTCGATCGACGCGGAACGCAGCACGGGTTGGGCGGTCGACATGGGAGGGATTGGAAAAAGCAACGCGGCGGTATTCGATCTCCAGAATCCGGTGGGGACGGGTGAGCCGGTCACATTGACGATCACACTGGCGTTTCCGCATCCGAATCCGCACCACATCCTGGGGCGATTCCGGCTGTCGATTACGGATCGAGAGAACCAGCCTCCGACCGTCGGCGGAACGGGGCCCGATGCCCGAGTTCGAGCAGCTCTCCTCGCTGCCAAAGCGGGGGCCAAACCGGACTCCGAAGAGTTCCGCAATGCCCTCGACTGGTACAAGGTCAATCATTCGGACGCGTATCGGACTCAGAAGGCGGCACTGGACAAACTCATCGCCGCTGGTCCCAGCGTACAGCTGACGAAGGTGATGGTGACCAGCGAGGGGCTACCGCATATGAGCCACCACGCGGATGGGCGAGGCTTCCCGCATTTTTACCCGGAGATGTTCCTGCTCAAACGCGGTGATCTGCATCAGAAGGTCGAGCCGGTCCCGCCGGGCTACCTGCGGGTGTTGATGCCTGCCGCAGCCACTTCTGAACACTGGAAAGTCGATCCGCCCCAGGACTGGACCCGAACACGTTACAGTCGGGCATCACTGGCAAACTGGATTACAGACCCGAGTGACGGAGCCGGTCAACTGTCCGCCCGCGTGATGGTCAACCGGCTGTGGCAGCACCATTTTGGTCGGGGAATCGTGGCGACGCCGAGTGACTTTGGATTCCAGGGAGAACGCCCTTCGCATCCAGAGTTGCTTGATGCGCTGGCTCGCGATCTGATTGATGGCGGATGGAAACTCAAGCGGCTGCACCGGGCGATGATGGTCAGTGCCACCTACCGCCAGTCAACGAGCTTCGACGAGGCTCGCGCGACCCGTGATCGAGAGAATGTCCGCTTATGGCGGATGACCCCGCAGCGTCTGGAGGGAGAGCCCATTCGCGACTCGCTCCTGGCCGTTTCGGGACAGTTGGACTCACGAATGTTCGGCGCAGGCACGCTGGACCAGAACATGAACCGCCGCAGCATTTACTTCTTCATCAAACGCAGTCAGCTGGTCCCGTTCATGATGCTGTTTGACTGGCCCGAGCATCTGGTCAGCATTGGTCAGCGTTCTCGTACCACCGTGGCCCCCCAGGCCCTGCTGTTCCTCAACAGCCCTCAGGGACGTCGCTACGGAGCGGCACTCGCCGGACGTCTACGGGGCAGCAGTTCCGACCAGAAGGTACAGCAGGCCTACCGCCTGTGCTACGGGCGACTCCCCCAGGCCCACGAGTTGACCGTGGCGACGGGCTTCCTGACGCAGCAGGCTGAGAAGTACAACGCGGCGAAGCGCCCGGCCCCGGAGCAGGAGGCGCTGACCGATCTGTGTCAGGCGCTGCTGGCGTCCAGCGAGTTCATCTATCGTCCATGAGAACGCCCCGACGCTCGAGTGCCAAGATTCGTGCCGTCGGGTGTCTACGGACGGGCGGACAGTTTTTGGAGGAAGCCGGATCTGACGAATGATTTTTCCCACATCGCACCCGGTGACCAGCGTATCTTTCCGGTAGGACGCCGTCGCGAAACCCTGCCAAGATGCAACACGAAGAGGCCCTCATGTGGTTCACCGAAACACCGTGGCCGCCGATGGGGATTCTGCTGTTTGTCGGTTTGATCTTGTTTGGGATCGGCTGGCAGACACAGCGAACCTCCTGGATGGCGGGAGTAGGTTTGTGTCTGGCGGCGGCATGGGGCGTGTGGCTCGTCGAAGGGTGGATTGTGACCCCCTCCGAGGTTGTTGAATCCCGTGTGACCGAACTGGTTGCTGCCTTTCAGAAGAATGACGAGGCCGCCACGGTTCGGCACTTATCCGCTGGATTGGATGCGATTCCTCTGGTGTTGCTGGCCAAACTCGCAGTTGCTACGGTCGATCTCGATGAGGGATACCGGTTGACCGACATGCAGATCACACTGCATTCCAACAACACCGAGGCGACCAGCCACTTCCGCGTGAACGGCAATATCCGGATGGCCACACAGGGCAATCTGGGGCCCAAGCCGTTTCGCTTTATGGGGTATTGGCGATTGGAAAAAGGAGAATGGAAGCTCCACAAGATCGACGACCTCGACCCGATTACGGGTGAAGTCCTGAACCGCTATGGGTTGCTATAACCGTCTGTGAGTGATCCGTAAACCCGCCGCGATTTTCTGCTTGGCCTCAGCAATGGACGGTTCCATGGGACGTGGATTTATCCGAGGGGGGCTGTCTCTGAAGGAGCCAGGCGTACCGTGGCGGCAGCCCCGCGCTTCCAAAGCCAGAGCAGCAGGCTCAGGCCAATCAGGAAAATCCCCATGCTATACCACTGCGAAATAGTGAATCGCGTGCCGAAACGCCCCGGTTCATCATTCCGAAGAAACTCGATACTGAATCGCGTGGTGGCGTACATCATGCATGCTGCTGCCAATAGCTGACCATTGCGGGTCCGCAGCGGGAACAGATTCCACAGAATCGTGCCGAGCATGAAGCCATCGATGGAACTGTAGATCTGCGTCGGGTGCAGCGGCATGGTCCATGCAGCATCCTCTGGCAACAGCTTTCGAATCACGAGATCCGTCCAGGGAACACTCCCTTGGGGAAACTGAATTGCCCAAGGCAAATTACAAGCGTCTCCAAAGCAACACCCATTCAGCAGACACCCGATCCGGCCAAATCCGATCCCGACGAAGACGCCCGGCATTACCACATCCACCAGCATCAGGGCCGACAACTTCCGCGCCCGGCAGTATATCAAAAAGCCCAGCATCCCCCCGACCAGCGCACCAATCAGGACCAGTCCCCCTTCCGTCAGATTGACAGTGGCCAGCAGGTATTGGGGCACCGTCGTGCAATGGCGATAGATCTCACGCCAATACTGCCCCAGATAGGCCAGCCGCCCTCCGCCCACGCCCGAGATCAACAGCCAGAAGCTCATGTCGGTCATCAGTTCGGGGTCGAGGCCGATTCGTCGGGCGCGAACCCGCGACATACCCAACCCCGTCAAGAAGCCGGTCAAGACCATCGTGCCATATCCGAAAACTGGAATCCTCTGAATCGACAGCAATGGTCCGACAATCAGCGCCCCCACCAGGCTGCCAACATATTTCAACCCCGTCTGGCGATCCTCCGGGGTCCACGCATTCCTGATCAGAATCATGCGGACGAACAGCCAGGCAAAAGCCACGGCCAGAATCACCCAGGCCAACCCGAACCCCACAACCCCACTCTGCGGGTCGGGCTCCGCCCAGGCGAAGGGGCGCTGAAGCAGAATGTAGAACAGAACCTGACGCATCCGGGATGAGCCCATTCGAACAGAGAACCCTCGGACCCGGAACGCCGAGCCACACTCCCGAAGATTAGGCCAGAAAAGGCATTTGAATCCAGTCCGATCCCGCAGTCCCCCGAGGGACTTACCCGTCCGATCGCGTTCCCTGATATCGGGGATTTCCTCCCCAGCCAAGCTTCTGGTGCAGCGTCATGTAGTAGCTGTGACCTGCGAACCGGGCCAGTTGGAATGTAACCGGAGCCTTGCGGACAATGATCTCATCGCCGGGACGCAGAGGTTCCCGGATCTGTCCATCGATCGAAAGCATCACCCCGTCGGGCACGCGCGGCAGCCGCAGGTGGTATTCATGCTCGGCCCCGTCTACCAGAGGACGGTTGGTCAGCTGGTGGGGAGCGATCGGCGTGATCACAAATGCCTGGAGATCCTGTTGCAGGATCGGTCCCCCCGCCGACAGATTGTGGGCGGTTGACCCGACCGGTGTGCTGATAATCAGTCCGTCCGCACTGTAGGTCGTGACCGCCACGCCGCCGATCGATAGCTCAACATCAATCATTGACAGAGAACCCGCCGAGTGGATGGAGGTCTCGTTCAAGCCCAGATACGTGCGACTTTTGCCATGGGCCGACCGGTGTTCGCATTCAAACATCAGGTGGTGGACCACGCGGTAATCCCGTGACTCCAGTTGAGTAATGCGTTCCTGAAAATCACGCGGGGACAAATCGGCCAAGAATCCCAGCCGACCGAGGTTGATCCCCACAATCGGCATCTGCTTCAGCCCAAAGCCGCGGCAGGCCCGCAAGATCGCTCCATCTCCGCCCAGGACCACCGCCAGATCCGCCTGTACGGCGGGAGGGCCGATTTCTTCACCAATGATGACTTCGGCGATCTCAATGCGAGGGCGGGATGCGAGGAACGACTGCAATACCTCCCACTCCGACTGCACACGGGGCGAGTCATCGCGGGTGACAATCACCAGTCGAAGCAGACGGGAGGGCATCGGTGAATCTACGCAGGGGGGCGAAACAACTGCCATATTTGCCATCCCAGCCCCGATTGTCCACCGCATCTGCGATGTGCCCGACCGATTATTCAGTTATCCAGTCCTCGTTCCCGGCGCATCCGACGGACCTCTTCCATAACGGCATCGACGAGGCGTCCGTTCTGATCGATGGTCCGCCATTCGATCCACGTCACTAGCAGATTCGCCAGCAAAGTTGTAATCGCCAGTGCAAAATGGATCGTTTTGGCTGAGTCCATCCGCGTGCTGGAGGCGGGGTCCGACATCGCCCCAAACGCTCCCGTGATCAGCATCAGGCCAAAACAAAGCATCATCCCCGGAATGATCCGGTACTTGAGCTGAATATTCCGGGCGCGAAAATCCGGCCCCAGCTTGTAGGCTTCGCAGGTCTCTTCGATCCAGCGTCCCGTTCCCATGAAATAGGTAAAGGCGATGGAGTGAACCAGCATCGTCACGGGAATCATGATCAGGGCCGCTCGAAAGTGAGTGGCCATCTGCGCCCGTACTTCCACCGAGAGCGGGTTGTCACCGATGACCCAGCCCAATCCAAAGATAATTGCCAAACCCAGATTTCCCAGCGCGGCTAAGGTGGCAAAAATGCGAGTCATGCGAACACTTTCCAGGCTTGGTACGACCGGAATTCCGGCTCTGGCGGACTGCGCGGTCCAATGACAGCGGAACAATTATAAAGTCGGTCAACGCTCGACAGCCACGCGGAGAATCGGTCGCTCGAAACTGAGAACAGGACACATCTTGCCTGTTGTGCTACCATCAATTTCCGAATACGCACGGTCACGCGGAGCCCACAATGCGCTGGATGGGACTATGGGCGGTACTGATCCTCAGCGGCTCATCGGCTGACGCTGATGAGCGGTCTGATTTTGCGACCGATCGGATGGAACCGCTGCTGCGGGCAAAATGCATCACTTGCCACGGTCCCGACAAACAGGAGGGGGGGCTGCGGCTGGACTCGCGCGCGGCAGCCTTGCGGGGAGGGGAGACCGGTCCGGCACTGGTTCCCGGAAAACCATCGGAAAGCCTGCTCATCCAGGCGGTTCAGTTCAGCGATCCTGACTTGAAGATGCCTCCTAAGGAACCATTAGGGGACGATGAGATTGCCATCTTGACACAGTGGATCGAACAGGGGGCCGTCTGGCCGGAACCGGTGACCGTCCTGTTCGAAGACGAGGCGCTATTCGTGGAATCGCTGACTCAGGGGGAGGGGCAGGCCCAGCGGGTGACCGAGCAACCGTACGCCGGAGAAGCGGCGTTACGGATCACCCCGCCTCAACGCTTTTCCGAACGGATTCGCGGCTGGAACTTTCCCATTCGAAAGATCCCCCAATCCGGCGAGCATCGCTATCTGCAATGGGCTTGGAAGAAGACGGGGCCTGGGGCCGCGATGATCGAACTGGCCACGCAAGGGCGATGGCCCGCCCCCCAGACGGCGTCCGGGCGTTTTGTGGCTGGTCCCAATACGACCGAGTGGGCTGCCCGGACTCTATCCGAGACCGCTCCGACCGAATGGACGGTGGTGACCGTTGATCTTTGGGAGGCGCTGGGAGATACCCTCCTGACTGGAATCGCACCGACCTGTGTCGAGTCTGGTTCCGCTCAATTCGACTCGATCATTCTGGGGCCAACTCGCGAGAGCCTCGCGGCCTACCGTCCGGGGCGAGGGAATCTCGTTCATTCTCCACCGGCTCCTGATCGCACTGTGGGGGATGCCTTCACGGACGCCCGGAACCCGATCCGTCAATTGTGGGGAGGGGATCGACTTGACCTGTGGTCACTCCGGCCACCGGTAAAGACTCCACTTCCCCACTCAATCTCCCGCGAACATCCTATCGACCAGTTTATCAGTCAGTCATTGACTGCCGCGGGCCTGACTCTCTCTGCCGAAGCAGATCGGCGCACGCTGATCCGGCGACTGACGGTCGATCTGACTGGGCTGCCCCCGACTCCCGAAGCGGTCGACGCCTTCCTTCAGGACCGCTCGCCTGATGCTTACGAATCACTGGTTCTCCAACTGCTGGAGTCTCCCGCGTATGGGGAACGACAAGCCCGAATGTGGCTGGATGTGGTGCGGTATGCGGACACCCACGGGTACGAACGAGACGAGTTCCGTCCGCTGGCGTGGCGCTACCGGGATTATGTGGTCCGGGCCTTTCAGCAGGACAAGCCATTTGACCGCTTCGTGATGGAGCAGCTGGCGGGAGATGAGATCGTCGGCGGTCCTCCCGCATCTCCCGAAGAAGCCGATGCCTTGGTCGCCACCGGGTATCTTCAATTGGGGCAGTGGGACAGTACCGCGACCATCTTTCAGGAGTCCGACCGGCTGCGAGCGGAGGAGCAGGCGGACCTTACCAATACGACCGCAGCGGCATTCCTGGGGCTGACGATTTCATGTTGTCAGTGCCATGACCATAAGTACGATCCCCTGTCGCAGGCGGACCATTATCGGCTGCGGGCTTTTTTTGCCGGGGTCGAACGACGGGATGATTTGGTGATTGATCTGCCCGCTGAGCGGGAAGCGATCAACGCTCACAATGCCGAACTCGACCGCGAAGCGGCCCCTCTCAAGGATGAACAGGCAAAACTCGATCCCCAGAAGGAGTCCGACAAGCCCCGGCACGTGGAGCTGGAGCAGCAAATCGCCGACCTGGAAAAACGTCGGCAGTACCCACAGGTCACGATGGGGACGACCGACCGCTCCGATCCACCGGCAACGCACCTGTTTTATCAGGGGGATTTCCATTCCCCCAAAGAAGCCGTGGCTCCCGGGTTCCTCTCATTGCTCCACCCCGGACCAGCTGCCATTGAGCCGCCTCATCCGGGGGCCACGGGGCGACGATCCACTCTCGCACGCTGGATCGTCGCATCAGAAAATCCGTGGACCAGCCGGGTCTTCGTCAACCGGATCTGGCAGCAGCACTTCGGTGCGGGGCTGGTCACGACCCCCAATGACTTCGGATACAGTGGGGCTCGCCCCGCGCATCCGGAGTTACTCGACTGGCTGGCCGTTGAGTTTCGCGAACGGGGCTGGTCCGTGAAGCAGTTGCACCGGCTGATCGTGACCTCCGCCACCTATCGTCAGGCATCGCACGATCGCGAAACCGCGCGGCGGATCGATCCCGAGAACCGACTGTTGTGGAGGCAGAATATTCGCCGATTTGATGCAGAAACGCTCCGCGACAGCTTGCTACTGGTTTCTGGACTTCTTCAGAATCAAGGGGGAGGGAAACCGCGCTGGCCGGAGGTGCCTCAGGAATTGCTGTACGCCCAGCCGGGAATTCAGGAGGCCCTGAAAGGCGAAGATGGGGGACGCATGCAGGGCTGGTTCACCGACCCCGTGGAACAGACGAACGTCCGCAGCTTGTATCTGGTGAGAAAACGTTGT
>QWPB01000102.1 GCA_003671275.1 Planctomycetota bacterium | reverse complement strand
TCCCTCCGAGATCACCCGGCGCTGGCCCTCCGCTTCCGCCAATCTCTTGTCGGGCTGCGGTACGGAACTTTCCGCGTTATCGATCGACCACTCAGTCGGTGTCGTGCCTCAACGAGGCGGTGCCTCTGAAGCCCGGTTGAGACTGAGAAAGTTCCTGGATCAGCATCTTTCAAAATATGCAGCTGGGGCCAACGATCCGGATGCCGACAACCGTAGCGGGCTGTCACCGTATCTGCACTTCGGCCATCTCTCAGCGCACGAGTTGTTTCATGAATTGATGACGAGAGAGGAGTGGTCTCCGGCCTCACTCGGAGAGAAAACCGGAGGTAAACGAGAGGGTTGGTGGGGAGCCAGTCCAGGAGCGGAGTCGTGGCTCGACGAGTTCATCACCTGGCGCGAACTGGGCTACAACATGAGTTCACACCGTGACGACTATGACCAATACGAATCACTCCCCGAGTGGGCTCAAGCCACCTTGGCAAAACACGAGCGAGACCCCCGCCAGTTCGTGTACTCGCTCGACCAGTTCGCCGCCGCCGACACACACGATGCACTGTGGAATGCCGCCCAAACCCAGCTCATCCGCGAGGGGCGCATCCACAACTACTTGCGGATGTTGTGGGGCAAGAAGATTCTCGAATGGACCGCGACTCCGCGCGACGCCCTCGCGGTCATGATCGAACTCAACAACAAGTACGCCCTCGACGGTCGCAACCCAAACTCCTACTCCGGCATCTTCTGGGTACTCGGTCGCTACGACCGCCCCTGGGGACCCGAGCGCCCCATCTTTGGTAATATCCGATACATGAGTTCCGACAACACCCGCAAGAAAGTACGGGTTTCCGAGTATTTAAGATCCTACGGCCTCAAGTGACCGTGACTGTTCGCGATGTACCGGGATCCCATTCTGGACACTGCATAACTTTAGCCTTTGTTTTCCAGGATATGGCAGCGGTGCGTGAGCCGATCGAGGGCAGCGTCCTTGGCTTCGCCGCTAATTGACATTGGCGAGAAGCGGCAGTCTCTCTCGAGACGAGACGACGACACCGCCGGGCTTCTCGATCGTGACTGCGAACAGAAAAGCCTCTTGGACTTTCAGTTTGGGGTCGATCAACACGAGGACTTCGCCTTCGGTGGTGACATCAAACACGCCACCATCCACGGGGGTCTTATCGCTTTGGTTCTTGTCGAAAATCCAGAGTTGATACTGTTCCTGGGTGGGGGAGTTCACCGGCATGCCTTGAAATCGCATCACCCCTTGCTGGCGCTGGGAACTCCAGACGACATCTCCGGTCGCACCCGAGATCGGAGTCGGACCAGCGGTCCAGTCGGCTCGTTGGACATCCGGGGCAGAGGAGATGATCTCGGCCCGGAACTCAGTGAGATTCGCGACAGGCCGGACGGATGAGTCAGAGTTCCACCTCGTAACGGCGAAGACGAGGCACGCCGCCGAGACCAGCCAGGGCAGGTACCGATGGGCCCACCATCCGGGACGGGACGGCATGGATCCACTCGTCGCCGGGCGCACGCGATTATAGGTCAACTCCTGCTCCGCTCGAAGGCGGATCGCGAGGCGGAGATGTTCCGGCAATGGCATGGACTCAGAGCCTGACCAGGTGACATCCAACGATGCGACCAGCTGTTCCAATGATAGAGATTCATCAACCGAAACCGCCGCTGAAAGTTGGCCGTGCTCCAGTTGCTCTTCCACCGAGAGACCAAACAGCAGTCTCGCAGTCTCCAGCTCTTCCCAGCGTTCGCGGTCTGAGGGGGCATGATCGCTCATCATTGCTCCTCCCTCTTCTGATTTACGCGGGATCGCAATCGCATGCAGTCTCGCAGTTGGGACAATCCTCGACGCGCATGGGACTTGACGGATCCCAGAGGCAGACCGATTCTCGTCGCGATCTGGGATTGTGGCAACCCGTGATAGATCGAGAGTTCCAGAACCTGGCGCTCATCCCGTTTTAATCGCTCCAGACACGCGGTGGCTTGGGTGGCCTCCTCGGTGATGTCCAATCTGGCGGGCTGTGGGGGTGATGCGTACTGCAGAGTGGATTCGTCAATCGGCTGAGCGCCGACATCCCGTTGAGACTGACGCATCCGACTGACCAAACGTCGGCGGGCCAACATGGCGACGAAGGTCACTTCGCTGGCCACCTCTTCTCGAAAGCGATTGGCGTTCTTCCACACGTCCAGGAATATCTCTTGCACCGCGTCCTCGGCATCCGACAAGGACGGGGAAAGACGCCGAGCCAACGACCACACCAGACCGCCATATCGATCAAGGCACTCATCGATTGCGGCGGTCTCACCGTTCGCGATGCGAGGTAACAACGGAACCTGCAATTCGACCTCCCACACATCATGCAATGAGGCAAGGCCGATCTCTCGACCGACCTTGCTCATCGAATCTCACCAACATCGCTCATACTACTTCGGCATAATGACCGTGTCGATGACGTGAATCACACCATTGCTGGTTTCGATGTCTGCCTTCGCCACGTTGGCGTCATTGATCATCACCTTCCCCTCTTTGACGGCGATCTTCACGGTCGTTCCCTGAACCGTCTTGGCTTCGGTCAGCTTGACGACATCCTTCGCCATCACCTTTCCGGACACCACATGATAGGTCAGGATGGCGACCAGCTTTTCTTTGTTCTCCGGCTTCAACAGGGACTCCACAGTCCCAGCTGGCAGCTTGGCGAATGCCTCGTCAGTCGGGGCGAACACCGTGAACGGCCCCTCCCCCTTGAGCGTATCGACCAGTCCCGCCGCTTTCACGGCTGCCACCAGCGTGTTGAACGTCTTGGCACCCACAGCGGTGTCGACAATGTCCTTCTTCTCTTCCGCGAACGCCAGAGTGGAGGCCCCGGCCAGCAGAGCCACAGTCAGCAGCTGAGTGAAAAATCGCGTCATGTTCATTCCCCTTGATGTGTGTTGAACGTTGCACCAACGTTCCGACAGTGAAAAGCAGTTCAGTCGTCCACAGACTCGTTCCCTGCACATCAATGGATTCGAGGAAACGAAACGAATGGATGCAGATCTTTTGGAATTATTTTCAGTCTTCGAGTTGACGTGCCAGGTGGCCCAGGTTGCCGCTTTGGGTTACTTGGGGCAGCGGAGCGAGAAGAGTTGTTAGCCGGGACGTGTTGTCTGGCGAACACCTCTTGTGCCAAGGCACACCGGTATTCCCCAAAGCGAGCCAACCTGCCACCGCGAGATTTGCTCGTGAAAGATCATGTGGTCACAAGTCTCTCACACTTTCCACAGATAGGCACGCTGCATCACTTGGCCAATGGGTCTGGCTCTGTTCGGGGATTGTCAGGGGCTATGACAGCAAATACGGCTGCCGCCAAAGCGATGCCGAAGACACCGCATCCGACCATGAAGATCTGAAGGACGGGATCATTCACGATTCTTACCTCCCAGCAAGAGTGTTCCGAAGCTCAGAATGGATGGAACCCAGAGGCCGACGAAAGCGCCCTCTTCGCGGCTCCCGGAGAACCACAAGGAGACGGAGAACAAGAACGAGGCACCGGCTGCGATCACGAACCCGATCCGAGAGATTTGGATTCTGGTCATTTCGGTAGACTTTCCTTGTGACATGAAGGCTGAAATACATCTTTTCCCAGCCACCAGGAGGTCGATGTCCTTTGAGGCGAGCTACGGGTCTTTCTAAAACCCCGCCGTCGAGTTCAATGTCCTCTGAACTCCCCGTGGCACATGGTCACGGGGAATTCGGGAGGACTCGCGCCGAGCCGTTACTTGGGCAGCACCACCGTATCAATGACGTGGATGATGCCATTGCTGCAGACGATGTCGGTCTTCACAACGTTTGCACCAGCCACGTTGACACCCTTTGAGGTGTCGATCGACAGTTCCTGGCCTTGCACAGTCTTCGCGGTCTTCAGCTTGAAAACATCCGCCGCCATCACCCGGCCAGCGACGACATGGTAAGTCAGAATGCCTTGCAGCTTGGCCTTGTTTTCCGGACGCAGCAGGTCTGTAATCACAGCTGGCGGCAACTTGGCGAATGCTTCGTCGGTCGGTGCGAACACCGTGAACGGTCCAGCACTCTTGAGGGTCGCCACGAGATCGGCAGCAGTGACAGCCGCCACGAGAGTCTTGAAAGAGCCAGCGGCCACAGCGGTATCGACAATGTCTGTCATCTTCGAAGTCCAATCAGAAACGGAGGAGGGAACGAATCCACAGACGCTTCGAAAGATTCGTCCAATTCGTCCACACACTCACATCCGTGATGAAGCCCAATGAATAACACAACATTCAAAAGAATCCGGAAACTGTTGATCCGATTGACAACAGTGTGGCTGGGCCGAGGGATACGTGGGAATCGCGGTACAGATGTGGGCGATTTGATGAAATCAAAGGATGAGTCATCCGCACCATCTGATCTCAGTCGGTTCACTCACAGTGTACCGGGGGAGAGGTAGACAACGAGGTCGTGTGGTCTACGATCATCTATCGTTACCCGCCGTGAAGAGAGGAAAGACATGATCCGCCTCGGTCTATGTTGCATGTTTCGCGATGAACCCATCAAGTTCGTCACGACGACGGCCACCGCCATGAGCAAGATGCAGCGACCTGCTGCCTTGGAAAAACTCAGCCAACTCTGCCTTCACAATTCCGACTCGCTTCTCGCAGCCCTGCAGTTTTGTGCCGACAACGGTATTGGTTGCTTTCGAGTGAACAGCCAGATTCTCCCGATCAAAACCCATCCGACTTTTGGATACCAGGTGGATGAACTGCCCGAGGGAGACGAGATCATTCGGCGATTCAAGGCGTGTGGCCGCTTGGCCGCGAAGCACAAACTTCGTACCTGTTTTCACCCCGACCAATTCGTCGTATTGAACTCGCCCCGCCCCGATGTGGTTGAGAAATCAATACTCGAACTGGAATACCAGGCGGAGGTCGCCGATTGGATCCAAGCGGATGTGATCAACATCCACGGCGGCGGAGCTTACGGTGACAAGCCCAAGGCACTCGGCGATTTCGCCCGCAGCCTCGACAGGCTCTCTGCTCGGGTCCGAAGTCGTTTGACGGTCGAGAACGACGACAAGACTTACACACCTGCTGATCTTCTGCCGATCTGCAAATCGACCGGTGTTCCTCTGGTCTATGACGTGCATCATCACCGTTGTCTTCCGGATGAACTGAGCGTCGAGCAAGCCACATACTATGCTCTGAAGACTTGGATCCGCGAGCCGATGTTCCATCTGTCTAGCCCGATTGAAGGCTGGAGCGGCCCCAAGCCGGAGCGACATCACGACTTCATCGACGTGACCGATTTCCCGGAGTGCTGGAATCCTCTCGACGTGACCGTAGAGGTCGAAGCCAAGGCCAAGGAACTGGCGGTGCTGAAGTTGAAGGCTGATCGGGAGCAGCAGAAGTCGGCCCAAAGTGTTGATCACAAAGCCTGATCGGGTTGACTGATGGTGATCAGAATCTGGCTTCCAGTCGACGTTTCCGTGCCAGTTGAACCTCGCGAAGGCCAAGTTCCATGAGTCTGCATCCGACCGATCACTGCTCCAAGCTGCGCGTCGCCGTTGTTGGGGCAGGGATCTCTGGGTTGATTTGTGCGAAGATGCTTCAAGAACACGGGTTTCAAGTCAAGGTCTTCGAGAAGAGTTGGAGCGTGAGCGGTCGGGCGGCGACGCGTCGCGGGGAGCCGCAGTTGAGCTTTGATCACGGTGCTCAATACTTCACAGTGCGTGACTCTGTCTTCGCTCTGTCGGTAGAGAAGTGGGGGCAGTTGGGAATCGTCGCGGAATGGACGGGGCGGATTGTCGACATCAACGGACCGAACGTGCTTCCCAAAACCGATCAGCCGGTCCGCTACGTCGGAGTCCCTGGGATGACGGCGATGGCCCGTCACTTGGCCGACGGGATTCCTGTTCAATTCAAGACTCGGATCACCAACCTCGAACGCACAGAGCGGGGCTGGACGCTGACCGACGCGGCCAACGAAACACGCGGTCCGTTCGATCACATCGTCCTGTCATTGCCCGCTCCACAGACAGCCGAATTGATCCGCGGACACAGTCTGGAGGTAGAAGCCCGCGCGGTCCCGATGACTCCGTGCTGGGCGATTATGATCGCTTTTGATCAACGGATCGAGCTGGCGTGGGACGGAGCGTTTGTCAATAACTCTCCCCTGGCATGGGTCGCGCGAAACAGTTCGAAGCCTGGACGTGATCAGTCGGTCGACTGCTGGGTTCTGCACGCTTCATCCAGCTGGTCAGCAGCTCACCAAGAGGATGATCCGCAACTCGTTCAGGAAATACTACGAGCCGAATTCGCTCAGTTGACGGGGCGTATTCTCCACTCCCCAATGCACATCGCTGCCCACCGCTGGCTCAACAGCGCCACTCCGTTGACTCTCGATCGGCAGGCGTTGTTTGATTCCCTGTCTGGCTTGGTCATCTGCGGCGACTGGCTCGCCGGTGGGCGAGTCGAAGGGGCTTTCCGATCCGGTGTCGCTGCCGCCGATTGCCTGCTCCAGCACATCGGGCAGGCTCAGCTGTCGTATAGAGAACCAAATCGGCTCGGGCCTGAGAGCAGTGAGACTGAATCAACTGATTGATCGCGTCGATCTCCCCATGCCAGGTCGGATTGTGATTCGACTGATTCCAGCCCTCGGCAATGATCGTTTTGTCATCTCGATTGACGATTACTGCTCCAAAGGGCAGGTGGTAGACATGCTCGGTCAAGGCGATCATCCGCCGCATAGAGCGTTCGTGATCGAGAACTCGCAGGCCACCCTCACTTCATCGTCGAAGAAGCCATCCACAGGGCCAGGATGCTTCGCAGACTCCAGGCCGCCGTGCGAATCCAATTGGTCGAAACGAGCTTTTGATGGACCGCGGGGTCAAACGCTTGAGTCAGAATCTCATGACAAGGAACCTGCAAAAACATGGTCGACAACCAGTTCACAGCGACCAGCGCAAGACCAATCACGCAGGGGAGGGTCGAGACGCCAGCGGGACGAAACCAGAGCAGCAGCACAGCTGTGCCTAACTCGATGAACATAGGCGGCGCGACGACCCACGTCGTCACGGTGTTGTGCCGCTGCTCGTACTTGGCGAACTCAGCTGTCCCGACTTGAGAGTAGAGCGGGTAGTGAACGACCTGCACAAACCAGATCAGCCCCCCCATGAAGAGAGTTGACGCGAGATGCATCAGAAAGATCCACCGCACCATCGGATCGCTCATGCGAAGTCCTCCAGGAACGCCTCAGCGGCGCGACGCCCCGAAACCATCGCGCCTTGAATGGACGCATTGTCCCGGTGATCGCCACACACGTACACGCCCGGCTGCCAGCGGACGGGACGTTCTGGAACTGACAGTGCCGGGGGAGACTGTCGGGGTAGGGCGTAAGGAATGCGGTAGGTCCGCAAGTGTCGCCAACGAAGCACGTCCGGCCCATACCAGCCGACGAGCTGATCACGCACAGCCGCTTGCAGGGAAGAGTCATCAGCAGGATGGATGCCCAGCACAGTGGCCGAGACGAGGTGCTGCTGGGGCGGTGCATAGTGCGGTGCCACCAGACTAGGAACGCAGAGGTTGTTGACCGGGCCGTGACCTTCCCCGTTAAGCACCAACAGCGGCTGGTCCACGGGGGACCGATCGGCGGCCAAGTAGAGGCATGTCACTCCCTGCGCTGTATCCGGAATGGATTTCCCGAGGAGTTTGGCAGCAGTTGACCCTTCCACGGCGACGACCACGGCTCGTGCCCGAATGGTCTCCCCCGAAGCGAGTTGTACTGACTGCGGATCGACACGTACGACAGGGGATTTCAGTTGAACACTATCGGTTGGTAAGCGAGCGGCTAGCTGACGGGGGATGGCTTCCATGCCCAGCCCGGGGAGAGTGGCATCGCCCGTCGAGAACATTCGAAAGACAAACTCAAACATCCGGCTGGAAGTCTGCAGCTCGGATTCGAGAAAGATTCCGCCTAGAAATGGTCGAAAGAAGCGATCAATCATGGATGGGGAAAATCCCGACGATTGGAGAGCCTGCAGCGTGGTGGTCTCCGGGCTGAGAATC
>QWPB01000065.1 GCA_003671275.1 Planctomycetota bacterium | reverse complement strand
CCGCAGGTTCGGCGACATTGGCGTGGTCCGTTTGATCTTGGCCCCGCTGCCCTCAATCACGCCATCGAACCCGCAGAGGCGAAACTTGGCATCGTTGTCTCGCATCATGATCTTCACGGGCAGATCGATGTCGTCCGCATGTTGCAGGAAGTTGCGAGCCTGTTGACTCACCCAGGCTGAGTCGGGATGGGCAGTGCTTGGGCTGATCCAGATACGCCTCGTGCCGAGGTGAATGAAGACCAGCAAATAGAGCGGGATGAACCCCTTCATCGTCAGCATTGGTTTCGACAGAAAGTCGCACTGCCACAGCGTGTCGGCGTGGCGCTTGAGGAACGCATCCCAAGAGTCGTTGCTCGAATGGTCGCCGGGGTCGGGAGTGAGGCCGGCTTCCACCAAGATGTTCTTCACCGTCTGCCGCGACAGATGAATGCCGAGCTTGCGGAGCTCGCCGAGGATCAGCGTGTAGCCCTTGTTGGTTTCCGTGCGGAGTTGGATGACGCAGTCACGGATCTCTTCGTCCGTCCGGGGGCGTCCGGGCTTCTTCGGTTCGTCGGTGGCTGGGGCTTCCGTGGCGGCTTCAGCAGTGGCATCGGCATCGGCCTTCTTCGAGGCCGCACCTTCCTTTTCCCGCACCCATTTGCAGAACGTCGCGTAGGTGACGATCGTCATCAACTCGCGCAGCTTTGTATTGAGTGGGCAGAGGCAGCTGTAATGCTCGCCGATCGGCCATATCGCAAACTTGAAATGCAAAAAGCCCGTGGATTAGACCCACGGGCTTTTGCGACATGAATCGAATTACACACCGACCAGCGACCGATTACCGCGTTTGCGTTCATTTTCGGTCAGCAAGATCTTTCGCAGGCGAATCGCATCCGGGGTGATTTCGACGTACTCGTCCGTCTCGATGTACTCCAGTGCCAGTTCCAGAGACAGATCGCGGGGCGGTTCCAGAATGATCATCTCGTCCGCGCCGCTGGACCGCATGTTGGTCAGCTTCTTTTCGCGGATGGGGTTGACCACCAGATCGTTATCGCGGCTGTTTTCGCCAACGATCATTCCTTCGTAGACATCGGTCTGGGGGCCGACGAAAAAGGCGGCTCGTTCCTGCAGCTTGAACAGAGCGAAGGCAGTCGTCTTGCCCGATTCCTGGGAGACCAGCACGCCGTTCTTGCGACGGGGGAGATCCCCTTCGGCGGGCAGGTACTTGTCGAACTGGTGGTGCATGATGGCTTCGCCCTTGGTCGCGTTGAGCAACCGGGTGCGGAGGCCGATCAGTCCACGGGCGGGGATCGTGAAGACCAGATGCGTGTGCGATCCCTGGCCGGCGGTCATGTCGGTCATCTGTCCCTTGCGGGTCGAGACGATCTCGATGACGGAGCCGACATCGACCTGCGGCACGTCGACTTCCAGGATTTCAAACGGTTCGTGCCAGACGCCATCGATCTGCTTGCGGATGACTTCTGGCTTGCCGACGGAGAGTTCGAAGCCTTCGCGACGCATCGTTTCGATCAGGACTGACAAGTGCAGCAAACCGCGGCCAGAGACGCGGAAGCATTCCTTCTGGTCGGTGTCCTCAACGCGGAGAGCCACGTTCGATTCGAGTTCGCGGGCCAGCCGTTCACGAAGATGGCGGCTGGTCACGAACTTGCCGCTCTTGCCAACCAGCGGCGAGGTGTTGATGGTAAAAGTCATCGACAGTGTGGGTTCGTCGACCTTGATTCGGGGCAGGGCGACCGGGTTTTCGAGCGAGGCAATCGTGTCACCGATTTCCACGTCCGGCAGGCCGGTGATGGCTACGATGTCGCCCGCGATGGCTTCTTCGACTTTTTCACGCCCGAGCTTCGCGAACAGTTCCACGGTATCGATCGTCTCGTTGAGGGTCGATCCGTCTTCCTTGAGGACGGCGACCTTCTGTCCGGGGCTGACCTTGCCGCAATAGATGCGACCGACCGCAATGCGACCGACGTATTTGGACCACATCAGCGAGGTCACAGTCATTCGGAACGGAACATCCACATCGACTTCCGGTCCGGGGATGTTCTTCAGAACCATGTCCAGCAGCGGGGCCATGTCCCCCGATCGCGCGGACGAATCTTCGCTGGCGTAGCCCGCGCGCCCGCTGGCGAAGATGTGCGGGATGTTGGTGACATCTTCCGCCCCGAGTTCTTCCATCAGGTGCATTGTTTCGAAGATCACATCATCCGCGCGGCTATCCGGGCGGTCGACCTTGTTAACGACGATCAGCGGCTGAAGGCCGACTTGCAGGGCCTTGGTCAGCACGAAGCGGGTCTGTGGCTTGGGGCCTTCGGCGGCATCGACGAGCATGAGGGCCCCGTCGGCCATACGGAGGACGCGTTCAACTTCGCCGCCGAAGTCGGCGTGTCCCGGGGTGTCGATGATGTTGATTTTCACCCCCTTGTAGGAGATGGCGATGTTCTTCGCGAGGATCGTAATCCCGCGCTCCCGCTCCAAGTCGTTGGAGTCCAGCAGGCACTCCTGAGTGAGTTCCGCATCACGAAACAGACCGCTCTGCTTCATGAGCGCATCCACGAGGGTCGTTTTCCCGTGGTCGACGTGGGCAATGATGGCAATGTTCCGAATTTCGTCGCGACGCATGGACCGGTGTCCTGATCAACTGCAAATGGGGCGGAGAGATGGCTGATTGGGAATCGTCCCGATCAGCAGCGAGAGAGTGACAAGCCAAGTGATGCTCAAACACCGCAGTGCCGAACACGTCACTTTTGTACAGCTCAAGGTGTGAATAGCAGTGGGCGGAGAAGTTTAGCGATCCGGCTCGCAAAGTGGAAGTCCGACTGATTCATCACAAAGTATTGACAGTAAACATCTTTGCTAAAACTTCATTCAATGAAACAGTACCAGAATCCGCGATAAGCTGCGATCATGGCGAAGGTTACGGCCAAAAGTGGTCGTCATCCGTTCACAAAATGGTGACATAAATATTGTTCGATGGTTGACAAAGGGGTTGAAACTCGCGACAAAAGTGGCAGAATGTGGAAAGAAAAGCTGCACATTTTCCGATGAAGTGCGGTTTTTCAGCGTTCCTGCCGATTCGAGCCACGCACCCACAACGGGTTGTACCCGTCCCACCTTTTGCGTAGTTCGAATTCGAATCCCTGCCCTTGTGAGCAAGAGACTCCCCATGAACGGTGTCCTCGGTTGTAGCCCGCAGCATTTCCGCCACCTGTCACGTCGTGGATTTTTGCAGGTCGGCATGCTCGCAGGAGCGGGGCTGACGCTCCCCCAACTCCTTCAGAATGAAGCTCGGGCCGATCTCAAGCAATACCAGAATTTCGAGGGCAAGGCGAAGTCGATCATCCATATCTACCTGCCCGGTGGAATGGCTCACCAGGAATCGTTCGACCCCAAGCCGTACGCGCCGATTGAATATCGTGGCGAAATGGGTCAGATTCAGACCAACGTGGATGGCGTGCAGTTCGGCGAGACCATGGCGAAAACGGCCCAGATCGCCAATCGTCTGACTGTGATTCGGTCAATGACCCACGGCGAAGCGGCACACGAGCGCGGCACTCACAACATGTTTACGGGGTATCGCCCCAGCCCGGCGCTGCAGTTCCCGTCAATTGGATCGGTGATCTCACACGAATTCGGATCCCGGAACAATCTGCCGCCGTACGTCTGTGTCCCGAATATGCCGAATGAGTTCGCTGGCAGCGGCTACCTGAGCTCCGCTTTTGCCCCGTTCAGCCTGGGGAGTGATCCGGCGGATGGTGGCTTCAAGGTTCGTGACCTGAATCTGCCGAATGGCGTGGACGAGAGCCGGTTCGCGACCCGTCGGTCGGCACTGGAAGCAGTCAATGCTCACTTCACCTCCAAGGAGAAGGCTGACGGATTGACTGCGATGAATTCGTTCTACGACAGCGCGTACTCGCTGATCGCCTCTCCTCAGGCCCGCGAAGCCTTTAATCTTGAGGCCGAAACAGCGGCACTGCGGGATGAGTATGGCCGCAACACAGCCGGTTCCCGAATGTTGCTCGCCCGCCGACTGGTGGAGTCGGGCGTGCGGCTGGTCAACCTGACCTACGGCGGCTGGGACATGCACGACAACATCGTGGCAGGTTTTCGCAACCAGATGCCCCAGTTTGACCAGGCCTTCTCCCGCCTGATTCTCGACCTGGAACAGCGGGGGCTGCTCGACAGCACGCTGGTTATGGTCTCGTCCGAATTCGGACGCACGCCGAAGATCAACGGGACTGCGGGTCGCGATCACTGGCCCAAGGTGTTCAGCGTGGTGTTGGCCGGGGGCGGGGTGAAGAAGGGCTACGTTCACGGCACCTCGAATCCAACGGCCAGTGAGCCAGACGAGAATCCGGTCACGGTCGAGAACCTGTTCACGACGGTTTACCACTGTCTGGGAATCGTGGCTGACAAGGAGCTGATGGCTCCTGGTGATCGCCCCATTGAGATCTGCGATGGCGGCGATGTGATCCAGGATCTGTTGGCCTAACCTTGGAATTCACGACTTCCACCCTGCCCACTCAGGGTGGAAGTTGCATTTCCAGACATCGCGTTTGCTGAGGTCTGACGATTCCGCCAACCGATTCGGATTCGCTGAACTGGTTGAGACGCAGCACTCCACTTACTGGACCGGCAGACAAGATGTCTGCTCCACCGATGTTGTCGATCGTCCTTCTTCATTGCGGGACGCTTTCGCGGAGCGAAAGACGACGATCAACGGGGTTTTCATCGTATGTCTTCGATCTTCCGTAACCTGCTGGCAGCTACGCTGCTCTTCACGGTCGGCTTTTCCGGGAATGCTCAAGCTGCAGCTCCGAAGCTGAATGACATTCTGCCTCACGGCGTCCAGCGGGGCACCGAGGTGGATCTGGAGCTCAAGGGGGCTAACCTCGAGGATGCCCAAGAGTTGCTGGTTTACGATCCCGGTCTGACTGTGATTAGCCTCACGGTGCCGGAAGATGCCAAGGGGGGCACGGTCAAGGTGCGGGTCAAGGCGGAACCGGGGGCCGCGATCGGATCGTTCCGTTGCCGCCTCCGGACGGCTACCGGCCTGACCAACCTGCAAAACATTTACGTCGGACCGAATCCGATTGTGGAAGAGGTCGAGCCGAACTCCGAGTTCACGACCCCGCAGGCCATCGCCAACAACACCTGCGTCCATGGACGTGTGACCGGTGAAGATGTCGACTACTACATCGTCGACTGCAAGAAGGGGGAACGCCTGACCGCCGAGGCGTATGGAATTCGATTGGGCTTCTCTTCGTGGGGAAACTTCTTCGACCCGTACGTAGCCATTCTGAATGCCGCCCGGTTTGAACAATCCACCAGCGACGATGCCGCACTGGCCTGGAATGATGGTGTCGCCTCCTGTGTCATACCAGAAGACGGCAAGTACGTTGTGCAGATTCGGGATGCCTCCTATCTGGGAGACGGCAAGGCCTACTATATGCTGAGCATCGGGACCAATCCCCGCCCCAAGGGAATTATCCCCGCAGGCGGCAAGCCCGGTGAAACCGTGAAAGTGAAGTTTCTGGGGGATGTCGTTGGTGATTTTGAACAGGATCTGGTGATCCCGGCAAATGCCCCCAGCGACTGGTCGTTTGATGTGGCCGATGCGGGTGGGATCTCTCCGTCACCCATGCGTTTCCGGGTTTCCCCGTTGAACAACGTACTGGAAGTCGACAACAACGACGCCACAGCTGCCTTGACTCCGGTTGAGGCTCCGGCTGCATTCAACGGAATTCTGGAAAAGCCCGGCGATCAGGACTACTTCAAGTTCACCGCGAAAAAGGGCCAGGTCTTCGATGTCGAGATGTATGGTCGTCGGTTGCGGTCCTCGATTGATGCCGTGCTTTACGTCTGCAACAAGGATGGCGGCGGTATCGCCAGCAATGACGACAGTCGTGGTCCCGACAGCTACATCCGCTGGACCTGTCCCGCCGATGGGGAGTATTCGATTCTCGTCCACGATCATTTGCGGGGCGGTGGCCCCAGCTACCATTACCGGGTGGAAATGCAGCCGGTTGAGCCGAAGACCTTCGCCAGTACCGTTGAGTTCCAGCGTTATGTGGCTCCGCAACTCGTCGTTCCCCAGGGAGGCGGCGTGGGGGTGCAGGTGAACGTGACCCGTCAGGATTATGGCGGTCCCGCCAGCTTCAAGAGTGATGACCTGCCTGCCGGAGTGAGCATCGAGTGTCCGGCGATGTGGCGCGGGGGGGCGACGATGCCGGTGGTTCTGTACGCTGCTGCGGATGCCCCGCTGGCGGGTAAATACTCCCGAATCACGACTTTTCTGGAAGATCCCAATCAGCCGAATTTGAAGGTGGAGGGGGCTTTCCAGCAGAGCATTCTGATGGTGCTGGGCCCCAATCAGCAGACCGTGTGGAAGGAAGAACAGACTCGTCTGCCCGTCGTGGTGACTCAACCCGCGCCCTTCAAAGTACGGATCGAACCACCGAAGGTGCCGATGGTCCGTGGCGGCTCGTTGAATCTGAAGGTCATTGCCGAGCGGGTCGGTGACTTCAAAGCGCCGATACAGGTGCTGTTCCTGCAGAATCCTCCGGGTGTCAGTTCGAGCGGGTCGATCTCCATCCCGGAAGGTCAGAACGAAGCGTCTATCCCCGTGAACTGTAATGGAAACGCCCCTGTCGGGGACTGGCCCATTGCATTGCGATGTATCGCCACCGTGGGGAATGGCCCCGTGGAATCGTGTACGCCATTTGTGCCGATCCGAATCGAAGAGCAGTACATGACATTGGAATTTGCCCAGGCTGCCGTCGAACAGGGCAAAGAGGTGCCTATGTTTGTGAAGGTGACCAAGCGAAAAGACTTCGAAGGCGAAGCGGTCGCCACGCTGGTAGGGCTTCCGGCCAATTCCACTGCGGAAACCGTTAAGGTGACGAAGGATACAACCGAGTTCTCCTTCACCATCAAGGCTGCCGCCAACACGCCTCCGGGAAACAACCAGAACCTGTTCGCTCAGATTCTGATTCCGGAGAACGGTGACATGGTGGTTCATAATTTGGGAACTGGTCGTCTGCGGGTCGATACGCCCCCACCGCCCAAGCCGAACGAACCGGCCCCGATGCCCACTCCGATGCCCATGCCTGAACCGATGCCCGTCGCTGCCGCTGCTCCTCCGCCCAAGCCGCTTTCGCGATTGGAGATGCTCCGTTTGCAGCAAAAGGAAAAGGCCGCAGCCCAGGCTGCCAAGCCGTAATTCCGCCGGCATTGCCACCCGCTTGCAAGCCCCCAGCAGTCCGTCGGATGATGCCGACAACTCTCATGAGTTCCAGAGACATCCCCATGCTTCGTCGTCTGTTCACCGCCCTGTTTGTTCTGTCAGCTGCTCCTGTATGGGCTGCGGATCTGGCTGAACTCCGAGTCACTCCTCCCGATGTGAATCTGACCACATCATTGGATCGGCAAGGGATCGTGGTGCAGGCGATTTACGCGGATGGGATCACCCGGGATGTCACAGACAAGGCGACGTGGACCATTGGCAATCCGGCGTTTGTCCGACGGGATGCCAACACGCTCTATCCGGTGGCTGACGGAGCGACCGACCTGAAGATTGATTTCGAGGGTAAGTCGCTGACGCTTCCGATTAAGGTTGAGCGGGCCGTCGAAACCCGTCCCATCAGCTTCAAACTCGACGTGATGCCGGTCTTTATGAAGGCCAACTGCAACACGGGTAGTTGCCACGGGGCTGCCCGTGGAAAAGATGGCTTCCGGTTGTCACTGTTCGGTTATGACCCCAACGGTGACCACCAGCGGATCACGCGAGAACTGCCGGGACGCCGTGTCGATCTGGCTGTCCCCGAGGCGAGCCTGATGGTGGAAAAAGTAGTCGGTGTCGTCCCTCATACCGGGGGCAAGCGGTATGAAATGGACAGCGAACTGAATCAACAAGTCGTGAAATGGATTGCGGCAGGCACTCCTCAAGATCCTGCGGATATCGCCACATGCACGGGGATCACTATCTACCCCCAGAACGGCGTGCTGGATGGTCCCGGGGAAACCCAGCGGGTGACGGTCCGGGCGACCTACTCGGATGGGAGCGATCGGGATGTGACCCATTT
>QWPB01000136.1 GCA_003671275.1 Planctomycetota bacterium | reverse complement strand
GGTGTGAGCTGATCCTTGCGGAAGGCCATAACCGCGAAGTGCGCCGCATGTTCGCCCGTGTTGGGCACAAGGTCATGAAACTACAGCGGGTGGCGTTCGGTCCGATCTTCCTGGGGCGGATGGGGCGGGGAGAGATCCGCGAGCTGCGTAAGGACGAGATGGAACGCCTGGTTGCGATGATCGAGCGCAACGAAGGACCGGGCGATGATCGCCGCAGTTCTCAACGGCCGGCTCGCCCGAAACGGACGATGGACGCTTCCGCAGCTCCGCCCGCGCGGGGGGAGATGACACGCAGCCCGATGGATACTCCCAAGCCATCCCGCCCGGAATTGCGGGGGCTGGGTTTGGGGGATGTGTCCGATGAAGAGATGATGGGGCTGGTCGAGCGACCGACTCGCTCTACCGCCCCGCGCGGCCGTCGACCATTTTCCAGTTCCGCCCGTCGGCCGCCGGGGGAGGCTCCGCGTACGAATTTTGGCGGGGATCGTCCGCGCCGCGAACCGTCGCGTGAGCGTGGTCCCGCTCATGCGGATGATCGCCGTTCCAGTGAACGTGGTTCAGCTCCGGTCCGGGGGATTGGCCCTCAAGCAGGGGCTCCGCGCGGTGCCGCTGATCGCGGTGGCCCGGGGCGTAATCCGAACCCACGCGGTGAAAACGCCGGTCCCGGCGGAGCTGCCAAGCCTCGCGGATTGGTGCGTAAGCCATTTGATCGACCGCCATTGGACCGTCCGATTAAGGCGGGCACGCGTTTCAAGGCAGAACGTCCGGATGCGGACCGTCCGAGCGAGACCAAGGGGCTCGGACGCCGCAGCCCTGGCCAGCCGTTCTCGCACAAAAAGCCCAAAGGAGCCAAAGGACCACCACGCGGTCGATAGGGTTGGTTTTGAAATGTCGGAAGCTGCGGGGTAACCTGCATGTACCGATCTTGATCGGTCATGCGTTCCATTCACTCGCTGGGAACTTCCCGATGCTTCGAACCGTTTCGATGTGGTTGTGTGTGCTGCTGGTCATGCGGCTCGGCAGTGCCCCCACTTGGGCCGAGGAGGAGGGATTCCGCCCGCTCTTCAACGGGAAAGACCTGAGCGGCTGGGTGCTGGTGAATACTCCCCCTCAGACCTGGAGTGTGCAGGATGGCCTGCTTGTCTGTACCGGAAAGCCGATCGGTGAGATTCGCACCGACCGGATGTACCAGAACTTCATCCTGGAAGCCGAATGGAGACACATGGTTCCCGGCGGAAACGCGGGAATCTTCATATGGGCCGATGACATCACGTCGAAGGGCGTGCCGTTTCACCGCAGCATTGAAGTCCAGGTTCTGGAGAACGCCTACGGCCAGAGTAAAGGGCACACGACCCACGGGGATATCTTTCCAATCCATGGCGCCCGGATGACCCCGGTGAATGGACGTGGCGGCAGCCGGGCCTTTCCGACCGAAGAGCGGTCCAAACCCTCCCCCGAGTGGAACCACTACCGCATCGAGTGTCGCGATGGGGCCATCAGCCTGGCAGTCAACGGCAAGGTCGTCACGCAAGGTACCGATGCCAGCCCACGTAAAGGATATATCTGCATCGAATCCGAGGGAGGCGTGGTTCATTACCGGAACATGAAGATCCGCGAGCTTCCGGACTCCCCTGTCGCGGATGAGCATCTGGCCATCGCCAATCGTGGTTACCGGAGCATCTACACGGGCCTGGATCTTCGTGGATGGAAGAGTTCGGAAGTGGGGCCACATCACTGGAAAGCCAACGACTGGATATTAATCCATGACGGCAAGGCCACCACGCTGGCTGACGCCACTCTAACCAGTGACGAGACGTTGGCAGATCGAGGCTTTTTGCTCGACATCCGGCCACGAGAAGGGTTCGAGAGCATTGCGATTTGCGATTCGGTGCTCACTCCATCCGCTTTGAAGGTGGGGGAATGGCACCGCGTTGAGGGAACCGTCGCGAACCAGAAGCTGACCCTGAAGATCAACGGCCAGATCGTTCTGACGGATCACCCGTTGGACCGTATTCCAAATCTTTCGTTGTCCCCTCGTGGGCCTGCGGAATTTTCGAATCTGTTCATCCGCGATCTGACACCGTGACGTCCGGGGAGTGAAATCACTGGCCTGTGGCGGATTTATCGGCATTCCGCGAAGGTCTCGATGGTTTCTGAATTTGCCCCACCCCTTGAAACTAAGCGGATATCTGTCGGGTACTCTTCGACAGCGTGTGGTTCTTCACTTGCCCGTGTGTGCGTCAGGCAAGTGGGTGCGGCAGACATTTTTACCTGTCGTACGCCTGCAGGGCATCATTTCCGGGAGACCGGGGGGCTGGCAAGATTGCCTGCCGACCGACTTTCCTGACGCAGACATCACTTACCCGTAATCGTCAGGGAGAGTTTTCATGTCCGCTTGGCAAGTTGTTATCTGGGGCCTGGTCCTCGTGGCCACCAGCTTTCCGGTCAACGTCACATCGGCAGCAGAGAGTATTGCGCCCCAATTCGCCAAGCATCTTCAGCAAGGCCAACTGACTGAGGCCGAAAAAGCCCTCCAGTCCCAGCTGGCGACCAATCCACAGCATGCTCAGGCCCGCTATGCACTGGGAGTGGTCCAGTTGCTCTCCGCCATCGAGCAGTTGGGACAAGATCAATATCAGTATGGAGCATTGGCCCCTACAACGGTCCGTGTCCCGATTCTGCGGTTACCTGTTCCGCAAAATCCGAATCCAGAAGAGATTACTTATACCCAGGTGCGTCAGATCGTGACCCACTTTCAGGCGAGACTCATTTCAGCCGAGGCGGAACTGGCCAAGGTTGATCTACAGCAGGAGGTCAAACTGCCGTTGGATCTGCTGGCGATCCGGCTCGATCTGGATGGAGATGGGAAATCGTCAGATGCGGAAAGCTTTCAAGCCATCTTTCGGACCGTGAATCGCATTCCTCCGAACTCTCCAGCGGCGGATCTGAAGATCACATTTGACAACGGGGACGTACCATGGCTGCGAGGGTATTGCCATCTGCTGTGCGCCTTATGTGACATGATGCTGGCCTACGATCATCAACAGATGTTCGATGTTACAGCCCAGTACGTTTACCCTCGCCCCGTGCGATCGCAACCGACTGCGGAGCCGCTCGACCAAACGCCCAATCATGACTGGGAACGAGACATTGTCGATGCGGTAGCGGCGATCCATCTGGCGAATTTTCCAATCAAGGAACCGCAAAGGATGTCCTCCGCGCGAGGTCACCTGCTGGAGATGATTCACACCTCCAGGCAGTCGTGGGAACTGATTCTGGCCGAGACTGACAACGACAATGAGTGGTTGCCCAACCCCCAGCAGACCGGCGTTCTTCGGATTCCAGTAACCCGGGAACTGATCGATGGCTGGCAAGGAGTGCTGAACGAAATGGAAGAGCTGCTGGAGGGGCGTAAGCTGGTTCCGTTCTGGCGTGATTACTCGCGAATTTCAGGGCCTCAGCAGTCGATCCCGACGGAAGGACGCGGCGTGAATCTGAAGAAATTCTATGAGGAACCGCCTGCCCGATTCGATCTGGTCCTGCTCTTCCAAGGCTCAGCGGCCCTGCCCTACATTGAACGCGGCTCTCTCTCTCGCCCTGAGACATGGGACAGCCTGAGTCGCGTCTTTGGTGGTCAGTTCTTCGGCTTTGCCCTGTGGTTCAACTGAACCATGCTGCCCCCTCCCACTGGCATCCTTCTGGAATGATCAGGCTTATTCAAACTGCGACTTCCGCCGCAGCAAATGATGGTAGTGCTGCGCGAATCGGTGAGCCTCATCGCGAACGAATTGGAGGAGTCGCAGGGCGAAAGAGTGGCGGCTGAGTTTGTGGGAGTCGGACTCGCCGGGGAGGAAGACTTCTTCTTGTTGCTTGGCCAGCGAGAGCGTGAACGGCGGTTTGATTTCCAGGGCGGCGAAGGTCTCCATCACGGCGTTCAGTTGACCTTTGCCGCCGTCGATGAGCAAGAGATCTGGAAACGGCTCGCCGTCTTGTTGCAGGCGGCGGAAGCGGCGGCTGACGATCTCGCGCATACTGGCGAAGTCGTCGACCCCTTCGACCGACTTGATGCGGAACCGTTTATAACCTTGCTTGAACGGGAGACCGTCGATGAACTGCACGAGGCTGGCGACCGTCTCACCGCCTTGCAGGTGGGCGATGTCCATCCCCTCGATCCGGCGGGGCGGCTTGTCGAGGCCGAACACCTTCTTGAGTCCGTTCATGCCGCGTTTCGGATCGACGTAGAACGCCTCCGGTTGCAGGTTATTCTCTAAAGCACTCTTCAGGCTCAGGTCGACATTCTCCAACGCCTTAATCGCGTCCCGCAGCTTCCCGGCCCGCTCGAAGCGCAGCTCCTTCGACGCGGCCAGCATCTCTTCCCGCAGCTCATGCAACAGGTCGGCCCCCTTCCCATCCAGGAATAGCGTCAACCGGCGGATGTCCTGTTTATAGTCCTCTTTGCTGATCCGCAAGTTGCAAGGAGCGGTGCATTGATTGATGCTCGCCAGCAGGCACGGGCGAAACCACCTCCAGCGCTGGTCCCCCTCCTCAATGTCCAGTCCGCAGTTCCGGAACTTGAACACCTTCTGCAGCACTACAATTGTCGCCCGCAACTTCTTCGCATTCGGGAATGGGCCGTAGAGCTTCACCCCGCTGCTCTCCGGTTTGCGAGTGAACTCAACGCGGGGGAAGTCCTCATTCGTGGTGATTTGCAGGTACGGGAAGGTCTTGTCGTCTTTGAGTTCCTGATTGTACTTCGGCTGGATGTCTTTAATGAGCCGCGATTCGAGCAGCAGGGCGTCGACTTCGGTGTGCGTCTGGATGTAGTCGAGGTCAGCGATCTCCGGCACCCAGTCGGCGGTACGGCGATCGACCGCAGCTGCCGATGTGAAGTAGCTCCCCGCGCGGCTGCGGAGGTTGACAGCCTTGCCCACGTAGATGACCCGCGATTGGGCGTCCTTCATGAGGTAGACACCGGGAGCCTCCGGGAAGGATTTGACCTTCTCACGCGGCGTCAGCGGTGCGAGGGGAGAGGATCTGTCAGCCATCTGCGGTCAGCGATCCGCCAAAACAGGGAAATGTGAGCGGCAGGCGGCGGCCTGTCGCGGAGAGAGTGTAGCAGCCATCCATGAAGCCCAACAAATTGCAATGTTCCCTTTCACCGATATGGGGGTAAACCGATCGATGCGAGTGCTTCCTCCTCAGCCCGGAAGCGGTCGGCGGCATCGCATCCAACATGGAGAGAGGGGACAGAGCGTTCGTAACGCGGTGAGCCTCTTCAGTACAGCGATACGCTTGGGCCGGGAGGGCTGGTCAGAAGGTCCACTTGGGAAGGTTGTGCGGTGGTGAGGGCGAAGCTCCGACTGAGCCGCAACGATGAGAAAACCTAGCTCCCGCGCAGGCGGCTCGGCAGCAGCCTCTCTCCAGTGCTATGGACATGATAATTCAGGTGGTGAGCGGGGGCGTGGGCAACGTGCTCCATAGCGAGCGACTCAACCACGAACATGTTCACCGCACTGGCTTCGCCCCCCGACACGGCAGATTCACCAACTGCCATCCGTGCTGGGCTGGGGCATTCCGCAAATTCTGGGCCTGAAAGATTCAAGTGAGACTTTTCGAACTCAGCTTGAGACACTACACTCTTTCCTCCACGTTTCACGCTCAGGAGAGAGATGACATGGCCAAGAACGGAAAAAAGCTCAAACGAGCGAATCACGGCAAGCGTCCTGCAAGTCATACCCATCGTCGGTCCCGCAAGAAGGGTCTGAAGGTCTGATCTCCGCTACGGCGGGTTGGATTGTCTTGCCAGATTAGAGTTTACGCCAACGGGAGACCAGTCCAACTGGTCGCCCGTTCTTTGCTGCGCGGAGACTCCCCTCTTGATGAGACGTGCATTTGAACGAGTGGAGTTCAGCGGTGGCTCCTCAAAATACGCGACGTGATTTTCTGGCAGGCCGAGCTTTACTGCGTTTGGTCGATACCTCAGCGACACCATCGGAAATCGCCCCTCCGCAGGCCGGACCGACTATCCGCCTGGAAACCCGAGCGATGGCCTGCCCATGGGCGGTGGTCCTCAATCCGGGGCCCCCGGCCCTGATTATGCATGCCAGCGATGTCCTTGATCGGGTTCATCCTCTGGAAGACTTGTTATCCATCTACCGCGAGCAGACACCCGTCGCCCAGCTGCGGCATCTCCCAGCGGGAGAATGGCGTAAACTGCCCGATGAGGTGTTCCAGCTACTTCTGCGGTGTCGGGATCTCAGCCTGGCAACGGATGGCGCGTTCGACCCGGCGGCAGGACCAGTCATTCGGGCGTGGCGTGAAGCACGACAGCAGGGCCGGATTCCCTCACTGGAAGAGATCGCGATGGCCCTGCAAAACTGCGGGTACAGCCGGTTCATCCAGTTCGACGAGGAGCAGCGGGCCGTCCGGTCTTCCATCACGGGGGTGGAGGTCGATCTGGGATCCATTGGCAAGGGATACGCCCTGGACCGTGTGGCTGAGGGACTGATTGAAGCGGAGATTGCCAGTTTTCTGGCACACGGCGGGTTTAGTACCATGGTGGCACGAGGAAGCCATCATGGGCATCCTGGCTGGCCAGTGGGGCTGAGAAATCCCCTGTTCCCTGACCGAAATTTTGCGACGGTGATGCTCCGTGATCGAGCCCTGTCGACGAGCGGTTCCAATGTGCAATTCTTTCGGTACCAGGGAAAGCGGTACGGACATATACTCGACCCGCGAACCGGTTGGCCGGTTGACGGCATGCTGTCGGTCACCGTAACGGCTCCGACCGCTGAACTGGCTGACGCCCTGTCGACTGCGTTCTACGTCATGGGGATCGACGCTTCCCAGCGGTACTGCCAGGATCATCCTGAGATCGGCGCCATTCTGATTCCCCGACTGATGCAAGGTCGCGAACTGACGCCCAGCATCTGCAATCTGGCGGATGAAGATCTGTTTTGGACCGATCAGGTCGCGGATTGAGACGGCAAATGTGGGTGCGTTGATCAGCAGGCCGTCACCTGTTTTCGCTCCCTCTTCCCACTGACGACACGGCCTTCACGGAGACGTGACACTGAGGAGGGAAGGCCGGAAATCTCGGCTGCTGACTTTCGTTGTACACACAACGAAGTCGGTTGATGATCGCGGCTTCATTGACAACCGCTGGGGGACTGGCGAGCATCATGAGAATTCGCCGGAGTTCTTCCGCGCGGGTGACTCAACCTCTTCTGCCTCTCTCTCGCCCCCCTGCGATCTGTCGTGAATTCCGCAGTCGTGAATTCCTCTGTGGGTCCTCTTCCACCACACCGTCAAATCCCACTGGTGGGACTGGTGGGGGGCGTGGGATCGGGAAAGAGTACCATCGGACATGGCTTGACGCAGCGCATGGCGGTGGCCATTCTCGATGCGGATGTGGCGGGGCACGATGCCTTGCGACAACCGGAAGTGAAGCAAGCCCTGCGGACTGCCTTCGGCGCCGGGATCTTTGATCCTGCCGGAGAGATCGTGCGACCGGAACTGGGACGGATTGTGTTTGGAGACACCCAGTCCGCTCGAAGAAACCGTGATTCGCTCGAACAGATCGTCCATCCAGTCATCCGTTCGGTGTTGCGTGAACAGCTCGCACAGCACCGGTCTGATGCCCAAGTGGAGGCGGTGCTGCTGGACGCGGCCTTGCTTCTAGAATCTGGATGGCAAGGTGAATGTGACGGAGTGGTGTTCATCGACACTCCCCTTGAACGGCGTCGACGATGGACCGCCAGCAGTCGAGCCTGGACTGTGGAAGAACATGCCCGCCGAGAGGCGAGCCAGTGGCCGCTTGACAAAAAGCGAGCAGCATCCGATTTTGTGGTTGACAACTCGGGAGATGCATCAGCCTCCGTGGATCAACTGGAGAAGTTTGTACGGGGAATTGTGTCCCTCGTGAACTGCTCATCAGTCGCCCACTAAGCTGGTGTTTCCTGAACATCCCTCCGGTGAATCTCGCCAGAAGTTCTTTCTGCCGAGGTGAGCCCTGCCCTTCTCCCCTTTTCCCCCATCGGGCCCCCGCCATGGCACGCCCCAACAATCCTTCCAACTCGCGGGGCCCTCGCCCTGAGTTTCC
>QWPB01000141.1 GCA_003671275.1 Planctomycetota bacterium | reverse complement strand
TTCCGGGTATTTGCGACGGCCCGTGACGGACATGGAGGAGCGGCGATCGCGAATGTTCCGATTCGAGTCGACGCCCCCATCCGAATTGCCACCGGACAACTCGCGAAGTTGCCACTCGCGATTTATCGCGAGGACGGCGAACCGGCCACCTATGTTCCTTCCGGGTGGATGGGAGACGCCAAGTCCATGCGAGTTGACCCCGCTTGGACAACACAACCGCAGGCGGGCAAGAATTGCATGCGTTGCGAGTTTGGAGCCTCCAGCGGATGGGGCGGCGTGGCATGGCAAAGTCCTGCTCAAGACTGGGGAGACCGACGCGGTGGATACGATTTAACAGGAGCCAAACGACTGGTGTTCTATGCACGGGGCGAGTCCGGAGGCGAAGTGGTCTCGTTTGGTTTCGGACTGATCGGCTCGGAAAAGCGTTACTTTGATACCGCGAGGCGCACGTTGGACAAGGTCCAGCTGACACGGGAGTGGCAACGTTTCGAGATCCCCGTCAGCACATTGAAGGATGGCGAGAGCCTGACCCGGATTAAGATGGGATTCGTCTGGACCGTGGCCAGCTCCGGCCAGCCGATCGTGTTTTATCTGGATGAGATTCAGTGGGAGTAGCGGCGACCAGCAGTTCCAGGCATCCGGCTGCACCAAAAGGAATGCACACGGTGGATCTCCCGTTCCACAAAAATCGACGAGGCCATCCTCTACGACCGTTTCAGGCTGATGAGTCCGACGATCGCAAGCAGCGCGGACACAATCCAGAATCGCATGACGATGCGTGTTTCCGGCACTTGAGCAAAGACAAAATGGTTATGCAGCGGGCTGCAAGCAATCAGACGTTTCCCGGTCCAGCGGCGGTAGGTCACCTGGGTGATGACACTCAGTGTCTCGACGACGAACACTCCGCCGACGATCACCAGAAACAACTCCTGCCGGGTGGCCAGTGCCCCTAATGCCAGCAATGCCCCCAGAGGCAGTGAACCGGCATCCCCCATGAAGACCTGCGCGGGATGCACATTGAACCATAAGAATCCGAGTACCGCCCCGATCATCGCGCTGAGCGGTATCGCCAGTTCGCCGATCCCCACGAACCGGGGAATCCCCAGGTAAGCGGCCAACTCGCGATGCCCTGACAGATAGACTGCTGCCATGACGGCTCCGCCGGCAAACAACATGCACCCCGAGGCCAACCCGTCCAGGCCATCCGTCAGGTTCACCGCATTCGAGGTGGCCACGATCACCAAGGCCGACCAGGGTATGAGCCATCTCCCCAGCGTCCAGTGCCCCCAACCCCACGGACCTTGCAATTCGGTTCCATGCGGGGCCTCGGACTGAATGCTGTACAGTCCCACCGCCGTTACCACAGCCAGGATCACCTGCCCCAGCAGCTTCTGACGGGCGGTCAGCCCTCGACGCTGGGTCGTCAGTTTAATCCAGTCGTCATAGGCTCCCAATAACGTAAACGTCAGCGTGACGAACAGAGCCAGTTGAATCCGTGGGTTGGTCAGGTTACCGAAAATCAGCACTGACAAGGTGATCGCCAGGCCGATAAAGATCCCCCCCATCGTGGGCGTTCCGGCCTTGTTGGCGTGCAGTTCATTCAAGCGGGACGAAGCACTGTCGATCCGCTCTCCAAACCGTCCTCGCAACCACCGGATCGATGCGGGACCGACAGCCAATGCCGCCAGAAACGACAACACTGCTGCCAATCCGATCCGCGCGGTCAGATAAACCGGGTTCGGGACGGCGGCCCCGTCGGTCACGTTGCGAGCCTGCTGCTCCAACCACCAGAAAAACATCCCAGCCCCCCGATTGCCAAATCACCACCGCCGAATGACGGAGGCAGGGGCTGTTCTCTAACGAAAGACGAAAACCGTCAAGAGCGCTGCCACAGAAACCACGGCAACGGGGTGCGACTCTCCGAACCGGGATCAGGCCGTCAGACCGCCGAGCGGGCCATCGCCGCAGTGGTCCGGATTGCCGAACCGGTCGATCGCGTGTCCCATTCCGTGGGCCAGCGACAGAAGCAGACGGTTATGCGGGATACCGCCGCATTCGAGAGCGCGGCCTCCCTTGAAGTCGAAGCCCCCGCCCACCAGCACGAACGGAATGTTGTCCAGCGTGTGGGAGTTCCCCTTGCCCAGTTCATTGGTCCAGACAATTTGTGTGTGATCGAGCATCGATCCCGATCCGCCCGGTTCCGGCGTGTCGGCCAGCTTCTTGGTCAGGTAAGCCAACTGCTCGCAATACCACTTGTTGATCTTAGTCAGTTTGGTCTGGGCATCCGCGTTGCTGTCCGGTTCGTGCGAGAGGGTGTGGTGGTTCTCGTCGATTCCGAGCCAGGTCATCTTCGCCTGACCTACGGAGTTTGTGAACTGCAAGGTCGCGACCCGCGTAAAGTCACTGGCCAGACCGTGGACCAGTAGATCGATCTGCATCTGGCTGATCTTGGGCAGATTGTCATTCGACTCCCGCACACCCGGTTCCAGACTTGGCACGGCGTGCCCTGCCGCCGCCTGGGCCTCGGCCAGTTCCTGTTCCATGTCCCGGACGAAGGCCGCTTGTTCCTCCAGCAGATGCCGGTCTTCCTTGCCGACGACGGACTTCAGTTTATCGAGGTCGGTCTTCAGATCGTCCAGCACGCTCTTCAGCGTATCGCGGTCGCTGACATTGCCGTACATCTTGGTCAGCATCTGGTACGGATCATCGACCGGAGCAATCGGCTTATTGGGACCGGCATAGACCATCCGAGTCCAGGTATCGGCCCGGTCCGGCACCACGACGCCGAACTCCAGTGAGCCAAACCGCGTCCGGGTTTCGGCCCGCGACTGCAAGAAGTTCTTGATCTCCTGGTCGATCGACAGTCCACTCGACCAGCCCGCAGGAGTGTCGGACCCGCCCTGAATGTTCCCCGGGAACAACTCAACGCCAGTCAGCAGACAGCCGATCCCGCGCATGTGGGCATCGCCGTCCCCGCGAATCCGGTCGCACACCCCGTGCAAGGTCAACACCTTGTCCCGGAACGGCTCCAGCGGAGACAGAATCTCCTTAAACCCCGTCAACGGCATCTCCGATCCCATGGGACCGGAGATCCGCTGACCCACACTGGTGATGAACTCTTTGACGAGATCCTTTTCTTTGTCGACCTCGGGCCAGAAGGCCGACGGCACGATCCCATTGGGGCTGAACATGATGATCAGCCGCTTCTTGCGTCCCTCGGTGTTGGCGAACCCCAAACTCGGCAGGTTGCACAGAAACGGAAACGCTGCGGCACTCAATCCGAACCGACGCAGAAACTCACGGCGGGTAGCGGGGCGGGACATGCACGTCTCCGAAGCAAAATGGCGGGATGGCGAGGCGGGAGCTTCCGACTGTCACTCACTGAGGATAAGTCCGGAAACCAGATCCAGATTGGAACAAATCTGCCCGCCCGCAAGCAAGACCGACACCTGAACACAAGATCAGGCTAATCAATACTCGTTCCCCATGGCATCGGCGATCAATCGATCGACACCTAAACAGAAACCGTCCTGGCGTTGATTTCGAAGGTCTGATACCTCGTGTCGAGGAACCATTTCATTCTTACGGCGGGTCGTCGCCGCCAGGATGCCATGGGTGACACCTTCCGATTCGGCAGATCCCCCGCCAGACCCCGATGATCGGACCGTATTTACGAACGGCTCCGATGAAATAGTGACTGCAGGTGGGATCAAACCGGCACTGACGGCCAAAGATAGGGCTCAAAAAAATCTGATAGAGCCGTACACCTGCAATCAGGAACGCCGCGAGAGCCGCTTCGAACCCGTGGATTACCCGACTGACAACACGGATCATCACCGGAAGACTCCGCAACCACTTATCGATGCGTCATGCGTTGCCCCAGCTCGTCGACGCGGGGCGGATACTCCAGAGTCTCCTGCATCAGTTCCGCCGGGACCATCCGAGCCAGGCCCGAGGCAGCTGTCGCGGCATACAGACTCCGGCCCTGAGGCTCCAATCGGGTGGCGTCAAAAAATTCGGCCACCTGCAACTGGCCAATGGATCGTGGCTCCGACTGACCAGGTTCCAACACCTGAATTGTATCCCCCAGAAGCGAAAAGCGTGTCACCGTTTCCGGCAGCTTTAGTTCGGGAACGAGCGGTAGATCTTCCGTGCCCAGATCGATACACACCCGCCGCTCCGCATCCAGCGACAATCGTCCGACGCGGGTATACAAATCCCGCCCCGCTGGGTCGCGCACTGCAAAGAACGTTTGCCTCTGGGTCGCGACATGCGATGGATTACGGGTCCTCACATATCGTCCCGGCATGACATCGAGCCGATACCCGATGATCACGGAGGACACTTCCGACAAGGGGTCAAACGGAAGTTCCTGACGCAGCGGAACCATGTTGAGATAGCCACAGGTCTCCACATTAGCGGTGTTGTGGCGGACGATTTGTCGCATCCATGATTCGCTCTGTGCCAGTCGCGGGTCATCGGTTGTGGAAGCGGGCGGGAGAACGGGTGGCAGTGGACGCGGTGGAGGCAACTCGCGAGTGACTGCGGGTGGGGCGGTACTCCCGCGTGGACCGAGTCCGGGGAATGGCGGGCTCATCGCCCCCATTGGGTGGGCCGATGAATCGCCAAAATTCTTCCACATGCGGATGATCCCGGCCGCATCGCCAGGGGGCAGCCCCTGCAAGGCATCCGCCCAGATTTCCCGCTGCTGTTCGGTTACGTCTTTCAACTCGTCTCCGAGCAACTCCACAACCACCGGGTCGAGCGTGGCTTTGGCCGGAGCGGACTCTTCGGGAAGCGTCGCGGGTACCGGCTCACCGACAGCGGGCTGCTCGTCGGAGACCCGCTCCAGCGCGGTGATCGGTCGGGCCCCCGCCACCCGGAGATGAGATGGCGGAGAGTCGACAAAAACGGGCGACCGTGCGGCCTGGGGTTGCTCTGCGGGCAGGGCAACGATCGCGTCGGCATGCACGGGATCTTCGCCGTGATCCGGTTCGTTCAGCACGACCGCACCGCCCGGTACGGGAGTCCCTTCAATCGAAGGCGATTCCGTGAGCATTTCGGGAAGCGATTCCAACCCATCCACGCCACCCAGCACAACAGGGGTTTCCGCAAACATTCCCTGCAAGGAAGGAGATTGGCGCGTTTCCGGCTGCCAGAACGTGACATGCCCGGTGGCAAAACCAACAGCCAGCCCCAGACAGGCTCCGCAGAAAAACGGGATCCGATTTTGCCAGTCCATGCACCGCCTCCTGCGACCCGGTCATTCCATCACCGGATTCCGAGAGGTCTCGAGCGCTCCCGGTCTGTCCTCCCCCATCCCGAGGAAGGCCGCGAACGGTACCGCAAGGGGTTCCTCAACCGCAAGAGGGGATCATTTTCGATGGTCATCAGGGGTGCGAGTCATCTGTTGTGCTCCGCCTGAGAGCCAGCCAGTCCACGGGATTGGGGATGGCCTATTCCACCGGATCACAGGTCCGCTGAGCCCGCTGTTCCCTGGAAGGGGCCCGGACCAAACCCGGGATTGGCAGCCGGATTGTGCCACCGAAACCTTTCCAAAGGTCGCGGGCGTCGTACACTTACAGACAGACACCTCGCTCCCGCTTCATACGGGGGCTCCTTTCCATTGCAATTTCGCTGACCGGTTGAGGATCAACGGCTATGTCAGACCGCCTGCAAGAGCCACTTCTTCGATTGCAGTCAGCGATCAATCTGCGAACCCGGGCCGAAGTCGATTATGCCGAACGTTTTCAGCGAGGCCCCTCTGACGAAGAACAAACGCTCGTCGCCTCCCTGCGACAGCTCGACCAGCAGTTTCAGGACTGGCAACAATCGCTGACGGAACAGGCCACACTGGCGGAGGAACAGATTGAGCAGACCGCTGCGGACCAGCTGCATGAAGCCGACAGCCTGCACCGCTCGGAACGGTTCGATATCGACCAGCAGCGCGATGCCGAGCGGGATGATGTCGAATCAAGATTTCACGATAGCACCTGGGTCACCACGTCGATCCTTGATGACACTGCGGAAGACAGCCCTCGACGGCAGTTTGAAAAGACTCAGGGGTCGATTACCAAGTCCCGTGAAGACCTGACCAGTCTGGTAGCCGGTCTCCAGTCCGAAGCGCAAACCCTGTTCGATCGATGCGGCTGGACTCGTGAGGCCCATTTCGAGCCCCCTCAACTTTCCCGCCAGCTCGACATCATCGCCGAAAAGCTCCTGTCCACCCAGGAACGGGGACGGCAAGACCTGCAGGCCGCCCGCAGCTTGTGGATGCCCAAGCTATTCATGGGGTTCGGTTCGATCTACATGTTCTTTGTGCTCGCACTGGTGGCGGGAGCAGTCTTCTGGATGTTTGTCCCGCCGCAACAGCTGGGGGTCACTGCCGGGCGAGACACCCCCCATTGGATGGGGATCGCGGGCGGAATCGGCGCGGGGGTATCGCTGGTCCTCAGTGGAATCCTGTACGTGATCGCCAGCTCTCAACAATCGGACGCCCTGTCCCAGCTGCAGTCGACTGTCACCGCGGTCGACTGGTTATTTGGCCGATGGAGCCAGACTGCGGATAAAGACCTCGCCGACGCCGACAAAGAGTTCTCCCGGAAGCAGGAACAGTACGACCGGCAACGCGAACAGGCATTAACCCGTTACCAGAATGCCCATCGGGATCAGCTGGCAGAGATCGAATCGCAACGGCAGGCCCAGCAGACCGCATGTCAACAACGCTTCGCCGACCAAAAAACGTTCATCGAATCGATTCGCATCACCCAGCTGACCGCCCTAGAGTCTCAGGTGCTTCAGCAGCGCACCGCCGGAGAAACGCAGCACGCAACCGCCCGTGCCGAAGCTCAGACTCGCCTCGACCAGTGCCAGTCCGAACATCGCCGACAGCAGGCCGCTGCCTGGTCCAGCCTGAAAACTCACTGGGAGCAGTCGTTTCAGCAAATCAATCAGCAGATCGCTTTCCTGCAGCAGTCCGCGACCACCGCTTCTCCCGTCTGGGATGCCATCGAGTCCGCTGACTGGTCACCTGCCCGGGAGATCCCGTCCGGTTACACCATCGGCCAGCACTGTGTTGACCTGGAACAGTGGCCGGAAGCGGTCTCTCGTGACATGCGACTGGCCCCCCGGACTTCCCATCTGCGGATTCCAGCCACCATCGAATTCCCGGCTCAATCGTCATTGCTCCTGACCTGGAAAGGCCCCGAAGGGCGGACTGCGGCGGTGCAGACGCTGCAGGTGGCGATGCTGCGATTGCTCACGCAGATCCCCCCCGGCAAGATCCGATTCACGTTGATCGATCCGGTGGGACTCGGCGAGAGTTTTGGCGGATTCATGCATCTGGCCGATGTCGACGAGCTGCTGGTGACCAGCCGCATTTGGACCGAAGCGGGCCAGATTGAAACCCGGCTGGCCGACCTGACGGAACATATGGAGAACGTGCTGCAGACCTATCTGCGGAACGAGTTTGCCACGATCGAAGACTATAACCATCACGCGGGCGAGGTGGCCGAGCCGTACCGGTTCCTGGTGATCAGCGACTTCCCGGCCAAATTCAGCGAAATCGCCGCCAGTCGACTGCTGAGCATCATCACCAGCGGCCCGCGCTGCGGGGTCTATACCTTGATGTCGGTCGACATGGCCCGCGCCCTCCCGCAACAGTTACCGCTGGAAACCGCAGCGGCTCACATGACCACGTATCAGTGGACAGAGGAAGGCTTTCGGTGGAAGGAACGTACCAAGTACCAAGTGCCAAGTGACAAGGGGGACTCTTCCTTGCCACTTGCTCACGTGCCCCTTGGCACGTCCCCCCTCTCCACCTGGCCCGTGGAACTCACCCCCCCGCCGGAACCCGAGCAGTTCACACGCCTGGTCAAGCAGATGGCGGAAGCCTCACGCGATGCCCGGCGCGTCGAAGTCTCCTTCGACCGCATTGCCCCCAAAGAGATCGACTTCTGGTCCAGAGACAGCCGTGCTGGAATCGACATTCCCCTCGGTCGGGCAGGAGCCACCAAGCTACAACACCTGAAGCTGGGATCGGGAACCAGTCAGCACATGCTGGTCGCGGGTAAGACGGGGTCGGGCAAGTCGACATTCCTGCACACGCTGATTGTCAACGTAGCTCTGTACTACAACCCTCATGAAGTCAACTTTTACCTGATCGACTTTAAGAAGGGCGTCGAGTTTAAAGACTACGCAGCTCTTCACCTGCCGCATGGCCGGGTGGTGGCGATCGAGAGTGATCGCGAGTTTGGAGTCAGCACCCTGCAAAAGCTCGACTCCGTTTTGCAGGAGCGTGGCGAGCTGTTCCGCAAACATGGGGTACAAGACATTCGCGGCTTCCGCGACGCCAATCCCCACACCCCGCTGCCACGTATCCTGCTGGTCATTGACGAGTTCCAGGAGTTCTTTGTCGAGGATGACAAGCTGGCCCAGACCGCGTCCCTCATGCTCGATCGGCTGGTTCGACAGGGCCGGGCCTTCGGAATCCACGTGATCCTGGGGTCGCAAACTCTCGGTGGAGCTTATTCGCTGGCCCGCAGCACGCTGGGACAGGTGGCCATTCGAGTGGCCCTGCAATGCAGCGAAGCGGATGCCCACCTGATCCTCAGTGAAGAAAATACGGCCGCCCGACTGCTGACGCGTCCCGGTGAAGCGATCTACAACGATGCCAATGGTCTGCTCGAAGGGAACCACCCGTTCCAAGTGGCCTGGCTCCCCGACAGTCAACGTGAAGATCTTCTCCGGCAGCTCGCCCATCAAGCCCGCAAAGCTCTGTTTAAGCTGGAGTCTCCCATCATTTTCGAAGGGAATATCCCCTCCGATCCATCCCGCAATGCGGCCCTGCAGCGACTCGTTGAAAGAGTCGACGACACACAGCCCCAGCGGATCACGCCCCGGATCTGGCTGGGAGATGCCGTTGAAATCAAGCAGCCTGCCGAACTGCCGTTCCCGCGTCAATCAGGTAGTCATCTGCTGCTGATTGGTCAGGACAGTGAAGCGGCGCTCGGTCTGATGTCGACTGCGGTGGTCGCACTTGCCGCACAATTGAGCCCGGGGCCAGTCAGATCCGAGGAGCCGAGACTGACGACCAGCGACACTGTCGCCCCCCCCTCCTCAACCCTCCTGTCCCGAATCCTGATCCTGGACGGCAGCCCGGTTGATTCCCCGGATGCCGAACTATGGGGATCAGTCGCTCAGTCAATTCCCGGGGTACAGCTGGTCTCACCGCGGCTCTGCCTGGATCTCCTCAAGGAGTTGACCGACGAACAACAGTCCCGAGATGCCGATCGTGAAACAGCCCATCCGCCGATTTTTATTTTCGTCAGCCAGCTCAGTCGGTTCCGCGACCTGCGCAAGCCGGATGATGATTACTCATTTGGGGGCAGTCAGGCGGCCGCTCCCTCGGGGGGCAAGCTGTTTGCGGACTTGATCGCGAACGGCCCCGAAAACGGAATCCACTTCATTCTCTGGTGCGATTCCTTCAACAACCTCGAACGATGGATGAACCGACAGTCGCTGCGAGAAATGGAACGCCGGGTGCTATTCCAGATGAATGCGGCGGACTCCAGCAACCTGATCGACTCGCCAGTCGCCAGCCGCCTGGGAACGCATCGCGCCCTCCTGCACTTCCAGGAAAGTGGCGCCATTGAAAAGTTCCGGCCCTATGGCCTGCCCAAACCATCGTGGCTCCATTGGGCCGCTGGGGCATTGCAGCGGCGCGGCCCGCTGGACGAAGCAACCGACCTTGACGGATTTATGGTGACGTGAGCCGACAATCCGGGCGGCTTCGATCAGGGAACGGTGGCTTTTACAAAAGCAGCCAGAGCTTCGAGATTCTCACTGAACACCTCGCTCGACAAATACGTCCGCACGTCACCGAACTTCGGCTGGCCAGCCAAACGGTCTCCGGTCACACCGCTGATCCAGCGCCCCTCGGCATCCAGTGCCATCAGCGTCGTCCGGACTTCTTTCGCCAATGACTTGGCTTTCTTCGGAGCGGGCACAGCCCACGTCCCGGCAAGTGTCGCCGCGTACTCCGCTTCCAGCTGGGACAACTTGATCTTCTGTTTCCAGCCGTAGTGCGTGGGCAGATCCCCATCGCCATAGGTCAGTTCGTACGCCCGGGTCATATACAGGGGCCGATTGGTCCGCAATTCATAAAACCGGGCAATCTGTCCATCCGGGAGAACCGACGATTTCAAGTACGCCAGGGCACTGGGAATCGGGGCCAGATACTTTTTGTCCTGCGTATGGCGATAGACCCGTAGCAGCGTCTCGATGGCGTCCTGAGACTCGTGTCCTGTGATCGCGGGCGGCTCGAACTTGCGAGCCCACGCGGGTTTCATGTCCAAGGTATATTGCTGCGCCCACGCGGGCTGGGGAGCGGGCATCTGCGCGAGAATTAAAAAATCCCCAAGTTTGCGAAGTGCCTGACTGGCCCGCTCGTCGTGATAGATCTCATAGGCCGCCAGTAACGTCCGGGACATATCACCTGCCAAGTCATCATTCAGAGTGTACAGGTTCCAGTATTCCTTCACGCGGTGCTCGGTCTTCCAGTCATAGTCGGGGTAACTCGCGGGCAACACCGGATGCTCTGGTGCCGGACCAAACCAGACTTGGGGAAACGCCCCATTGGGAAACTGCGCAGCGTACAACCGCGACAAGGCATACTCGACCGCTTCGTGAATCACCTCGTGTTGGAACTCGCAAGCCCGATCACACTGCATGAGAAACAGCAGCGCTGCCTGCGTGCAGTCATCGTCGAGGGTTGACTGATCCTTGCCTCGCCCCTGGCCATTTCGATACTGGCCGGACCGCTTACCCTGTGGGTCAAAATCAATGGCATGCTCCCAACCTCCCGAGACCATCTGACCATGCAGCAGCGCCTCGGCAGCCTGCGTAGCGGCCTCCCGATAAAATGGATCCCGCGTGGCTTCATACGCTCGCAGGTAGGCCATGCCTACGGTCGGGGTACCGGGTGGCTGAACCCAGATCTGATCTGCGGTCGCCGCCCCTTCTCCCCAGCGCGTCTGGAGATCGAGTGAGTAGTAGTAGACATACCCCCCATGTCGGGCCACGCGATCATGGTAGTATGTCGCAGCCCGCTTCATCCCCGCGAGACAGTCCTGCCGCAAGGCAACCTGGTCGTCTTGCGAGAAGGCGGCGCCCTCTCCCACGATCACTGCCCAGATCACCAGCATGCATGCCGTGTACCGCTGCATTGTGGTTCCCCCTTGTACTCATTCTCATCGACTCGAACTGCTATAGTATCAGTCTCCGGGTTCGCGGAGTAAGCCGATGGACCTTGAAGACCGGCGTGTGTGCAGCACTCTGCAAAGGAGTTCCATGTCCTCTCGATGGCCTGCGGTATCCCTGTTTTCAACACCCAGTGGCTGGTTGGCCTTGCTGGGCACCGCACGTGGATTGCGGCAGGTGACCATTGGTCACCCAACGAAAGCGGCAGCGCGAGCCGCCATCGCAGCCACCACGCCCGACTTTGTCGAACGGGACTGGCATCCCGTGCTCCGCCAGCGGTGCGTTGACATGACCCGTGGAAAAAACCTCCCCCTCCCCGGTATTGCCATCGACCGCGACCGGCCACTCACGGCCTTCCAGTCCCGTGTCATCGAGATCGTCCAGTCGATCCCCCCGGGCCAAACGATGACCTACGGCCAGGTGGCAGCCTTGGCCGGATCGCCGGGGGCCGCCCGGGCCGTCGGACAAGTGATGGCCACGAATCCGGTGCCCCTGGTGATCCCCTGTCACCGCGTCGTGGGTTCGTCCGGGCAGCTGGGGGGATTCAGCGCCCCCGGCGGTATCGCAACTAAGCAGACACTCCTGACTCAGGAGGCAACCTTTCTGCACTGACATGCCCCCCGATAACTTGCCCCCCCTCATGGGCCGGGGACAGCTGCCCTGATTTCAAAAAATCCTGAACGTGTCAGCAGTTTCCCCCTCACATCGCCGGGGCCACTGCGGTAGTGGGGAGGGCCATCAGAAGGAGTCACTTTCATTTCCTCCCCACCACCCTTGTATTTAGATCATCATGCCACCACGCCCGTCGATCCGCGCGTGCTTCAGGCCATGATTCCGTATTTTCAAGCGGAGTATGCCAATCCGGCCAGTGGACATCGGCTGGGGCTCCGGGCCGCCGAAGCTGTCGATAATGCTCGCCAACGGATTGCTAACACGCTCCACGCCGACCCGCGAGGGCTAATCTTCACCAGTGGAGCCACCGAGGCCAACAATCTGGCCATCAAGGGGACGCTTGCCGGGGCCACCGGACGGAATCACCTCGTGGTGGCGACCACCGAACACCGCGCCGTACTCGCCCCCGCCCGCCGTATGGCCCGCAGTGGGATCGCCGTCACCTACCTGCCCGTCAATTCACAGGGACATCTCGACCTGGACCAGCTGGCCGAGGCCATTACCCCCCAGACCGCCCTGGTCTCATTGATGGCCGCGAATAACGAGACCGGGCTTCTGCACCCGCTCTCTGAGATTGCCCGGATCTGCCACGAGAAAGGCACGCTCTTCCATTGCGACGCAGCCCAGGCGTACGGCAAGATTCCAATCGATATCGAATCTCTCGGAGTGGATCTGCTGAGCTTGACGGCCCACAAGCTGTACGGCCCGGTAGGTTCTGGAGCGTTGTGGGTCCGCCGGGATCGGGACCGCATTCCGCTGCTCCCACAGATCGATGGCGGCGGTCAGGAGCAAGGGCTGCGCAGCGGAACCGTGGCCTTGCCGCTGATCATCGGCTTCGCGGAGGCCGCTGCGATTGCGGAACGAGAACGCACCAGCGATGGGCTAGGCCTGGCGACCCTGCGAAACGAAATATACCAACAGCTGCTCACGGCGATCCCCGATCTGGTCCGGCATGGCGACCCCGCCTGCTGCTTGCCGCATTCGCTGAATGTGGGCATACCTGGCATCGATGGGGATGCGTTGCTGGTGAAACTCCAGCTGACCGAACTCTGCGTCAGCTCCGGAGCAGCCTGCTCGACAACCCATCGCGAGCCCAGCCACGTACTGACTGCCATGGGAGTGCCGGGCCCTCTGGCCCGGGCCAGTTTGCGATTTGGCCTGGGACGGTATACCACCCGATCCGAGATCGGGCAGGCGGTGGAAATCGTCGTCCGCATCGTGAACGAACTGCGGAGATCGACATGACGGACCTGCCCCTGCGAGTCGGAGGGATCGTCCTCTGCGGCGGTCGCAGCTCGCGCATGGGCCAGCCCAAGGCCCTGCTCCCCGTGGGGGACGAGGTCATGCTACAGCGCGTCGTGCGCCAGTTGTCCTCCGTTGTTCACCCGATTGTGGTCGTCGCAGCTGCCGACCAGTTTCTTCCGGACCTGAACATCGAGGACTGCGAGATACGAATCGTCCGCGATCCGGTCGAATACCGCGGCCCGCTGGCGGGTCTGGCCGTGGGACTGGCCGCCGTTGCCACAGAGGTGGATGCGGTCTACGTCTCAGCCTGTGATGCGCCACTGCTGTGTCCGGATTTCGTGCGAGCCATGATTGCCGCCCTGGGCTCAGCCGAAATCGCCGTCCCGCACGATGGACAGTTTCATCACCCGCTGGCGGCGGTCTATCGAACCGGCATACGACCCCGGATCGAGGCACTTCTTGCCACCGACCAGTTGCGGCCTGTCTTCCTGTACGCGTGTTGCACGACTCACAATGTCTCCACCGAGACACTGCGTACAGCGGACCCGAATCTCGAATCACTCTGTAACACCAACACCCCTGAGGAATATGCATGGGCCCTCGATAAGCTGGGGCTGGGAAACACTCCGCCGCCGCGACTACCACCGTACACGCATATTCCCGGCGTCACCCCCCACCCCATCAATAACCCCGCGGGACATGCGTATAAGACGGATCGTGCAGTACGCCTCGTGACCGCGACCACGCTGATCGCTCTGCTTCGCGAGCCCGAATGCCAGCGGGGATTCACCCTGTTTCATCACGGCTACTACTGGGAAGCCCATGAAGAGTGGGAAGCCCTCTGGTTATCACTGGGCCGTACAGGACCGCTGGCCGATTTCATCAAGGGCCTGATTAAACTGGCCGCAGCCGGCGTCAAGGTGTATCAACACCAATTACCCGGCATCACCCGGCACGCCGCACGAGCCCGCGAACTGTTTACAACCGTTCTCACGGAGGTAGCCCCCACGGAACCGCAGGTAGCTACAACACTCACTGCCATGATTCACTACGCAACCCAGCTGCATGACAATCCCCCCGACGGGCCGATCGACCGCACGGGCCGGCCGCAGCCGATATTGCGCCCACTGCCAACGGAGATGACCTACTAACCTGTCCATCGCCATATGTCAGCCTCGGCTACCGTTCGGTTTCACCGGATCTGCTGGGAGTAGCAACGAGGGAGATCCTTTGGTGCCCCATGTCACCCTCCATTTCCCATGTCACCTTCCACGGATAGCCCACATCCAGCGGGCACTGCTGGGCCAGTCAGCAGTGCCACACAACGCGGTCTGAGGCTTTGCGAAGGCCGTGGTCCATTGACGCTCGCCACCCCCTTCGAAGACTCAGGGGTGTGCCACCCGATCCGGCCGTTCGAGTTCAATCCTCTTCCGGCATCGCCGCGTCAGTAGACAGAAGGCTGTCGACTGGAGACACCCGCGAAATTCTGAGCGTGCCACTGCTCTGTGAGCAGTGCCTCTTCACAGCCGGGAGTCGTGGATCAAGCAGCACGGCTCACAGAGCCGTGGCACCCGGCACGGTCTGAGGCTTTGCGAAGCCCGTGGACCATTGACGCTCGCCACCCCCTTCGAAGACTCAGGGGTGTGCCACCCGATCCGAAACCACCAGCCCGCCTCGCGAGATCCACGGCACGTCGAACGAGGCGGTTTCAGCGTCGGGAGATCTTTCCGCCGCGTCCCGACGGACAGTGATACCGACTGATACGCGACTCACCCGAAAGTACGATTGTGAAGATTGCGGCATAGCATAGAGGCCAAGTGCGGTGTAGTATGGGATTTCGTCCAGCGTTCCGTCGCAACTCGTTTGCCAGTCTGACGCATCAAAATTGACAAATCCATGCCGCACCGCCAAACTGCGGTAAGATTCTACCGCACATCGGCGGTCGAATACCTGTTCGCATTGAGATCTTTGATGATGACTCGAATTGTCAGAGGAACTGCGTTTGCGATTTTGTCTTGTTGCGTTTCATTCATTAGCTTCTTGAGTATCGCGATATTCATCATCAAACCATGGTTTCCTTGGTTTATGGACGAAGGTGTCGCGATCGAAGTATTTGCATTCGTTTTGGCTGGCGTCATGGGGTTTCGCTATGGCTATCGATCACGTCCGCATGATGCCAAATTACTTGCGTCGGGTGGGATTTACAACGAATCTGCTGAGATCATATTCTTCTACTTCACCCTATTCGTTGTTCCCACAGGCTTTCTGTTTTGGGTGTGTATCAACGCTATGAAACATGACCATGAGGGCATAGGAGCTGCATGGGCAATCGTCACTTGGCCTCCGATTGTGAACAGTTGCATTATGGCTGTCTCACTGGCTGCGACTCCGTGGGTGAAACGTTACTCAGCTGGTTGGGCTTCAGCGTACCATGTTCGGAATTCCATTTCTTTTCCAATCATTTCAGTTCTGATAGCATGGCTTGGGGCTGCAATCAGGGGCTAGCGTCTGTTGCTGCGACAAGCCAAATGCGAACAAAGCGGTGAACCGGAGTTGCCGTTCACGCAGATTTGAAATGGACAATCTATCGCGGCAACACCGGTTACCGCAGTCGTTAGGTGCAGTATGAGTTGGGACATCATCGCTCAGGATCTCCCGCCGGGTGCCACTGGCGGTCGCTTTGGGCCGCCAGTGTTTTCGGCGATCGACTTGTTCAAAAGGTTGTCCCCTTTCACTGGGCCACCTCAATCGAAGAACTCCGGCGGGAGGCCGTGAATCGTCGGCAAGTCGGAATCGACGATCTGTCTTTCCGAGGTATACCAGCGGGCACTCGACCATTTCCAGTGCGTCATCTCATCGACCAACCCTCGGCGAATCGGGTTCCGGTGGATGTAGTCGATAGCTGCCAGCACAGCTTTCTGGCTGGACAGATTCCGGTCGTAGCCCGGCCCTTCCTGCCAGTACCGAAAGACTTTTTTTCCCGGTCTCTCTTGCACTGTGAGCCGATGGATGAGATCACTGCCAGAGGCCAGGAGTACGTTCTTGATCTTGACGGAATACGGCTGTTTGATGGCCGAGAGCAGGTTGTCGATCTCGACGGAGGCCGTCGTGGGATAGACCAGCAGATGCACATGCTCCGGCATCAGCACAAAGGCCACCAGCCGAAAGTTTCAGCGAATCATGGCCTTGTCGATCGACCGGCAGAGCATTTCTCGCCAGACATCATTGGTGAGCAGCTGCATCCGCCGATAGCACGAGAATGTCAACTCATGCAGGTCGCCTGGTTCGTGGAAATGCCGGATGGTCTTGCGGTGGCTGTTCATGTTGAGGTGAGTCTACCGCGAAAATGCTGGCGGCCCAACTTGGTGTGCCACTGGCGAGGGCTTTGACTCGCCAGTGCTGAGACGCTCGACTCCGGGAGGGTCGGGTCATGGTCGCTCCACGCTCAAAAACACTGGCGGCCCAAAGCGACCGCCAGTGGCACCCAACGCGACGGACGAGGATGTCCGGCGTACGGCTCAGTATTCGTTCCCCTTCGCTTCGTCGCTGCCGGCGGAGAGGGTGGCTCCGGTCGACTTCTGGACCTGGCGGATGACTCGGCCGTCGCGTTCGGCGATCAGTTTCGCCAAGGCCGCTTCGGTCGTCATGAAGCCCAGGTCGCCGTCGATGCGGTCGCGGACTGAGACGCCGCCCTGGTCCTTGTCTTTGCCGCCGACGACCAGCATATACGGGATCAGGTCGAGCTGGGCGTCGCGGATCTTCTTCTTGACGTTGGCGCTCTGCATGTCGATCTTGGCCCGGAATCCCGCGGCCCGCAGCTTCGTCAGGATCTCCTGACAGTACGGCAGGATGTCGTCGTTGAGGCCCAGGATGCGGACCTGCTCGGGGGCCAGCCACAGCGGGAACGCAGCTGCAAAGTGCTCGATCAGCATCCCGCAGAATCGTTCCATCGAGCCGAACGGGGCGCGGTGGATCATCACGGGGCGGTGGGTGGTGTTGTCGGCTCCGGTGTACTCCAGCTGGAATCGCTCGGGCAGGTTGTAGTCGAGCTGGACCGTGCCGAGCTGCCACTCGCGACCGATGGCGTCGCGGACCATGAAGTCGGTCTTCGGGCCGTAGAAGGCGGCATCGCCGACTCCTTCGGTGTACGACAGACCGACTTCGGTCAGAACCTTCCGCAAGGTGTTCTCGGCCCGCTCCCACAGCTCCGGCGAGCCGACGTACTTGTCGGACTTCGGATCGCGGGTCGAGAGCTGGACGCGGTAGTCATTGAGTCCGACCGCGCTCAGCACGTACTGCACGAGGTTGAGCGTATCCTTGAACTCCTGCTCGACCTGCTCAGGAGTGCAGAACAGGTGGGCATCGTCCTGGGTGAGACCCCGCACACGCAGCATGCCGTTCAGCTCGCCCGATTGCTCGTGGCGGTAGACGGTCCCGAACTCGGCCAGCCGCACCGGCAGATCGCGGTAGCTGCGCGGTTCAGACTTGTACATCTGGACGTGATGCGGGCAGTTCATCGGCTTGAGCAGGTAGCGTTCCTGGGTCTTCTCCCACTTGTGCAGGTAGGCTTGCCGCTCTTCCGAGGAGGCATTCACCGGGTAGTCGTGGAACTCGCACCCGCAGACGTTGGCCGAGGCCCGCAGCTTGGCCTCATCTTCCGGACGCAGGTTCCCCTCGCTGAGCTTCTGCCGCCAGTAGTCGACGGTTTGCCCGGCGGGATGGCCGAAGATGGGCGAGAACTGCGACTCGCGGTAATACGGGAAGTGCCCGCTGGTTTCGTACATTTCGACTCGCCCGATATGCGGCGAGTAGACCGGCATGTAGCCGCGGCGAACCAGTTCGGCCTTGATGAATTCTTCCAGGGTCGAGCGGATTGTCGCCCCCTTCGGCAGCCACAGGCACAACCCCTGTCCGACATCGTTCGAGATCGTAAACAGCCCGTGCTGCTTGCCGAGGACGCGGTGGTCGCGGCGCTTGGCCTCCTCGATCTGGTTCAGGTAGGTCTCCATGTCCTTCTTGTCGAAGAACGCGGTGCCGTACAGTCGCTGCAGCTGCTTGTTGTTGGCGTCGCCCTTCCAGTAGCTGCCCGCCACGCTGACGAGTTTGAACGCCTTGATCTTGCCGGCGTCGGGGATATGCGGGCCGCGGCAGAGGTCGACGAATTCTCCCTGGCGATAGAAGCTGAGGGTCTCGTGGGCGGCAAGACCGGTCTCGACGTGCTCGGTCTTCAGTTCCTGCTGCATGTCGCGGCAGAGCTGGACCGCCTCGGCACGGGGCAGGGAGAAGCGTTCGAACGCTTCGGCCTCGGCGACGATGCTGGCCATCTCCTGCTCGATGCGGGGGAAGTCCTCTTCGCTGATCTTCTGAGTCAGGTCAAAATCGTAGTAGAACCCGTTCCCGGTCGTTGGGCCGAAAGCGAGCCCGACTCCCTCGTAGAGACGCATCACCGCGCGGGCCATGATGTGGGCACACGAATGCCGCAGCACGCCGAGGGCGGCTGCGTCTTTGTTCGTGATCAGCTTGACCGGGATCGGGCTCTCGGTGGAGAGGTCTTCGAGCGGGCGGAACGCATCGCAGACAGTCTCGCCGATCTGGACGGCGATTGTCGCCTGGGCCAGCCTCTCAGAGATCGAGCGGGCGACGTCGAGAGCGGAGGAGCGAGCGGGGTAATCTTTGACAGTACCGTCGGGAAGCTGAACTTGCATGGATCGTGAAAGCCTGACAGAGGTGAGTCTGTGAGCGGCGGTTACCGTTTCGTGGGGTAGGCTTCCAGCCTGTCGTCTTAGCATAAATGACAGGCTGGAAGCCTATCCCACAACCGCAGAAGCGGCGGCTAGCGCCCTGCCGCCCACTCGACTCCCAGCACTCAAATCGCAACGCCCACCGCTACGAATGGTGAGGAAACCGCCACGACTTGCAGATGGGGTTGTACCGCACCAGGAAATATCCGGTCAATCGGGGCCGCATCAAGTTGATCGCCACCGAGCTTTCGCGGAACCCCAATGCCGAACGCCCCGAGATTCACTCGGGGCGTTCCAGTTTCAAGCGGCGTGCTTACACACCGTTACTCTTCGGGCTGAAGGTCACGCAGCGAGGGGATCTGCGGTCCGCCGCCAGCGGGACCGGAGCCGCCCTGCTGGTCGGCCTCACTCAACAGTTCACGACGAGCTGCCAGAATACGGGCATGCTCTTCGCGAAGTTCCTGCTGAGCTTCGGGGCGAATCCGGACTTCGGACGACTGATGGTCGATGAAGCCCGTACCCGCCGGAATCAGGTGCCCCAGGATGACGTTTTCTTTGAGACCGACCAGGTTGTCGATCTTGCCCGCCAAAGCCGCTTCCGTGAGAACCTTTGTCGTTTCCTGGAACGATGCTGCCGAGATGAAGCTTTCGCTGGACACGGCGGCTTTGGTGATCCCCAGGAGTTGGGTACTGCCCTTGGCCGGACGTGGCTTACCATGCTTGCACGGCTTGCCTCCATCAGCTTCGATGGCGGTATTCACTTCTTCCAGAACCGAGAGGGGAACAAGTTCACCCACCTGGAATTCGGTATCCCCAGGATCAGTAACGCGTCCCTTGGTGAGCAGATCACGATTCAGACGGCGGAACTCGAATTTGTCGACCACGATCCCCGGCAGAGCCTCGGTATCGCCGACATCGTCGATCCGCACCTTGCGGAGCATCTGTGAGACAACGATTTCGATGTGCTTATCGTCGATCCCCACACGCTGGGCGCGGTACACGTTCTGGGCTTCCTGAAGCAGGTACTGCTGCACAGCCTCTTCACCGCTGACGCGGAGAATATCGTGCGGCACCAACGGCCCCCGGACCAGAGCATCCCCGGCCCGAACCAGATCGCCGGTATGCACGACGAGCGGCTTACCGTGCGGCACCATATGTTCGCGATCGACACCGTTCGGACCATGCACGACGATGACGCGTTTACCACGCTTCTTCTCAAGCAGGATCTCGACCTCTCCGTCGATCTCGGCGATCACGGCGGGCTCACGTGGCTTACGAGCTTCGAATAGCTCGGTCACGCGGGGCAGACCCCCGGTAATGTCCTGCGTACCGCCCGCTTCACGCGGGTTCTTGGCAACGACCGTACCGGCGGAGATATGAGCCCCTTCTTCCACTTCCACGATCGCCCGTTCAGGGATGTAGTAGAAGTTGAGGATCTTGCCCGTGCTGTCCTCGATGACGATCTGCGGATGCAGGTCGCCCTTGTGGTCGATGACAGTCCGGCGGATGTGCCCTCCGACTTCCTGCTCGACCTTCATCGAGCGGCCTTCGATCAGGTCTTCGTACCGAACGGTCCCCCCCACGTCGCTGAGAATGGGCACCGAGTGCGGATCCCACTGGCAGAGTACCTGACCCGCAACGACCGAATCCTCTTCCTTGACCAGCAGCACCGCACCGTTGGGAATCGTGTACTTTTCGAGTTCACGATCCTTGGTGTCGATGATGACGATCTCGCCGTTTCGAGTCAGAACCACGCTCTGGCCGTCAGCGTTGGTCACGCTGCGGACACGGGAGAACCGAATCTTACCGGCCTTCTTGGCGCGAAGATCGCTCTCTTCCAGTTCACGCTGTGCGGTACCACCGACGTGGAACGTTCGCATTGTCAGCTGCGTACCGGGTTCACCGATCGACTGAGCGGCAATAATCCCTGCAGCCAGGCCCTCTTCGACCAGCTGGCCGGTCGACAGGTCCATCCCGTAGCACAGGCGACAAACCCCCAATTCGGCTTCGCAGGTCATCGGGCTGCGAACCTGAACCCGCTCCAGCCCCAAGGCTTCGATCTTACGAGCGATATCGACAGTGATCAGTTCACCTTCACGGACGATGACATCGTCAGTGATCGGATGAACGATGTTCGTCCGACTGACACGACCACGAATCGCGTCACCCAGCGACACTTCCACACGTTCGCCGCGGTAGACCACCCCACGGGTCACGCCCTTGGTCGTACCGCAATCATGCGTGGTGACGACCATATTCTGGCAGATGTCAGCCAGCTTACGAGTCAGGTAACCGGAGTCAGCGGTCTTCAGGGCGGTGTCGGCCAGTCCCTTACGGGCACCGTGCGTCGAACTGAAGTATTCGAGGACGGTCAGGCCTTCCTTGAAGTTCGATTTGATCGGGGTCTCGATGATTTCGCCACTGGGCTTAGCCATCAAACCACGCATCCCGGCCAACTGACGAATCTGTTCCATACCACCGCGGGCACCGGAATCCGCCATCAGATAGATCGGGTTGACATACGCTCCCTGGTCGCGAACGTCCGATTCCAGAGCCGCCTTCATCGAGGTCGTGATCTGTTCACGAGCGTGTGTCCAGATATCGATGACCTTGTTGTAACGCTCGCCCCCGGTGATCACGCCGCGGTCGTACAGCTTCTGCTGCTTCAGCACTTCACCTTCGGCGGCGTGGATGAACTTTTCCTTGTTATCCGGCACCACCAGGTCGCTGATCCCGAACGACAGTCCGCTGCGGGTCGATTCCGTAAATCCGGTCCGCTTCATGCGGTCGAGCAGTTCAATCGTGCGCTTCCGGCCAAACTCCAGGTAGCAATCAGAGATAACGTTCTGCAGATCCTTGCTCTTCATCGTATGGTTGTAGTACGCCATGCCCGGATCCAGCATGTCGTTGTAGATGACTCGACCGACGGTGGTCGTAATCAAAGCTCCGGAGGTATGCGTGTCCGCACCTTCGCCCTTGACTCGCTTCCCCTTCGGCAACCGCAACTTGATCAACGCATGACGGGACACCTTCCCCATGCTGTGCGCCAGCAGCGCCTCCTGAGCCGAGGCGAAGGTCATCCCTTCGCCGGGTTGGCCAGATCGCTTCAGGGTGCAGTAGTAGCAACCCATGACGATGTCTTGCGACGGCGAAATGATCGGAGCCCCGTTTGCCGGGCTGAAGATGTTGTTCGTGGACATCATCAGGGTCGTCGCTTCGACCTGGGCTTCGATCGAGAGCGGCAGATGGACAGCCATCTGATCACCGTCGAAGTCCGCATTGAAGCCCTTACAGACCAGAGGATGAACGCGGATTGCGTTCCCCTCCACGAGGATTGGCTCGAAAGCCTGGATTCCGATCCGGTGGAGCGTGGGTGCCCGGTTCAGCAGGACAGGGTGATTCTTGATCACCTCGTCGAGGATGTCCCAGACCTCTTCGTCCTTCCGCTCGAGCATCCGCTTGGCGGATTTGATCGTGTCCGCGTGGCCGAGTTCCTTCAGCCGACGGATGACGAACGGCTGGAACAGTTCCAGGGCGATCTTCTTCGGTAGACCGCACTGATTCAGGTTCAGGTCGGGACCGACGACGATGACCGAACGGGCCGAATAGTCGACTCGCTTACCCAGCAGGTTTTCGCGGAATCGGCCTTGCTTACCCTTGATCATGTCGGTCAAGGACTTCAGCGGACGGTTCGACGAACCGAGCACCGGACGTTTGCAGCGGTTATTGTCGAACAGGGCATCGACCGACTGCTGCAGCATCCGCTTTTCGTTGCGAACGATGACTTCGGGCGCGTTCAGGTCGACCAGCTTCTTGAGCCGGTTGTTCCGGTTAATGATTCGACGGTAGAGGTCGTTCAAATCGCTCGTCGCGAAGTTGCCCGATTCCAGCAGCACCAGCGGACGCAAGTCCGGCGGAATCACCGGGACGCAGTTCAGGACCATCCACTCCGGCTTGTTGATCTCGCTGTCACGCAACGCCTCGATGATCTTCAGCCGCTTGATGTAGTCCTTCTGCTTCGCATCGCTCGTGGTCTTCTTCAACTCCTCACGAAGCTTCTTGGACTCTTCCACGAGGTTAATCGCGGTCAGAAGCTTGAAGATGGCTTCCGCCCCCATGTCGGCCTGGAACGCATCTTCTCCAAATTTGACCTTGTTCTGGGCGTACTCGTCTTCGGTCAACAGCTGGCAACGACGCAGTGGCGTTTCCCCGGGATCGGTGACCACGTATTCCTGAAAGTAGATCACCTTTTCCAGGCTGGTCGTCTTCATATTGAGCAGAGCGCCCAAGCGACTCGGCATCGACTTGAAGAACCAGATGTGAACGACGGGAGCGGCCAGTTCGATATGGCCCATCCGCTTACGACGAACCCGGCTGTGGGTGACTTTGACACCGCAGCGGTCGCAGATCATCCCCTTGTATTTCATGCCGCGGTACTTGCCGCACGAGCATTCCCAGTCCTTTTCTGGCCCGAAGATCCGCTCACAAAACAGACCGTCACGCTCCGGACGGTAGGTCCGGTAGTTGATCGTTTCCGGCTTCTTGACTTCACCGAACGACCAGCTGCGGATGTCGTGCGGGCTGGCGAGACTGATCTTCACCGCGCCAAAATCATTGACGCGATCGTAGACACCATCACCGGCGGTACTGGCGTTATTGTTGCTCATGGCGATCTCCCGGGAAGGAGTGATGTGTGTTGTCAGAGGGCAGGAAGTTGCGAGATGAAAAGTTGTCGCGGGTGACCGAGGTCACCCGCGTTGCTGCGAATGGTTAAACCTTCGCCTTTTCCATCTGCACATTCAGGCACAGGCCGCGGATTTCGTTGATGAGCACGTCGAAACTGGCAGGCGTGCCCGCTTCGAGCGTGTTCTCGCCCTTGACCATCGATTCGTAAATCTTGGTTCGGCCTTCGACGTCGTCGCTCTTGACCGTCAGCAACTCCTGGAGAATGTAGGCGGCACCGTATGCTTCCAGTGCCCACACTTCCATTTCCCCGAACCGCTGACCGCCGAAGCGAGCCTTGCCGCCCAGAGGCTGCTGAGTGATGAGCGAGTACGGTCCAGTCGCCCGTGCGTGAACCTTGTCGTCCACCAAATGGTGCAGCTTCAACATGTAGATGATGCCGACCGTCGTCTTCTGCTCCATCAATTCGCCGGTCCGGCCATCATGCAGCCGAGCCTTGCCTTCCTCAGGAAGTCCCGCTTCCTTCAGACATTCGCGAATCTCCTCTTCCGCAGCTCCATCGAACACCGGGCAGATCGCCCGGTAGCCCATCTTGGAGGCCGCCCACCCGAGGTGAGTTTCCAGAATCTGCCCCACATTCATGCGGCTTGGCACGCCCAGCGGATTGAGAACAATGTCAACAGGCGTTCCATCCGGAAGGTACGGCATGTCTTCGATCGGCAGAATCTTGGAGATCACCCCCTTGTTCCCGTGGCGACCGGCCATCTTGTCACCAACCGAGATCTGTCGCTTCGACGAAACGTAGACCTTGACCATTTGAAGCACGCCGTTGGGCAGTTCATCGCCACGCTTCATGCTGTTGTTCTTGAGTTCGGCATCATCGATGACATCAATCACCAGCGGCCAGCTGTCCTTGAACAACTTGCGGGCGTCGGCCTGCTTTTGCGGACTGCGAATATCCAGCGTCTCGAAGTGGACTTCAAACTTGCGAGCGAATTCGGCGAGAAACTTGAAGTCTTCGATCGAACGCAGTTCGCGTCCATCGTCGTCGGTCACGTGCTTGCCGAGCACGCCATCCAGTTCCTTGATGAAGGCCAGGAAGCCTTCAGCGACTCGCTTGTAGCCTTCCTGTTCGACCCGCTTCACATCCTGGTCAAACTTTTTCTTGTCGGCTTCCGACAGGCTCATCCGGCGAGAGAACTTCTCGGTATGGATGACGATCCCCTCGACACCGCTGGGAACTTCCAGCGATTCGTTCTTCACGTCTTCCCCGGCCTTGCCGAAGATCGCATGTAGCAGCTTTTCTTCGGGCGTCAGCTCGGCCTTGGCCTTCGGCGTGACCTTACCGACGAGGATATCGCCCGGACGGACCCGAGTTCCGACATGGACAATGCCGTTGTCATCGAGATGGCGGAGGGCCTTCTCACTGACATTCGGGATGTCACGGGTGAACTCTTCACGACCCAGCTTTGTCTCGCGGATTTCCACGTCGAATTCATCGATGTGAATCGAGGTGTATACGTCATCCTTCACCAGACGTTCAGACAGGATGATCGCATCTTCGAAGTTGAACCCTTCCCACGACATGAACGCGACCAGCACGTTCCGTCCCAGGGACAAAATTCCATCGCGAGTGGCGGCACTGTCAGCGAGGATCTCTCCCCGTTTGACTTTCTGTCCCATGCGGACGAGCGGCTTCTGATTGAGACAGGTCCGCTCGTTCAGACCGGTGTACTTTCGCATGGGATATTTCTTCCCATCGATTTCGATGCGATCAGCATCGACATAGGTCACCTTGCCCGCTCGCTCGGCGCGCGGCGTCATGCCAGAATACTTGGGAACTTCATCTTCCATCCCCGTGCCCACCAGTGGTGGCTCGGTGATCAGCAGGGGCACACCCTGCCGCTGCATATTCGAACCCATCAGGGCGCGGTTGGCGTCGTCATGCTCAAGGAATGGAATCAGACCCGCAGAGATACCGACCATCTGAGCCGCAGCCACGTCCATGTACTGGATCTGCTTTGCCTCAACCCAGTGGACGTCATTGTGCCAGCGTGCCAGGACGCGTTCGTCAATGAGCTTGCCCTTCTCGACACGGGTGTCGGCGGGGGCCACCATCACGTTGGCCTCTTCATCGGCGCGAAGCCATTCAATCTCTTCTCCGATCTTGGTGTTATGCACCTTACGATACGGAGAGATCAGAAAGCCGTAGTCATCCACCTTGGCGTAGATCGACAGGCTCGAAATCAGACCGATGTTCGTGCCTTCGGGGGTCTCAATCGGGCAGATACGACCGTAATGCGAGATGTGAACGTCGCGAACCTCAAAGCCCGCACGCTTGCGGTTCAAGCCCCCAGGTCCCAGCGCTGACAGACGCCGTTCATGCGTCAACATCGACAGCGGGTTCGTCTGGTCGACAACCTGAGACAGTTCACTGCGTCCGAAGAAGTATTCGATGGCCGCCGAGACGCTCTTGGGATTCACCAATGAACGCGGGGACATCTCCTGGACATCCTTCATCGCCATCCGCTCCACGACCGTGCGGCGGAGCTTCAGGAAGCCCTTGCGAATCTCTTCTGATGCCAGTTCGTCGATCGTCCGCAACCGCCGGTTGCCGAGGTTGTCGATGTCGTCCACATGGGCCGACTGATCCCCCACCCGCAGCTTCACCAGATAGCGAATCGAGTTGATAAAGTCCTCAGCCCGAAGGGTCATCTCGTCATCGGGAATGTCCTGACCAAACTTCCGGTTGATACGGAACCGGCCCACTCGCCCCAATCGATAACGATTGACGTCGAAGAACTTCTCACGGAACAGATCGATGGCTTTTTCGAGCTGCGGAGGATTGCCCGGACGAAGCCGCTGATAGATTTTCAGCAGGGCTTCTTCATGGCTGCTAGTCGAATCCTCCAGCACGCTATTGATGATCAGCGGATCTTCGACTTTGGCAATCACTTCGGCCTGCTTAATCCCGGCCTCAACGATTTCCGCAGCCGTGGACTTCATGATCCGATGGCCGCACTCGACGATGATTTCTCCGAGGCGCTCGCCCTCTCCATAAACGATGTCATCCGCAGCCCACTTGCCGACCAGCCCTTCGGCTCCGACCTTGGCCACCTTGACGGTTTCGACATCATAGAACAACTTCAAAAGAGAGCTGCTCGATGTGTAGTTGGCATCCATAGCCCGCAGGAGAGTCATCGCGGAGAAGCGACCGCTCTGATCGATACGCACACCCAGCGTTTCCTTCTTGCTGACGACGAACTCGATCCAGCTTCCGCGTTCCGGAATCACGCGGCAGGAATAGGTCCGACGCTCACCCGGCTCTTCCGACTTCACAAAGTCGACACCCGGGGAACGATGCAGCTGGGACACCACGCACCGCTCAGCACCGTTGACGATGAACTCGCCACCGCCGAGCATGATCGGAATATCGCCGAGGTAGACCTCTTCCTCAATCGGCTGCTCCTTGACGAGTCGCAGCCAAATACGGAAAGGCATACCGTAGGTCAGTCGCAATTGGCGACATTCCGTTGGAGTGTACCGGGGCTTTCCCAGTTCGTACTTCACGTACTCCAGACGGAATTGCTGATCATTGCTGATCACCGGGAACACTTCTCGAAGGATTTCTTCCAATCCTTGAGCGCGTCGCTGGTCTGGACGACGATCCAGCTGCAGGAACCGTGCGTAGGACTCCGTCTGAATCTGAGTCAGATCCGAGAGATCGAAGCCACCAGGCAGCGTCCCAAAATTGCGGACCGTCGAAGCCTTGATGTAGCGTTCAGCGGGAACCGGCATGCCAAATCCTCACAGTGCTGCGGTAGGACAATCACGCGATCCACAGTAGCCCGTCGCCAAGCCATCCACGAATCGCAACATCGCGGACTCAATCAGCTCAAGCCACACCGGGGCGAGCTGGCGATAAATGAACAGAGGCGGGCAGTCGTCTCCAACTGTCCGCTGATGGGCGCCGATTTTGAGCTAGACACAACACGCACCATCCGATGAGACTGTCGCAAGGAGCTGCACTCCAAAGAGGGACGAACGCTGAGGGGTCAGCGAGTCGATCATGCTGCGACACATCTTAAAACCACACGACAAGCGCATAGCTTCAAGACGCTTCAGACGCGGAAACAACACGAGAGGTGTGCAGTCCGAGGCCACACCTCTCGTGAATTGTCTGTTTCGCGCGTTTAGATTTCGACGTCGATCCTGAGAGTATCGTCGTCAGCCACGTCAACGTCAAGTGAACAAGAATTCCTCAAGAATTCCCGTGCCACCCAAGTAAAACTACTTGATTTCGACGGTGGCGCCAGCAGCTGTCAACTCTGCCTTGATCTTGTCGGCATCTTCCTTCGAAATGCCAGTCTTGACCGGCTTCGGAGCGCCTTCGACCAGATCCTTGGCTTCCTTGAGCCCCAGACCGGTGATGGTGCGGATGACCTTGATGACTTCCAGCTTTTTCTCGCCGAAAGCGGCCAGAATCACGTCGAACTCGGTCTTAGCTTCAACCACGGGAGCAGCAGCTGCCGGACCAGCGGCCACAGCGACAGCGACTCCGCCCGCCGGCTTAATGCCGTGGACTTCTTCGAGATAATCTGCCAAGGCCTTCGCCTGCAGAAGGGTCAGACCCACAATCTTGTCACCAAGATCTTTGGTGGTCGCGTCGAATTCACGAGCTTCGGACATCGGATTTCTCCCAGAAACAGGGCAGACCGCCTGAATTCCCAGGGGCTGCAAGACACACGAAACGTTGTTCCCATACCCGCCCAACGCGGGAGGTGTTCCAACTACTCGGCAGCGGGCTCTTTGTCAGCGATCGACTTGATCTGACCTGCCACCACACCACCCGCACCAAGCAAGGCACCCGCGAGACGAGCACCAGGAGCCAGAATCAAACCAGAAATCTTGCTGAGCAATTCCGGCCGACCCAGACTCTTGCTGAGGTCATCGACTCCAGCTGTATCGAGCGACTGGCCATCCACCGTTCCGCCGCGAATCTCGATGTCCTTATTTTCACCAGCGATCTTGACGACCACCCGTGACAACATGACAACATCTTCGCCGCCCCAGACCAGTACGCTGGGACCAGCCAGCAAACTTTCCAGACCGGTGACGCCAGTCTCCTTCAGAGCCACCTTGGCCAAAGTGTTCTTAACCTGAAGGATCTTGATCCCCTTTGCCCGCAATGCGGTCCGCAGGGCATGATCCTTCACAGGTCCCAGCTTTGCGGTATTCAGAACGATCATGTCCCGTGCCCCGGAGAGCTCTCCCAGGATCACATCGATCATCAAACGCTTGACGGCCTTGCTCATAAATCACCTGTGCCTGCCAACCCGGTTTGAGAGCCATCTGGCTCTTTGGCCGACTATCGTCGTCCCGACCTGGCATTTCCTGTTGTTCGCGTTTTCTGCGGTACACGTTTTCTGGTGCACACAGAGCAGCTCTCGCTGCGAGACACTCACCCGACAGACAGCAACGCCGCCATCGAACTACATCGACACGGAAATCCGCACACCCGGAGACTGCGTAGCAGCCACCGTCACACTGCGAATGTACTGCCCCTTGGACGAATTTGGCTTCAGCGTGCGAATCAGTTGAATCATGGCTTCGACATTCTCAGCCAACTGCTGCTCACCGAACGACAACTTGCCGACAATTGAGTGAACAATCCCGTAATCGTCATTACGGAACTCCACCTTACCGGCCTTGTACTCGCGGACGGCATTAGCCACGTCCTGAGTCACTGTTCCAGCCCGGGGAGACGGCATCAAGCCACGAGGGCCAAGCACGCGACCCAAGGGACCCACCACTCCCATCATGTCGGGCGTAGCAATGGCCACATCAAAGTCGGTCCAACCTTCCTTGATCTTGTCGGCCAACTCTTTGCCGCCCGCGAAAGCCGCACCGGCCTTCAACGCGACATCCACATTGGCGCCCTGACAGAACACGAGCACGGACTTGGACTTGCCGATCCCATTGGGAAGCACGATCGTACCGCGAACGATCTGATCGGCCTGCTTGGGATCAATCCCCAAACGCATGGCGATGGAGACCGTCTGATCGAACTTGCAAGGCTTAACACCCTTTGGAAGATCAGTCTCAAACTTCTTCAGAGCTGCGACGGCCTCAAGAACAGAGACGACGCCAATCTTGCCAGCACGCTCAGTGAGAACCTTCTGCCGCTTCGACAACCACATGGGAGAGCCTTTGCTTCCAATGAACCTTGAATCGTAATCAGCCGGAGTACCGAGCCGTCATCAATCGACGACTTCAATCCCCATGCTGCGAGCGGTACCAGCAATCACGCGAAACGCCTCTTCGGGGCCTGAAGAGTTCATGTCGGCATGCTTCGCCTTGGCAATCTCAGCAACCTGCGCCCGCGTAACGCGACCCACCTTCTCTGTGCGGGCATTCTGAGCCCCCTTGGCGATCCCCGCAGCCTTCTTGAGAAGAACAGCTGCCGGAGGGCTCTTCAGGACGAACTCAAAAGAGCGATCGCTGTAGATGGTGATCAGAGCGGGAACAATCATCCCGTTCAGTTCTTTAGTCCGATCGTTGAACTGCTTCACGAACTGACCGATGTTGACACCGTGAGGCCCCAGAGAGGTTCCCACGGGAGGCGCAGGCGTAGCCTGACCACCAGGGATCTGAACCTTGACCTGCGCCACCATGTTTTTTGCCATCGCAACCACCCAAAACAAGATCGCCTTGAAAACACCGGGGCTTTCAAGGCGGGTGTTCTTCGTGAATCAGACCTTCTCGACCTGCCAGTGTTCGAGTTCCACTTCCGTCGAGCGGCCAAAGATCTCGATCATGACCTTCACCTTGCCGGTGTGATCATCAAGCGAGTGTACCTGACCCTCGAAATTCTCGAACGGGCCTTCCTTGACCTTAACCGCTTCACCCACTGACACCGAAAACCGAAAGACTGGAGTGGCCTCTTTCGTGGCCTTGGGGGCAACCACCGGCTCGCCCTCAACCAGCTCCTCTTCGATTTCCTTGCCCTGCCCCAGCAGTCGCTTCACTTCCGACTCAGGCATTGGCATCGGCTTCCCGCCAGCACCGGTGAAATCACCGACACCATTGGTCCCCAGCACCAAATACCAAGTCTCATCAGTCAACCGCATCCGGATCATCATGTATCCGGGGAACAGCTTCTGCTCGCGAACTTTCCGTTTCCCACCCTTGGTCTCAACAACCTTTTCGGTAGGAATCACCACGTCGCCGAACTCAGACTCAAGACCTTCCATCTTGATGCGGCGCAAAAGCTGTTCGCGAATCGACTTTTCGCGATTGCTCTGCACCTTCAAGACGTACCACAACATCTCTTCCGTACCGGGGTCCGGAGTGCTGGTGGTCTCAATGCTAGGTGGTTGGGTAGTCATGGGAAGGGGGAAGATGTTCCTCGAAACTCCGAAGAGTTTCAAGCGTGCGCGGCACGATTTTTCCTCTCAACCTATTTCGTGGTTTGCAAAAACCCGACAAGTTGAGACAAATTGATCCAGATGAAGTCACACAACCAGAGAAAACCCGTCGACAGCACCATGGTCACGACCACGACGCCTGTCGCACGAATCAGATATTCCCACGTCGCCCAATTCACCTTATCCAGCTCGCCCTGAACCGAAACCAGGAAGTCCGCGAAACGGGGCCACTGAACCAGGCGATACACAAACCACGACGACAGAGCAAACACCAACGCCGGGATTCCCAGCGACAACCAGGCATTCGCCAGCTCAGCTGTGAACGTCGAGTGGAGCTGATAGGCCCCGGTGAAGGCCCCTGCCAGGAAGGTCGCCAGTGTCACCTGACGAACAATGCGACCCTGCGACTCTTTATAGGCCCCGGTCGACATCACTGTCGACAACAAGGTCGGGCTATCCATGGTCTTCGACATGGCGATCCAGGCGAACGGTTAAGACACCCAATGACGCGAACGACATCGGAAAGACACGAGCACGAGCGGAGGGAATCGAACCCCCAACCTGCGGATTTGGAATCCGCCGCTCTGCCAATTGAGCTACGCTCGTAGTCCGCCCGCAGTTCCAGGAACCGCCGACGATTCTGCCGAAGAGTGTAACCCCTTCAGCGGAAATTGGCTACTTCTTGCGAGATTCCTTGTGAGCGGTGTGCTTGCGCAACTTCTTGTCGTACTTGCGCAGCTCAAGCCGTTCGGTTCCCCGAGTTTCCTTGGGTGTCCGGTAATTGCGGCTACCAGACTCAGTGCATTCAAGCCATACGTATTCACGCATCGCAGAGAACTCCGATCTAAACGCAGAACCGCCCGACCTTTACAGGCCGGGCGGTTGCCACGCAATCTTGATTACTTGAGGATCTTGGTCACAACACCAGAACCCACGGTACGCCCACCTTCGCGGATCGCGAAGCGACTGCCTTCATCCATAGCGATCGACTTCTGCAGCTCAACCTCGAGCTTAACATTGTCGCCGGGCATACACATTTCCGCGCCGCCCAGGAGCTTCACGCCGCCAGTCACGTCGGTGGTCCGGAAGTAGAACTGAGGACGATAGCCATTGAAGAACGGAGTCTTACGACCACCTTCTTCCGACTTCAGAACGTACACTTCGCACTCGAACTGACTGTGAGGCTTGATCGAGTTCGCGGCACAGAGAACCTGGCCACGCTCAACAGCTTCCTTGGCAGTACCACGGAGCAGCAACCCCACGTTATCGCCAGCCATACCCGAATCGAGGGTCTTGTTGAACATTTCAACGCCGGTGACGGTCGTTTCCTGCGTATCACGCAGTCCAACAATCTGAATTTTGTCGCCGACCTTAATCAGGCCACGTTCAATACGACCGGTCACCACGGTACCGCGACCGTCGATCGAGAACACATCTTCCACAGCCATCAGGAACGGCTTGTCCTGCTCACGTTGCGGCTCACGAACTCCGGCATCAAGGGCAGCCACCAGATCGGTGATGCACTGCGAAGCGGCGGGGTCAGCCGGATTGGCGTAGGCTTCCTTGGAATTCCCACGAACAATGGCAATCGTATCGCCGGGGTAACCGTACTTGTTCAGCAGGTCACGAATTTCCATCTCGACGAGTTCGAGAAGTTCCGGATCGTCGACGAGATCCACCTTGTTCAGGTAGACCACCAGTGCGGGCACGTTCACCTGGCGAGCCAGGAGGATGTGTTCGCGAGTCTGAGGCATCGGGCCGTCGGCGGCTGACACCACGAGAATGGCGCCGTCCATCTGGGCAGCCCCGGTAATCATGTTCTTGATATAGTCGGCATGGCCCGGACAGTCGATGTGGGCGTAGTGCCGAGTGGGGGACTCGTACTCAACGTGAGACACCGCAATGGTCACCGTCTTGGTGGCATCGCGAACGGTTCCGCCCTTGGCGATATCCGCATACGACTTGAGCTTAGCCAGCCCCTTCGCGGCCTGCACTGCCAGAAGAGCGGCAGTGGTGGTCGTCTTTCCGTGGTCGATGTGGCCGATGGTGCCCACGTTTACGTGAGGCTTTGTCCGCTGAAACGTTTCCTTTGCCATAGTCTCGTGCTCCAAACCCCCTTGAGAGTTTCTTCTTCGGGATCCCTGCGACCCGACTGGGTCACTGACTTCTCGATCATCAACGGGCGAAACGGCACTCTGCGGATGCAAATGCCGCCGCCGACCTCACCTCACCGGCCACACACCGGTAAGCTACTGCTGGGATTCGAACCCAGGACCTCGTCCTTACCAAGGACGCACTCTACCAACTGAGCTACAGCAGCGGACCCCAGAGCGGGTGATGGGAATCGAACCCACGTGGCCAGCTTGGAAGGCTGGAACTCTACCATTGAGCTACACCCGCGATTCCGAACCGGCCTGGGTGTGCCGATTCATCGCTCTCTCCAGCTTCAAGGCTCACGACCCTGAATCCTGCAGGCATCTTCTTCCTTCTGGACGCTTCCTTCTGGACGCTTCCGACGGGACGCTTCCACTGGCGAACCAAGTGGGGGCGGCAGGATTCGAACCTGCGAAGGCATTGCCACCAGATTTACAGTCTGGCCCCATTGGCCGCTCGGGCACACCCCCATCGTCCCATGCCGAAACAGCATCTGCCGAACGGACTTACGTACAGAGCTAGCGGTGGGAATCGAACCCACAACCGCCGGTTTACAAAACCGGAGCTCTGCCGTTGAGCCACGCTAGCGGCGCCTACCCCCCGGCGAGGGAAGGTCGGAGTATACACAAGACGTTTCGCCTTGCAAGGGGACACCGATTGCCGGAATCCTTTGCCAGGATTTTCGAACGCCGTTTGTGTACCACAGGTCCATTTCGCCAGCTTTGTCCGGCGATTTCTCCCCGTAGCTGGCACTCTGGACAGCTTGATTTTGGGAATGTTCGCCGAATTTCTCAACCCTGCGACCGACACTCCCGTCCATTTTTCGCCCAACCCGGAATTCTCAGTCCAGAAACTGAAATTCCGTCGCTGCGTACATCCCATGAATCGCCCGCCCCCAGACACCTCGATCCGCAGCACCTCCGCCCTGCCCCGCCCGCTCTCTCTCCAGATAGTCCCGAATTCGCGATCGCTCGGCGGCCCCCGCTGGCTGGCCCCAGATACGCATCGCAGCCCAATCGATACGCTGGTCATCCGACGGGCTGGCCTGCAACCACATCTGATCCGTGGTGGCTTGGGCAGCGGTCGCCACAAAGCGGTGATTGAGCAGAGTCAGAGCCTGAGACGGAACCGTGGTGGTCTCTCTTCGCCCCACGACAAAGTCCGGATCGGCAAAATCAAACACGGTTAACAACGCTGAAACCTCATTCCGAATCACCGGCAGGTAGATTGTCCGCAGCTGCGGATCATTGAGAGAGACCGTAGCGGCCCCTCCCGCATTATCAACAACCAGTTGTCCCAGTCCGGCGACGGGAGAGCCCCCGGAATGCGGTTGTAACTGGCCACTAATGGCCAGCAGGGAGTCCCGAATTTGCTCGGCAGTTAACCGCTTGCGATGGGCTCGCCAGAGCAACCGGTTTTCGGGATCTCGCTCAAATGCCTCGGGGCGGTCACGAGAATCTTGAGCATAAACCCGAGACAAGGCGATCTCTCGGACCAGCCAGCGGGTCGACCAGCCGTGCTCGACAAACTCCACCGTCAGACGGTCCAGCAGCTCCGGATGACTTGGGCGTTCGCCTAATTCTCCAAAGTTGTCCACTGTCCGCACGAGCCCTTCGCCCATCAGTTTTTGCCAGACGCGGTTCACATAGACCCGTGCGGTCAGCGGGTGCCGAGCATCGGTGAGCCATTCCGCCAACTCCAGCCGACCACTGATTTTGCGAGGGATCACCGGCGGATCGCCGTACAAGGCCACCTGTAAAAAACCACGCGGAACCATAGGGCCCAGTTGGTGCGGCTCACCCCGCACGCGGATTTGACAGTCTTCGACATGCGGGGCTTCGCGAATGGCCATCGCCATGGGAGCAGGAGGCGGGGCCGTCTTTGCTAAACCCTTGATTTGATTTTCCATCGACTGAACCGCCTGCTCCGCAAGCTTCACCTGCTCCGCCGGAGTGGGAACAGCTCCCTTCAAGGCCATCGCAGCCGGAGGAGCGGGCGGAAACGGGGAGGCGGCTGGCCGCGACACGAACGACACGGCATCGGCAATCACATGTCCATGAGTCCCCGTGGTCCCCAGCTCCACATAGCTGGCCTCCCCAGCGGCCAACTCGAACTCTCCCAGTGGCTGGTACTGGCCATCCACTGCCGGCGTGGGGCGTTGATTGAGCGTGACAGCGGCGACTCCGTGGACGTGCTGAATCGTGACTGGCACATTATCCGCCCGCCCGCCGCTACCGGTGTAGGCGACCCGCACTTCATATTTTCCCGCCACGGGGATATTAGGCGTGAAGCGGATCGATTTGGCCCCCTTGTCCCGATCGTCATCATGCACATACCCCTCTCCCACAAAGGGTTTGGTGAGCGTAGATGCCTTCCAGTTCCCAATCCGCGAAGCCTGGCGGTCGTCGACCACAATCTGCGGCCCGTCCACGGTTGCCAATGACTTCTTCAGCTGGGCTTTCGCCTCATCCAGTGTTTTTTTGGCAGACTTTAGCTGGCCGTCGAGCTTTGCTTTTTCGGCTTCGTACTTTTTCAATGCGGCGGCATGCTCCGGGGCAATCGGCAGCGGACAACGCACGAAGTCTGAAACATACTTCTGAATCTCTCCATCCATGCACTCCGTGCTCTGGAAGATGCCGGCCAATGCGTAGTAGTCCGCCGTTGGAATGGGATCGAACTTGTGGTCATGACAGCGGGCACACCCCAACGTCATCCCCAACAGGGATTTGCCAAGCGTGTCGACCTGTTCATCGACGACATCCAGCTTAAGTTTCACCTTATCGCGTTCGCTGAGCATCTTAGGGCCAACGGCTAGAAATCCCGTGGCAATCAACTGTCGCTGCCGGTCATCGTCAGATCGGGCCTCCAGCAGATCCCCGGCGATCTGCTCCCGCAGGAAGCGATCGATGGGCATGTCATTCCGATAGGCCGCGATCACGTAATCACGATAGCGCCACGCATCGTGAAACGTCGCATTGAAATCTCCTCCATTCGAGTCCGCATACCGGGCAACGTCCAACCAGTGGCGAGCCCACTGTTCCCCGTACTCGGGAGATGACAACAGACGATCCACCACACGGGCCAGCGACTGGGGGTCGGCATCCGCCTGAAACGCCAGAACTTCGGCCTCGGTGGGAGGCAACCCCGTCAGGTCATATGTCACTCGCCGCAACAGCCGCGCCCGATCGATCTCCGCTGAGGGGGCCAACCCGGCCGCCTCCAACCGGGCCAGGACAAACCGGTCAATCATCGAAACCGACCAAGTCGAATCTCGCACAACCGGCAATGGAGACTTGGCGGGAGGCTGAAACGCCCAAAACTTTTTACCCGCCGCGATATCGATGGCAGCATGCCCCCGGGAAACGGCCGCATCACCCACTCGTGGGTCAGGGGCTCCCCCTGAGACCCACTTTCGAAAATCAGCAAGCACCGTCTCCGGAAGCTTTCCGCCGGGAGGCATCTCCAGTCCGTCATACGCCAGAGCGTCAATTAACAAGCTGTTGTCAGGCTGGCCCGCGACCAGGACAGGGCCCGAATCGCCGCCTTTCAACAGCGAGGCGGCATTCTCCAGGGACAGATTCCCCTTCAATTCTCCGGCAGCGGACGAATGACACTCGTAGCAATGCTGAACCAGGACGGGGCGAATCCGGGACTCGAAAAACGCAGCCCCCTCATCATCAGCCCAGACGCTGCGGCTGTACGGTAAGACAACCGACAAGACAACCAGCGTCAGGAGTCCTCCAAGCTTCACGTCCGCGACTCCCGTCAATGATCGTCCGCAACGAGATCCCCAGCGGAGAACTCCGTTCATCATCGTAATTGGATATCCCCCCGTTGCCTACACAATTCGGCCAGGATACCGCGCGGGCGAGGCATCCCCCCGCTCGTCGTCATCCGCCATCATTGAACGCCGCAGCTCACTTTTGCAGTGGCAACGTCATCTGGCGGGGCTGGCCTCCCCGCAGGATTTTGACCTTCACGGTATCCCCCGGAAAGTGCTGGGTCACCCCATGCGCCAGCAGATCCGCCTCGCGGGACAGATCGGAGCGACCGTCAAATTCCGTGATAATATCGCCATTCTGAAAGCCCGCCTGCTTGGCGGTCGCATGCGGACCATATTGCCCGACATGCTTCACCAGCAGAGCCATTCCGGACTCCGGAACTCCGGCAGCTTTCCGTTCCTCGGGCGTCATCGCCACTGTAAACAGCCCGCCCGTGGCCATCCGTCGCAACCCCCAGGAGCTGGATCGCCAGGCAATATCATCCAGCCGCCGCCAGCCTGCGGGCAGTTTCAGAGTGACTGGCACTGATTTCCCGCCCCGTTGGATCTGTGCGTTCACCGAACCACCCGCAGCGTCCGTCTGATGCAGAACCCACTGCACATCCGCCATCGACAAAATCGGTTGTCCCGCCAACGTTTCGATACGATCTCCCGCCCGGAAACCGGCCTTTGCGGCCAACGACTCGGCGGTCACCTCGGTGACCGTGGCCCGCTCCTTGGGATTCAACACCATTCCCAGGGCTTTGGGATGGGGGTAAGGAAACAGCACTTGATCGGGAATCGGCTGCCGCCGCGACCGAATCATGTCCCGCTGAGCATCCCCAATCTGGTGGCAGTGAATGCAGCTTTGTACCACATTGCCCTTGTAGTTCAGGGTTGAGGTGTACTTTTCCTTGAGTTCTGGAAACAGCTCCGGCGAGGCAATCTCCGGCTTGGGCCCGCGCTTGGCCGCCAGGGAAGCCTTATTGGCCGGGAAGTCCGCATGCAGTTCCAAGGCTCCTTCCAGAGCCTGGGCCATCCCCTCCAGCGAGACATCGCCGATCCACTCTGTCCGGTGTGAACGAGTCCCGAACCTTCCGTAGATGGTACCGTCGGCATTCAGCAAAAACGCGGTAAATGACTGATCGGTGTCGAACTGAAACAGGGACAGATCCAACCCGTTCGTTCCCACCACTCGGACCCGCACAAACTTGTCAAGCAGCGGACGCAGGGCCGGATCGTTATCCATCAGTTCATCGTCGAGCTTCACGCACTCCTCGCACGGCAGACACCGCAGAATCACAATCATCGGCTTGCCGGATTGCTGCGATTCGGCGAACCCCTTGACCAGATCGTTGTAGATCCAATACCCACGGGCCTCGTGTTTCTCGCGATCCTCTCGGACTTTCTGTTCGCGAGTTTTCTTGGGTTCTTCAGCCTGTACCTGCCCAATCTGGACCAGAACAGAACAGGCCCCCCACACCAAAACAGCCCCCATCCACCAGCGTTTCATGGCAACTCCGAGGTCTAAGTAAGCGACACGCAGGGACCAGCCCCAGACTGATAGAAGATTCCGCCGTCTTTCATTGCAGATGGTCGAGCGACCAGACTCGAAGACACAGCCGAAATCCATCGGTCGATCTTTATCCCACAAAACTCGACTACGTCAACCGACCTGCCCGGTCCCCGATAACCCTGAACAGGGACAAAAGCCAGGGGGACACCGCTTGCTGAAGGAAGGGGCCGTCAAATCGAGGACCGTACTCGCTGCTCAGAGACCGAAAACTGGCCACCCGCTACTGGTGATTGAGTGACTGCGTCGACTTCTCCTGCATCTGCTTTTTCAGCCATTCCTGCTGGACGATCGCTTTCATTTGCTCGCTGGAGGTGCCATATGTCTGCCGGGTCCGCAGAGGACTGACAAGCGTATCTTCCCAGACGCGGCGTTGTACCTGCCACGTCGCCTGATCGATTCCCGCCGATTCACGAGTCGCGTCCATCATCCGCAGTACGGACTGAATCGCATCCAGGCTGAACTGCCGGTCGGACGGTTCAAACTTCGACGGAGGAACGCCCGGTTGCCACCGCAATACCCACCGCATTCGCATCACCTCCAACAACAATTGGGCATGATCCCACCGAAGATCGGGATGCCCCGGAACATCGGCATGCCCCGCAAGCAATTGCATCGCGTTACCCACCGTCCGGATCGACCGATCCCGATCGGGCGCTGACAACACACAGTGCATCCAGTGGCGGTACTCCTGCACCGGGTCGCGAGGCGTGGCCCGGGCCAGCAGATGGGCGACCTCAAAATGAACGAAATCCGTCAGCAAGGGATCGAACGGCGCAGCAAACTCCAGCAGTCCCGCCGCAGCTTCCGGTGCCAATTGGGGCTGGGTCGCCAACTCTCCCAGAGCTGCCAGGTAGGCCTTCCGCCGCTGATCGTCCGGATCCAGTGTCCGCTTCAGTTCGTGATTGACCGTCCTGAGGCTGGCCCGCGGGCGATCCTTCAGGGCGGTCTTCAGCAACTTGCGATATTCCCAGGCATTATCCGGAATCTCCGTCAGGGTGGTGACTCGTTCCTGGCTATCCTGAATCCGGCGAACCAACGGTTGCTTGGCTTCATCCGTGAGTCCCATCTGGTTCAGAACCAGATCCACTCCATGGGAGAACAGCTCGCGTTTTTCCTGATGTTTGTCGCCCCAGCGAAGCATTTCCGGCCCCAGTGTGACCATCAATCGGACATTCCGGGACGAGTTCGTTGGAACCTCCGTCTTCAGCAATTCCTCGACGGATTCCGCGGACAGACCGGCCAGCTGGGTGACCATCGTCCAGTCACCGCCCAGTTCCCCGCACAACCGCCGTACCTGAGGAGTGTCCAGCCGGGCCACCATCGTTCCATCAAACATCGGTGAGGATGCAGAAGTGGCCAGCAGCAGCACCTCTGAACCATCCGTCGTCAGAATGGTCACTTGCGAAAAAACATCACGCAGCGTCTGGCACAGCTCTTTCACGGGTTGCGAGCCATAATCCACGATGTTGACTCGCTGGCACAGCAGCCCCGAATCATTCAGACGTGCCGCCGCCCGCTGGTAATATTCGCGGGTCAGAAGCGGCTGGGTGGGCAGTGACATGGTCAGCGCCGCCGGACAGACAATCACATCAAACGTTTTCTCCACCGAAGCCGCCAGGAATCGCGACGGGTCGAGAGACACCGCCTGCAACCGGGAATCTTCCCAGCGATGCTCGACTCCTAAAGTCTTGGCCTGTTGCTGAATGAATGCCTGCAGGGGCCCCTGCGGCTGCACACAGGTTAGCGAGTGGATCGGGAGTTCCAGAGCTGTTGCCACTTCCACGGAACTGGTGTCCCCGAGAACCAGAACATGGTCCGCCTGTGGAT
>QWPB01000082.1 GCA_003671275.1 Planctomycetota bacterium | reverse complement strand
TGGACGCTCCGCGGTGGAGTCCAGAGGATCAGGCGAGACTGCGGTGTGCCATCCACGGTACGAACCACCTTCAATAGAAGTGGCCCCGGGGACTCCTCCATGGCGGTACTGAGGTCGGACGGGTCGTGGATCGGCTGCCGCCCGGCTTCGGTGATCACATCGTACAGCTGGAGGCCATCGTTCGAAGCCGCTTGTCCAGTGGAGTGGCACTGCATGACGACGACGCCGGAGGTTCCAGGCCGGGTACCGATCTGGGTGGCCAGTGTGTCGTTGAGCTGTAGCACGGTCAGCCCGCTGGGGCGGACGCGGCGATCATTGAACTCGTTGATGCGGAGCGGGTTTGATGGGCTGTTCTGGCTTGTGGCACTCGCTCGTCGTTCGGTCAAGCGGACATCGACCATCACGGTAGAGCCCGCCCGCAGCACCTTCATTCGTACAATTTTATTGACAGGGGTCAGGCTCACTAAATGAATCAGGTGGCTTTGGTCTTCAATTTCCTGACCATCGAACGCGAGCACCACATCGTCAATCTGCAATCCCGCCAGTTCCGCGGGTGTATCGCTGTAAATCTGCACGACTCGGGCCCCTTGGGCCCTTGTGAGATTCAGCCGCTGCGCGGCGACAGTGTCAAACTCCTCGTCCAGACGGACCCCCAGGAAGGCCCGCTGAACCCTGCCGTGCTCCAGAAGTTGATCCACGACATGCTGGGCCAATGTGCTGGGGATGCTGAAACCGATTCCTTCGTTCCCTCCCCCTTGCGAAGCGATGGCGGTATTGATGCCCACGACTCGCCCCTGCAGGTCAATCAACGGTCCTCCGCTGTTTCCGGGGTTGATGGCCGCGTCCGTCTGGAGGAAGTCCTGATTGATGACGTCATCGCCTTTTTCGCCGAGCAGCAGGGACCGGCGTCCCTTGGCACTGATGATTCCCAGCGTCACGGATTGGCTCAAACCGAAGGGGCTTCCCATGGCCAGTACCATGTGGCCGATGTCCAGATTATCGCTGTCGCCCCACCCGGCATATCCGAGTTGAGTCTCACTCAGCAGCAATACCGCCACGTCCGTCGGTGCATCTTCGATCACCTTGACGGGAGTGATGATCCGCCCGTCATACAGTTTGATTTGAATGCGTTTGGGGACGGCTCCCAGAATCACATGACGATTGGTGACCACAAAGAACTGCGAAGTGTGAACGCTCCGCATAATCATGCCGGAGCCCGTTTCCTCGACCGTTCCCCCCCGGTGATTGTCCCGGCGACTTTCGATATGGACGACGGCGGGTTTCACATGGGCGGCAATTCGGGCCAGTTGCTCTCCCGCGTCATCCAGAGAACCTCGGGGCAGGGTGTCCCGGATTTTGGAAGCCGAGGGAGCCTGTGCCCGAGCCCGGCGTTCAGCCAATCCTGGCAGAACGATAACCGCCATCCCCATGCACAGCGTGATCGCTGTGCCTACGATGAGTGATCGCCGGTGTTCCATGGGGGAGTCCTTACCCTTTGTGATCTCGCAACGCTGCTGCTGGGGCGCAAGCGAGTTAGCGTTCCAGGGGGATGCTCAGGTTTTCCAGGTTCGTCTCGACGTCATGGGCGCGGGCTTCGTCGCGGCAGGCCGAGCCCCAGTTTTCGCGAAAACCGCGTTTGCGGCCTCCCCGCTCTTCGCTCCGCTGGCAATCGACGCAGGTGGTCGAATACGGCAACGCCTGCAAGCGGTTGATCGGAATGGGTTTCTGGCAGTCATCGCAGGTGCCGTATCGGCCTCCCCGCAAGGCGTCCAGGGCCGCTTCCACACGTCCCAGCTCACGACTTTCGAGTGAAGCCAGCTGGGAACTCAGTTCACGTTCGATGTCGTCGCTGGCGATGTCCGCTGAATCGCCCATCCCTTCCCGGCCATCCCCTGCATGGGAAATGTCCAGATCGAGCTGTTGTCGGAGCGAGTCCCGCTGGACGAGCAGCCGTTGATACAACCTGAGAAGAGCGTCTTGGCGTGACATCGAATCCTCGCAAACTTCGAGCCCGGGAGAACCTCCGTGCGTCCCGTGAACAATTCCCCTTCCACCGCACCCCATCGGGGGCGATTCCCTGATACTTCAATCTAGGCCGGTGATTCCCGGGTCAGGAAACCACGCCCGATTCGCCCCATGGAATTCTACGCAGGGAGTAGGAGTCCGATGGGCCGAATCGACTGGAGCGTTCGCACGGGGAGAAGTGGGGGATTTTTCCGAGGATGCGGAAGGGTTTGATCCTGACGGTCAAGGTGTGTGAGGAGTTATGGGATTGCTCCCACAGCGTCTTCGACTCATCGGTTCACTGGCGACAGCGCCAGGGCATGGCTGGGGGATATGCTGAAAAATCACAGATCCAGGCACGGTTTGAACGGGACCGCCGTGCTATCAGTCACGAGTCCCGCAGTCGGATCGGAAGCGTTTCCAGTTGTAACTCGAGTCTCGTGCCTGTTGAGACTTGTCGGTTTCCTCGGCAGAAGCCGCAAAATTGGTCTTTGAGGCATCCCGGCCTTTTCCCTACAACACGCACTTGCTACGGGTTGTGACAATGATTCGCATCCCGAGGCCAGTCGCAGGAGCGTGGAATGATCGGTGGCAAGGGCGTACGCTGGGTGTTGGAATGTGTCTTGGGGCTCCTCGTTAGCGGCGGATGGGGGCTGTCCGCTGCTGAACCGACTCACCAGTTACGGTATCAGTTTCCGCAAGGTGAAACGCTGAACTATGTGTCGCAGCATGATGCCCGATACAAGATCACGTTTCAGTCGTCGAAAGAGAACGTCTCACACACGTCCATGTCCGTGCGGACGATTCGTGTGCTGAACAGTACACCGGAAGTGGCCCAGGTCGAGCACACGATCCAGCAGGCCCGAATGACGGCTGACAATGGGCAGGGCACCACGGTCTATGAGAGTGCCCGGCCCAACGATGTTCCACCGGATTTTGAGCGGGTCCATCAATCGATCGGCAAACCGCTGTCGGCCCGGCTGTCACCGCAGGGCAAGACGTTGGCGGCAACTCCCGGTGCCGACTCCCTGGAAAATGCGGAACTGTTTTTCCAACTCCCCGAAGGGCCGGTGGCCGTCGGGGCTCAATGGGCCGAACGCTATGAATCACAAATCGTGGTAGAAGAGAAGCTCTTTAAGAAAATTCGAATGGAACGCCGGTTCCAGTTGATGTCGGTGGAGAATGGAGTGGCCACCATCGGACTGGCGACGGTCTGTCTCTCTCCGATGAACGACCCGGCCCAGGAGGTTCAGGTCTTGCAGAAGGCCCCTAAGGGGCAGTTTCGGCTGGAACTGGCCACCGGACGGTTGCTCGAACGGCAACTTGTCATCGACGACAATGTGGTGGCTTTTCAGGGGCCTGGAACGCAGATGGAAGTCAAAAGCATCCGTGTTGACCGATTGATTTCTCCCGAGCAGGTGGCCCAGGTCGATTTGACAAAACCGCTGATTCCCGTGACGGTTGCCGAAGACGCCACACCGAAACAGTAGCTATTGATCGCAGTGCGAGTCGGGGGCTTTCATCAACTCGCCCTCGATTCAGTCGTCCGTTAAAATCCGTGTTCCTCTGACTGCCTCCCTGGCTGAACTGGAACACTGGATCTATGTCTGCTCGCATTATTGACGGCAAAGCTGTCGCCGCTGAAATCCGCAATCGCGTGGCCTCACAGTCCGCAGAGTTTCAGCAACGATCAGGGATCGTGCCGCATCTGGCTGCGGTTCTGGTTGGTGAAGATCCCGCCAGTGCTGTTTATGTTCGCAACAAGCAGACCGCCTGCGAAAAAGCAGGGCTAAAGAGTACGTTGCACCGTCTGCCCGTGGAAACGACCACGGAACAGCTGCTGGCTTTGGTGGCCCGGTTGAATGACGATCCGGGCACCCATGGGATTCTGGTTCAGTTGCCTCTGCCTCGGCAGATTGCGGAACAGCGGGTGCTGGATGCGGTGACTCCCCTGAAAGATGTCGACTGTTTTCATGCGGAAAATGTGGGGCTGATGGTTCAGGGACGTCCCCGCTTTCTTCCCTGTACCCCCAGCGGTTGTCAGCAGCTATTAATCCACGCGGCGATCGAGACCGCTGGAAAGCATGCGGTGGTGCTAGGACGGAGCGAAATCGTAGGAAAGCCGATGGCCATGCTGTTGGTCCAGAAAGGACTGGCCGCCGACGCGACGGTGACCATCTGTCATAGCCGAACGCAGAACCTGTCGGAAATTGTGCGGCAGGCGGATATCGTCGTGGCGGCCATCGGTCGGCCCAATTTCGTGACGGCCGACATGGTGAAGCCGGGAGCAACGGTGATTGATGTCGGTATTAACCGGGTGGGCGACAAGCTGGTGGGAGATGTCGATTTTGAGGCCGTTCGCGCGGTCGCAGGGGCGATTACTCCGGTCCCCGGCGGCGTGGGGCCGATGACGATCGCCATGTTGCTTCAAAACACGCTGCGAGCCGCTGAACTGCAGGCAATTTAGGACGGTTCTGGGGATTTCCGGCAGGTGGCAGTCAGGCGTGGAATGCTGCGCGCCGCGCTCGCCATGTGTACGCACGTACAAAATTAATCGTGCTCCGTCTTGTCTTAAATTGAGCTATGGTTATATGATTGATGGCTGATGGGTTCGGCCCGGTCTGGTTTACTTCCCTCCTGATGAGAGTCTTGTCCCCTTCCGGGGATCCTGCCTGACTCTCAACTCGACTTCGCGGTTCCCGAAGAGGTAATCCTCATGCGAGTGACGACTTCCGGTCTGATCCTGCTTTTGGCCCTGTTCTCTGCTCCCCAGACATGGGGGCAAACTCCTTCTGATACGCTCAGTTCTGTCATCGATCAGACTCTAGCCCCGCCCAGTGGATTGACGATCGGGGTCTGCTCGGACGCCGAGTTTTTGCGGCGGGTCAGTCTTGATCTGATCGGGTATCCGCCCACTGCGGTTGAGACGCGGGCCTTTCTGGCCGATCCGGCTCCTGACAAACGGATCAAAATGGTCGATCAGTTGCTCGCCTCGCCGCGGTTTGCCCGGCACCTGGCCACGGCGATCGATCTGTGGCTGATGGAGCGGAGGCCGAACTCCAATATCCCGCAGGATGAGTGGCACGCCTGGTTGGTGAAGTCGATTCGCGAAGGGAAACCCTGGAACGTCTTGGCCCGCGAGATCCTGAATGCCGATGGGGCTGACCCGGCTACCCGCCCCGCAGCCCGGTTCTACCTCGACCGGAACTCCGAGCCGAATCAGATCGTCCGCGATGTCGGGCGGATCTTCTTTGGCCGTGATCTGCAATGTGCGCAGTGCCACGATCACCCGCTGGTCGACGACTTCAAACAGGCGGACTACCACGGACTGTTGGCGTTCATTGCTCCGGGGTACTCGGTCGCGATCAAGAATGGAGACAGGACCGTCAATATTCACGCTGAGAAGGCAGGAACCGATCTGCAATTCGAGTCGGTCTTCTATAAGGGGACGCTGCACCGCACTCCTCCGAGAGTTCCCGGCGATCTGCTGATCGACGAGCCGAATTTCTACCCCGGTGAGGAATACACCGTCGTCCCTGCTGACAACATCCAGGCGGTTCCCAAGTTCAGTCGCCGCCAGAAGCTGGCCGAGATCGCGACCAGTGGTACCAATCGCGTCTTTAATGAAAACATCGCCAACCGACTTTGGTCACATATGTTCGGGCGCGGGCTGGTCCATCCACTCGACATGCACCACGCCGACAACCCCGGTACGAATCCGGTCCTGATGAAGGCGCTGGGGGAGCGGTTCGCCGCCATGAGCTACGACATGAAGGGGTTCCTGCGCGAGATCGCGCTCTCGCAGTCTTACCAGCGACCGTTCGATGCCCCGGGCGACCTGCTAACGGCAGCGGCCCAGGCGGCGGCCCAGCTGGCTCCGCTTGAAGCGGAGCGTACCGCTGCGGGAGCGACCTACACGAGTGCCAAGACCGCTTTCGAACAGGCAACCACCGCCTACGAAGCCGCCGAGAAGGCATACCTGCCTGTCGTTGCGGAACTTGATAAAGCACGCACTCAGTGTGCCGAGGCCAAGAAAGGGCTCGACGCGGCCAATGCCGCTGTTGCCGAGGCTCAGAAGCAGGCAACCACCAAGCAGGAGATCGCCACTTCACTGCAGCAGGCTGTCACAGCGGCTCAGGCGGCCGCTCAAAAACTCCCCGCCGATGCAGAGTTGGCCGCCGCCGCTGCGAAGTTTGCAGAACGCTCCACACAGGTCACGGGAGAAGTCGCTGCCCTGCAAAAGGTCGTGGAAGAGAAGACAGCCGCAGTCGCCGCTCCCACGAATGCCTATGCGACCTCAAAGACCGCGATCGATGTGGCGTTGGCTGCGACTCAGCCGCTGCGTGAGTCCCTGAAACAGAAGGACATTGAACTGCTGGCTGCTCGTCGGCAGATGCAGGATCAGGTCGGAGCACTGGCTGTGATCGATGCCCGCATCGTGACGACGAAGTCCTTGGCCGCTCTGGCCACCGCGAAGCAGTCGCTCGACACCGCACAGCTGGCCCTCGCTGCCCGTGAAACCGAACACAAGGCCGCTATGGAGCAACTCGTCGCCTATGCGCCGACTGTGACGGAGCGGGAGTCGGTCCTCAAGGTTGCCACCGATGCCTTGAGTGCGGCGGCTGTGGCTGTTCAGACCGCCCAGGCCGAGCAGGCCAATCATCTGGCCTTGGTGAAAGATTTAACGACAGCCACCGAAGCGACGGGTGCGGCTCTGGCCAAACTGCCGGGTGACGCGGTTCTCGCAGACGCATCGACGAAGCTGAAGGAACGTCTCGTCGCGACCCAGACCGAATCGGCTCAGTACCAGACCAAAGTCGACAAGGCATCCACCGACAAGACGACAGCCACAGTCACTCGCGACGCCGCTCAAAAGCTGATGGAGGAAGCGGTCGTCGAACGTACCCGCCGTGAACAAGTCGTGGCCACTGCGGTCACCGCGGTTGACACAACCCAATCCGATCGCACCAAGTTCCAGGGTGAAATTGCAGCTCTCTCGAATGATGCGGTCGACGGATACTCCAAGAGGTTCGCGCTGGCAAATCTGAAAGCCCTGACCCCCGAACAACTCTGCTGGTCGATCTTCCAGGTGACGGATGTCTACGGTCGACACTGGAACGCCGAGGTTGCGGAACTCGACAAGGCGGCGCCTCTGACCGATGCCCAGAAGCAGGACCCCGCTGCTGTGGCCGCTCGCATGCTGGATCTGGAGCAGCGGACCTATGACAAGCTGAAGGGGAACCTGAGTACGTTCATCCAGTTCTATGGGGCCGGAGCTGGTCAGCCGCAATCCGATTTTTTTGCCACCGCCGATCAGGCCCTGTATGCCGCTAACGCCGGGTCTGTTTCCAGTTGGTGTGCCCAGACTGGCGGCAACGTCACCGATCTGGTCGTCAATCAGCTCGACGCCAAACTGGCGGCGGAGGAATTGTACCTGGCTGTCCTGTCCCGGTTGCCCACGGAGACTGAGACGGCAGCAGTGGCTGACATTCTGACGAAGCGGGCTGCCGACAAGTCTGTTGCAGCTCAGGAACTGGTCTGGGGCCTCGTGAACTCCGCGGAGTTCCGGTTCAATCACTAAGCGTTGAGTGTTGAGGGACCAGTGACAAACTTCTGGCCCTCAAGAATCAACTCTCAACGATCCGGAGAACACCATGCAAGACGCAAACTACGCCTGCCGCTCCAGCGAGCATACGCTGGCTCGTCGCAGCTTTCTCGGAACCCTGGCGGCCACTGCCACGGGAGCGGTCGCGGGAGGGTTGGGGATCTTCTCGTCCCCTGTGATCGCGCAGCAGTTGAAGTCCGATCAAAAGCGGGTCGTGGTGATCAACATGCACGGCGGGCTGAGCCAGCTGGAGAGCTGGGATCCGAAGCCGGGGACCGACACGGGCGGACCGTTTCTGAGCATCCCGACTTCCGTGCCGGGGATTCAGATCTCGGAACTGTTGCCGCAGACTGCTCAAATCATGCAGCACCTGTGCCTGCTTCGCGGGGTGAACACGAGCGAGGATGATCACGGCAAAGGCCGGTTCATGATGCTGACCGGGCGGCGACAGATGCCGGGGCTCGACTTCCCGGAGATGGGGGCAGTGTGTGCTAAGACACTGATGCCGGAGACCAGCGACCTGCCGGGGCACATCGTGATTACGCCGGGCGGCGGTGGCGGTCGCGGCAATGACTCGGCCTATCTCGGCCCGAAATATTCCAGCATCCAGCTTGGCAACGGCAACCCGCCGCCGAACACAGCTCTTCCCGGCGGCCTGACCGAGCAGTCGGAGCTGGCGCGGCACGACTTCCGTCGCCAGGTCAACGAGCGGTTCCTGAATCGTCGTCGGACCGCCGTGACGGAAGCTTTCACCTACTCGTATGAGCAGGCCCTGAAGCTGATGCAGAAGAAAGATGTTTTCGACGTTTCGAAGGAGCCCGCCGCCGATCACGAGCGGTACGGCAAGCATGACTTTGGACGGCATTGCTTGCTGGCCAGGCGGCTGCTCGAAAGCGGTGTCGGTTTCGTTCAGTTGGCCCACTCGAACTATGACACCCACAATGAGAACTTCAACTTCCACATCGAGCAGATGGCCGAGTTCGACCGCGGGTTCTCCTGTTTTGTGAAGGATCTGGCCGATCGCGGGATGTTGGAAAGCACGCTGCTGATCGTGCTGTCAGAGTTCGGTCGGACGCCCAACATCAACCACTACGCCGGGCGCGATCACTGGTCGCGAGCCTGGTCGGTCTGCGTGGCTGGGGCCAGGTTTCCCCGTGGCGTGGCCTTTGGCAAGACGAACGACAAGGGGACCGAAGTCACCGAAGGCCAATGCGATCACGGCAACCTGTTTCATACCTACCTGACAGCGGTCGGCGTCGACTCGAATGGGTCGTTCAACATCGACGGACGGGATCTGCCGATTGCCGATCCGTCGTCCAAGATGATCGATGGACTGCTGACGTAAGAAGTCCTTGGTCACTAGTCCTTAGTCATTGGTCATTGGTGAAGCCAAGGTGTCTAGGGACGAATGACCAATGACTAAGGACCAATGACAATGCTGGATGTGAAACAGGCCCACGTGGTCACTCAGTGGCCAGCCGACCGCCCCTTGAACGTCTGCCGGTTCGATCCGCAGGGACGTTACGTCGTTGTCGGGGCCGAGGACGCCACTCTGGCCCGGTTCCAGTTGTCGGATGGGGCCAAGGTTCTCTTCCCCGGCGGGCACCAGACCTGGGTCTTTTCGCTGGCGTTCTCCAAGGACGGAAATACCTTCGTCAGCGGCGGCGGTGAAGGAAAAATTATCTGGTGGGAGACCGCAACTGCGGCTCCGGCACCTCTGCGTTCGATTGCCGCTCACAAGGGCTGGATACGCTCGATGGCGGTCAGCCCGGACGGGGCGCTGCTGGCAAGTGGCGGCAATGACCTTGTCGTTCGGCTGTGGAATATGTCCGACGGCGCTGCGATTCGTGAGCTGTCCGGGCATGAGAAGCATGTCTACAGCGTGGTCTTTCATCCGAATGGAACGACACTGTTCACGGGTGATCTGAAGGGCGCGGTCAAGCAGTGGGACGTGGCCACGGGACAGCTGTTGCGGACGTTCGAGGCTAAACCGCTGTACGCTTATAACGATGGTCAGGGAGTCGATTTTGGCGGGGTGCGCGGCCTCGCGGTTTCTCCGGATGGGAAGTGGCTGGCTGCGGGCGGCCTGCACAAGGCCTCGAATCCGCTGGGGGCGGTGCATGAACCCATTGTCTGTCTGTTTGATCTCGCCTCCGACAAGCCAGAGCCAGTTCGACAGCAGATCGCCGAAGGGGTCACCCAGGGGATCATCTGGGGCCTCCGCTGGCTCAGTGATGGTTCCCTGATGGGCGTCAGCGGCGGCGGTTCAGGAGGTTTTTTGATTTTCTGGAAGCCCGATGCCGACAAAGATTACTACCGCTTTGCCCTGCCCAGCCTGGCCCGCGAGATGGACCTGCACCTCGATGGTTTGCAAGTGGCTACCGTCCACCACGACCGACATGTGCGGATCACGAAACTGGCTGCCAAGACTTGATCGTCGCCGACTTCTTCGGAGTTGGTGAACCCGTGTGACATCCCGCTTCGTCACGGGACATCCGCTGCTACGATTGGGGCGACTCGTCTTCAGAGCAATTCGGCAAGCGGTTTGCCGCCATCGGAGACCAGATACTGGGGACGCCCGTTATTGTCGATGAGCGTCGTACTCTCGATGTCGATTTCAAGGTGTTGAAACAGCGTTGCATAGAGATCACTAAAGGTCACCGGGCGATGGATGGCCTCGCCGGCGATTCGGTCGGTTGCTCCGATGATCTGACCATGCCGCAGTCCGCCGCCCGCCAGTAGAGCGCAATTCACCTGGGGCCAGTGATCGCGTCCCACTTGGGCACTGATTTTGGGGGTCCGCCCGAACTCGCCGCAGATCAGGACGGCACAGTCATCGGCCAGTCCGCGTTGATGCAGATCTTCGATCAGGGCGCTCACGCACTGATCAAAAACGGGAAAGTCTTCGGCCTCGCGCAGAAAGATCGAGTTGTTCGCCCGGCCTTCCGCGTTCAAGCCGCCGTGCCAGTCCCATTTACTGTAATTCAGCGTGACCACTCGAACTCCGGCTTCGATTAGTCGCCGGGCCATCAGCAGACTCTGCGGCACACGTGGGGCTCCGTTGCCGTCCATGAAAATGCGGGGATTGCCAGTGCCATAGCGAGCCACCACGGAGGGGGCTTCCCGGCTGATATCCAGGGCTTCCGCCAGCTTGGACGAGGTCAGCAGTCCCATCGCCTGTTCGGTGAAGGAGTCCATTCCAGCCATTATTTTCGAGCTGTCGATCTCGCGTTGTAGCCGGTCCACACTCTTCAGGAGCGACTGCCGATTCCCGAGTCGATCGAGTGTGATCCCTTGCAGAACCATGTCATCGCGTGTCGGCCCCATCGGGCGAAACGGAGAATGCGCGGGCCCCAGAATCCCCGTTCCCGGCTCGTTGTAGGGGCCATGCGAACAGGTGTAACACAGACTCACGTACGGCGGGGCGACCGGCGACGCGGCGCCCTCGAGTTTGGAGACCATCGAGCCAAACTGCGGCCAACCGCCCGAAGGCCGCGGCTGTTTGGGATCACGACCATTGAAGACCTGAACCGCATCGTGGTCCGCCTGGTTCCCCACCAATGATCGGACCACCGTGAACTTGTCAGCCACGCGGGCTAATTGCGGAAACGCCTCGCAAATCTCCATTCCCGCAACATTGGTGGCAATCGGACGCCACGGACCGGCGACCTCACGGGGAGCCTCGGGCTTCAGATCGAACATGTCCTGGTGGGGAGGGCCCCCCACCAGATAGATCACGATCACTGACTTGGGTGACTTTGTCTTGCCAGCTGTGGCTTCCGCACGCAGGATTGCTGGCAGCGACCAGCTGCCCGCAGTTCCCAGCGCGGCGAGAGTTCCGATCTGCATCAACCCGCGGCGGGTGACTCCGCGACATCCGCCGCGTGGTAAGAGGCTGCTATTGAGTGGCCACATGCGGTAAAGCTCCGACCCAGGCAAACGCTGAACGACATATGTATTATCATGGATGGGTCTGGGGGTCTAGACCAGCCAGGAATGTCTGCCAAACCGTGTCTGTGTTCCCAGTTCACACACGACCAGCCACTGTCGAAAGGTGACGATCGAAACGGACCCGCACTGGATTCCTGAGAGGGGGCTGGCCCATGCCAATTGGATGCTACGCCAGGATCTCCGTCAGCACCTCGCCGCCCACATCGGTCAAGCGGAAATCACGCCCGTTGAACCGGTGGGTCAGCTTGGTATGTTCGAGTCCCATCAGCTTCAGCAACGTCGCATGCAGGTCATTCACGTGGACCTTCTTCTCAACGGCTTTGTAGCCAAACGGATCTGTCGACCCATAGTGCAGGCCCCCCTTGACGCCCGCTCCTGCCAGCCAGATGGTAAAACCATTCGGGTTGTGATCCCGGCCCTTGGCGCCTTGCGAATCGGAAGTCCGCCCGAATTCGCCCCCCCAGATGACGAGCGTGGATTCCAGCAATCCACGGGCTTCCAGATCCGCGAGCAAGGCCGCTGCCGGCTGGTCCGTATGCCGACCGCACGAGCGATGATTGGTTTCGACATCCGTATGACAGTCCCACGGCACGTCATTCACGCTGCCGTCCCCACCGACTCCCTTGCCCGCAAAAATCTGGACAAATCGTACGCCGCGTTCGACGAGCCGCCTGGCCAGCAGGCACTGGCGAGAGAAGGTCGCACATTCCGGCTGATCCATCCCGTACAGCTTGTGAGTGGCTTCGGATTCCTGAGTCAGATCGAGCACCTCGGGGGCCGCCATCTGCATCCGGTAGGCGAGCTCGTAAGAATTGATCCGTGCTGCCAGATCCGCTTGCGTTGGACGGCTGGCGGCGTGTTCTTGATTGAGTTGTCGGATGAGATCAAGCTGGGCACGCTGCTGGGAGTCAGAGTGCTTGCCGTCGCGGGCGAGGTTATCGATGGACTCTTTGCGTCGGGCGTCCAGGGCCAGAGCCTGATAGGTTTTGGGGAGAAAGCCTGCGGACCAGATCTGATCATCCCCACGCGGGCGTGTGTCATGCAGGACGACATACGAGGGAAGGTTCTGGTTCTGTGACCCCAGCCCATACGTCATCCACGCTCCCAGAGCGGGGAGTCCCGGACGGTTTGTACCACACATCAGTTCAATCGACGCGGGAGCATGGTTGTTCTGCCTCAGATACATCGAGTGCAGGAAGCACATCTTGTCGACATGTTTGGAAAGGTAGGGAAAGATCTCGGGAACCCAGGTGGCGGATTCTCCATGTTGCTGCCATGCAAAGGGCGATTTCAGACATTTGCCACTGGTTGAAAAGAATCCGGTCTTGGGATCGGCCCCCGCGAGTTCCTGCCCATCGCGGGTTTGCAATTCCGGCTTGTAGTCCCAGGTGTCGACCTGGGACGGGGCACCGGTCATGAACAGCCAGATGATCGACTTGACCTGGCCGGGGTAGTGCGGTTCTTTGAGAGCGAGCGGGTCGATGGTCGCGGAGGCTGGAGCCGCCGCCGCTTCCCCCTGAAGCAGACTGGCGAGAGCGAGTGATCCGAATCCCAGGCCCGTCTCCTGCAGAAAGCGGCGGCGGGCTGGCAGGGCAATTTCGGCGGGAGAGTAGAAGTGGAACATGGTGGATTTCCTGGGATGGTCGGATCACACATCGCGTTGTTCAGGGGGTCAGTCGATGTAGACGAACTCATTCAGGCAGAGCAGCACCTGGCAGAACTCCACGAGTGCCTTGTCCGTCGAATCGGGCTTGTCGGCTCCCAGCTGGGTCCGCTGCTGATCGATAAATGTCGTCATCAGCGATCGCTCGGAGTCGCTGGGAAGCCGGTTGTAAACGATCTGGTAACCCCGATCGATTGCGGTGGCGAGTGATGTCTCGGGAGTGGGGCGGATGCGGGAGAGCAGCTTCTCGGACTGTTGTCTGGCAAACGGGGAGTTCATCATCGACAGGGCTTGAGTGGGGACTGTGGTGACACTTCGTTCTCCGATGCTTTGTGTGGGTTCTGGAGCATCGAACATCGTCATGACCGGCAGCAGTTCGCTCCGTTTGACCCGCAGATAGATGCTGCGTCGGAGGGTGTTGTCGAGGACGCTGGGACCGTACATGGTGGCCTCCAGGTTGCCACCGATGGCCAGCATTGCATCACGAAGAGCCTCCGCTTCGAGTCGACGGGGACGGTGGTGCCACAGGTACTTGTTAGTTGGATCAATCCGCAGGTTCTCGGCATCGACTTCGTGGGATTGCTGGTAGGTGTCACTGAGCATCATTTGGCGATGTAACGGTTTGAGCTTCCACCCGCCGCGCTGTAATTCCAAGGCGAGGTACTCCAGCAGTTCGGGATGGCTCGGTGGGTCTCCCTGGACGCCAAAGTCATTGGGCGTTCCGACGATTCCCTCTCCGAAATGGTGTTGCCACAGGCGATTCACAATCACTCTCGCCAACAAGGGGGCTGCGCCACGATCCACATCCGTGATCCACTGAGCCAAGGAGACCCGCGGGTCGACGGGTGTTGCATCCGGTGCGGGACGGGGCGGTTCGCTGCTTCGCCACAGGACTTGCAGGTAGCCTGGTTCGGCCTTCTCCTGCTTGTTCGCGACTTCACCGCGCCGCAGATAGAAGACCTCCTGTCCTCCGGCGACCGTCGTATAGACTTCGGATAAGTTGGGTCGGGGGTATTGAGCGGCATGGTCGCGTACGGCAGTCAGGACTTGAGCGGTCTCGGAGTCGAACGGTGCGAACCACCGGACCAGGGAGCTGCGGACCCCCTCTGGAATTTCGTTGGGGTATGTCGCGGTGATCGCTCGCAGTTCTCCGAGATGCTGCGAGGTTACCTGTCCCGCCCAGGTCGCAGGGTTCGCTTCCGCGCTGACAGAAATCTGCAGCTTCCCCAATCCCAGCTCTCGGAACTTCAATTCGACCACCAGTTCAGTGCCTCCGTTGAAACCGGCGAGAGGTGTTTCGAGTTCCAGGATTGCGGCGTTGTCCTTCCTGGCGGTTTCCCGAACGACCCAGGCCGTATTGGGTTTGTCGTCGATGGCATTGCCGAGTGGCTGGTCCTTGTCTTCGAAGGCCGCCAAGGCGGGCTTGAGCTTGAGGATCTGCTCGGGATCTTTCACCGCCGGATCGAGCGGTCGGGCTGTCACTTGGACGTTGGCGAGCTGAAAGCTGCCATCGCCATTGAGTCCCGGTCCACGCTGGGGAAGTGATTTGTCCGTCAGGGCATCCAGTCGGAGTGACTGCAGATTCTTCTGATGGGTATGAAAGGTCAGACGGTACATCTCATCGCCACCGACGTTTCGCTTTTGGCCTCGCTGGCGGACACGGGTTCCCGGATTCAGCAGACCATCGTGAGCGATGATCCCTCCCGGCAATACCTTCAGATACGAGCGTTCCGCATCGAGTTCGATCGGTTCGAGGGTCTGCCAGCGCGGGGTCTCGGGCTGCGCGTTCCAGTGCGTGGATTTCCACGTATTGAATCGCGGTACCACTTCGATGGCTGCGAATTGCTGAAGTGCGGCCATGAGCGGTTGATGTTCGGCTTGATGTTTCTGCTGAGCGGCCTCGGTGGCTGCGGGGTCCAGGTCCATGGTTCGTGGCCCGTGAACCGTTTTTCCCAGTGAAGCCACGAGGGCGTAGTAATCCTGGTGAGGGATGGGATCGTACTTGTGTTCGTGGCAGCGCACACAGCCGAGCGTCAGGCCGAGCATTGATCCACCGATGGTCATCATCATGTCGTCCAGCTGATCGTAGCGGATCTGTTCGACCGTTTTGGCCGTGATCTGTCCCGGGTAGGGGCCCGCCACGAGAAATCCCGTTGCCGCAGCTGCCTGGATATCGTCGGGATGCAGAATGTCTCCCGCCAGTTGCAGACGTACGAACTGGTCATAGGGCATGTCATCATTGAGTGCCCGAATGACCCAATCCCGGTAGTGGTAAGCGCCAGGGCGAAAGCCGTCGAACTCGTATCCGCCACTTTCGGCGAACCGGGCGGTATCGAGCCAGTGGCGGGCCCATCGCTCGCCATAGGCGGGGCGGGTCAGTAGTTCATCGACGACCTTCTCGAAGGCTTGCGGTGAATTGTCGACAACGAAGGCGGCCACTTGTTCCGGCGTAGGGGGCAGGCCGATCAGATCGAAATAGGCTCGGCGAATCAGCTTCTCTCGACTGGCGGGGGGATTCGGCTTCAGGCTGTTGGACTGTTGGGCCTGGCGAATGAGCCCGTCAATGGGTTTCTGAGAATCCGGCAGCGTCACTTCTCGGAGTGGTTGAAAAGCCCACCACGTTTTTCCCTCATCGAGATTAATCTCCCGCTTCGGTTTTGTCGGAACAGCACCCTCGCGCGGGTCCGGTGCGCCCAGGTCGATCCAACGGGTGAAGTCGGCGAGCACCTCGTCGGGCAGTTTTCCTGCCGGAGGCATCTCAAATCCGTCATGCTTCAATGCCTTGAGCAACAGACTTTCTGCCGATTTCCCCGGAATGATTGACGGGCCCGTGTCACCACCGGCCAGCACTCCGGCTGCCGTATCTAGATACAGACCTCCTTGCAGCTTCTTGGCGTTGCGAGCTTCGACGGAGTGGCAACTGTAACAGTGTTGCACCAATACGGGACGGATCTTCTGTTCAAAGAGCTGCAGCCCCTGATCATCGGCACCTGCCAGAGTCAGGGGGAGGGCGAACATCGCAAGGGCAGCGATCCAGGGCAGAGTTTTCATGGGAGTGCTATTTCAGGCAGGTGCAAACCGCGTGCAACAGAAACCGTCAGGCAGGGGTATTCAGGTTATATCAGCGGGTTTTGATCGGCAATCCCATCCGCCTGTTTCCCGGCGTGAGGTGTCTCTTGCAGCTGGGGGCCGTAGCTGATGTGCCATCGTGGGCCGGGGGTTGCTATAGTTTCCAGAGGCATTGTCGGAGTCGGAGGGATTTCGGAACGAGGAGAGTTTCCGGAACCTGCGGACCGGCAGTGGCCGGAGAACCATTGACCATGAAGAAGTGCATGCGGTGTCCGAAGCCAGCCACGCTTCACATCACCGAGATCCATGATGCCAAAGCGCAGGTGGTCCATCTGTGTGAGACCTGTGCTCAAAAGTATTTGAGCACAGTGGAAGTCGGCGGGCTGCTGTCCGATCCGGATGACGAGGACGAGACGGCGGACGAGCTGACCGCTGAATCCGAGGCTTTGCAGGCCGAAGAAGAAGAGATGGCCGTTTCACCGGTCTGTCCGTCGTGCGGGATCAGCTTCAAGCAGTTTCGAAGCGTGGGGCGTCTGGGATGTCCGCAGTGCTATACCGCGTTTCACGACGACTTGATTCCGCTGCTGGAAAGTATCCATCAGGAAGTGCAGCACGTCGGGAAATGTCCTCCCGAGACCTCTGACAGCGTACTGCGTCATCACGAGATGGTCCGACTGCGAAATGAATTGAAGGCGGCTGTCGAGCAGGAGCGGTACGAAGAGGCGGCACGGCTGCGGGACGAGATTCAGTCGATTGAGGCGACAGCAGCAGCCACCGACTCATCGGAATCGACCAGTTGATGCTGAGACAGTCGGTTTCCCCAGTTGTTTCCACCGGGTCATCGAACCCGTAAGCAGAACGAGGACAGCGGTGCTTGATTTTGATGCTTTGACTCACAGCAGCGGCGAGTGGCTTCGGGGGATTGGTCCCGAATCTGACGTGGTTGTATCCAGCCGGGTGCGATTGGCCCGTAATCTGGACCGGTTTCCATTTCCGCCCCAGGCCAGCGAAGCGGTTAAGGGAGATGTCGAGGCGGTGCTGCGTGGACCAGTGGCAGAGGTACTGCCCGCTGGATCTCCGGGTTATGTTCGCATCGATCCGCTGGAGTCGTTGCAGCGGCAGTTTCTGGTGGAACGGCAGATCATCAGCCGGGAACATTCGGAGTCGAAAGGGCCGCGCGGTACGGGGATCGGACCTCAAGAGTCGATCAGCCTGATGGTCAATGAAGAGGATCATCTGCGGATGCAGGTTCTGCGCAGCGGCATGGCCCTGGAAGAGTGTTGGCAGGAAATCAGTCAGATGGATGACCGCCTGCAGCAGCAGGTGAAGTTCGCCTTTAACTCGGAGTTTGGCTATCTGACCTCGTGTCCGACGAATGTGGGGACCGGGATGCGGGTCAGTGTGATGCTGCATCTTCCCGCGCTGGTGATGACCAAGGAGATTCAGAAAGTCTTCCAGTCGATGCACAAAATGGGGTTGGCCGTGCGTGGGCTGTATGGGGAAGGAAGCCAGGCGATGGGCGACTTCTACCAGGTCTCGAACCAGTCGACGCTGGGCCGGTCAGAACCCCGGATCATCGAAGAAGTGCGAGAGGTGATTCCTGATATCCTCGAATACGAACGCCGCACTCGTCGTGAGATGGTTCAGCAAAATTCGGACAAACTCCACGACAAGGTGTCACGGGCGATTGGTATTCTGCGAAATGCGAGGACGATCACCTCGGAGGAGACGATGCACCTGCTGTCGAGTGTGCGACTGGGGATCAATCTGGGGCTGATCGAAGGGATCGAAATCCCCACGATCAACGAGCTGTTCATCCACACGCAACCGGCCCATCTGCAGATGTTGAGTCGTACCCCGCTGGAGTCCTCGGATCGCAATGCGAAGCGGGCCTCATATATCCGTCAGCGGCTGGGGGCCGGAGAAGGAGATGCCGATGAGTAACCTCGTGATGCGGATGGTGGCTGGGTTGCTGCTGGTCAGCGGAACCGCCTGGGCGGGAACGTCCAGCAGCCTGATGGATGTGTCCAACGATGGGAAGCTGCTGGCCTGCTCCAATCGAGACAGCGGAACCGTGACCATCATCGACGTGGACACGAACATCAAGCTGCACGAAGTCGTGGTTGGAAAGCACCCCGAAGGGGTTTCGTTCATCGGAGAGAGTCATCATCTGGCTGTGGCGGCCTATTGCGATGATGTCGTCGTCTTCGTGGATGCCGACGCGGGGAAGGAAGTCGCTCGGACCGCAGTCTTTGATGAGCCATATGGCATCGTTTCAACCAAGTCTGGTGACCGGCTGTATGTGACGTTGGACTATCCCGGGCAGGTCGTGGAGATCGACCCGAGAACGCATGCGATCACGCGGATGTGGGCTGCGGGCCGTTTCACCAAGGGGTTGGCAATTTCACCGGATGAAAAGACGGTGATGGTCGCGGAGTATTTCACGGGGATTGCCCGTTCTTTCGACCGGACCACCGGAGAGAAGCGACATGAATGGATCGGAACGGAACAGGACAACCTGGCCCGGCAGGTGACATTTCATCCGACTCGCGATCGGGCCTACATACCACATCAGCGGTCCCGCAATACCGTGGCGCATGGGGCCGGATCGATCTTCCCCTACGTAGCGATTTTGAACACACCCGCCGAAGGGCCCGCGGAGCGCACTCGCCGTCCAATGGACTCCTTCACGGGAGCTCTGGTCGTCGCGAATCCGTGGGAGATGGCAATTTCTCCCGATGGGCAGACAGCCATCATTCTGTTTGCCGGGACGGATGATCTGTTCGTCAGTGACGTCAATCCAGAGACGGAACTGCGCCATCGACAGACACTTCGCGTGGGGGCCAACCCCCGCGCGGTGCGGTTTGCCGCCGATGGGGAGTCGTACTTCGTCTACAACGCCCTTGATTTCAATGTCATGCGAATCAGTCTGGGGCAGTCCAAGCTGCTGGCCGAGATTTCGGTGTGCGAGTCGCCCCTGGATACGGTGACACTGTTGGGCAAGAAGCTGTTTTATTCCGCCAATCAGCCGATGGTGGGACGACGGTGGATATCCTGCTCCAGTTGTCATCCTGATGGAGAATCCGATGGCCGAGTCTGGCAACAGCCGGAAGGCCTGCGCGATACGCAGCCGATGTTTGGTCTGGCATGGACGCATCCGCTGCACTGGTCAGCGGATCGCGACGAGGTCCAGGATTTTGAACACACGATTCGCGGGCCGCTGATGCAGGGACGAGGACTGGCTCCCGGATCGATCCATGAATCACTGGCTCAGCCGAATCAGGGACTGTCAGAGGCGCTGGATGCGCTGGCGGTCTATACGAACTCGCACGCCTTTCCGCTGAGTCCCCATGCGAAAGACGGGCTGTCGGAAGCGGCCCAGCGAGGCCACGTCCTCTTCCTGAGTGAACAGACCGGCTGTGCCCGGTGCCATCGCGGTCCGCTGCTGACCGATTCTCAGGCCGGGAAGCTGGTTCGCCACGATGTGGGGACAGGGAATGCCGACCCGACGGAGAAGATGGAGCCAGCGTACGACACTCCGACACTGTTTGGTGTTTACCGCTCGGCGCCGTATCTGCACCATGGACGGGCGAAAACCCTCGAAGAAGTTCTGACGACGGAGAATCCCAAGGATCAGCATGGCGTGACCAGCCATCTGACCAGAGACCAGGTGGCCGACCTGGTGGAATACCTGAAGAGTCTGCCGTACGAAGATCCCATTCCCGCTGCCCGGAAGTTGGGGCTGAAGCCGGTCGTGGGTAACGTGCCTCGCGTCCCGTAATCCTGCCATGTGGAAGGGAACCGGCAATTCGCCGCTCCCGTTTTCAGTTGTCGCGTTTTCAGAGTCCCCGGATATGTCTTCCCATCCTGAGAATGATCCACAGCACCATGATGATCCCCCGCCCCTGCATGGACAGGTCCGGCATTCTCAATTGAGTGCCCGCATCAGTGACGAAGTCTCCGTGGGAGCGTTCAGCAATGGAGTGATGGTTCTGACGGGGCCATTTGAACTGGTGATCGATTTCGCCATGCGAATGGGTGAAACGCAACGGGTGGTGTCTCGCGTGATTCTGCCGCTGATTGTCGCTCGGCAGTTCGTCGCGGTGTTGCAGGACAACATGCGGCTTTACGAGCAGAATTTCGGGGCGATTCCGGCAATGCCACGTCCCAAGAATCCGGAACCCGTATCCACAGCGGAGGAACTCGATGCGGTCGAAGGCCAGCTGGCGGGTGCGGGCATTCCTTCTCCCGCGATGGAGTCTGGGAAATCGTCCGCGGCGTCACCTTCCATCGATGATATCTATGACGATCTGAAGATCCCGGAGGCTGTGGCGATCGGGCGGTATGCGAACGCCGTGATGGTGCGGCACTCGGGGACGGAGTATTGCTTTGATTTCATCGCCAACTTCTACCCGCGTTCCTGCGTGACCTCGCGGGTCTACATGGCGATTCCGCATATCCCACCGGTGCTGACTTCATTGCAGCGGGCGCTCCAGCCTCCAGCAGGCGGTCCCATCGGAGGCATCCCCGGACCGTCTGCGAACTGAATGTACGGCGTATCCCGGTGATCGAGTACACATGATGCCTGACACTGACACGGAAGTCTCCGCGATTCGTCCCCGGCTCCGTGAGTGGCTGGCCGCTCTTCTCGTGTCTGTCGGGCTGGTGTTGCTGTTCTGGTGGAAGATCTGCCCCTGGAACGGAGGGACGCTGATCGGGGGCGATCTGTTCTCCTACTACTTTCCGCAGAAGGCTTTCCTGTCGGACAGCTTGCGGAATGGTGAAATTCCCTTGTGGAATCATCGGGTCGGGGCGGGGTATCCGGTAATCGCTGAAAGCCAGACGGGAGTGCTGTACCCGCCGACACTGCTACTGTTCATGTGCCTGGACCTGAATGCGGCCTACCACGCGAATCAACTGCTTCATTTCGTCGTAGCATTCGTGGGGTTCTGGGCATACGCCCGGTGGATGGGGGTTCGCTGGTGGGGGGCGATTCTGGCGGCGGTGGTGTTCGTCTACGGGTGGTTTGCTCCGCGGATCTGCCTGGAGTGGGCCATTATCGGCGGGGCGTGGATGCCGTGGATCTTCCTGTGTGTGGAAGACTGGTGTCAGACGGGGCGTCGTCGTCGCCTGTTGTGGCTAGGGCCGTTGATGGGCGGGTTTCTGCTGGCGGGGCATTTCCATCTGGCGTTTATTACGACTCTGGCTGTGGGAATCTATGTTCCCGTGCGGACGCTCTGGGGATCGGGGGGGGAGGGCCGAGGAGCACCGTTTTCTCTCGCGGGCTGGCGGGAACGGGCCGCATGGCCTCTGGGAGTGCTGGTTGTCGGCTATCTGCTGGCAGCCGTACAACTGGTCCCGACGATGGAGTTGATGCTGCGGAGTCAGCGGTCACAGGTGGGGCATGAAAATGATCCAGGGTATGGGCATATTCCTCCGTGGTACCTGACGCAGGTGTTCTCGTTGTGGGTCTGGAATGGTCCCGAGATGAATCCCGATCTGGCTCTGTTCCAGGGGGGGGGCGGGGCGTACCCTGTGGCGACGAACAGGGTCGAGGCTCATCTTTACTTCGGGATGGTTCCGCTGCTCCTGTGTGCGGCAGCACTGGTTCACCGCTGGCGATCAGGAAAAAAGTTCGATCGCCGGTTTACGTTGTGGGTGGTCATCGGACTGATCGGTGTGCTGGTGGCCACTGGCTGGCCGTTTCTAGTCCTGAAGCATGTGCCCGGATTTGCTTATTTTCGAGGGGCGGGGCGGTATGGGGTACTGATGGCTATCGCTGTCGGTTTGTGCGCGGGGGCAGCGCTGGATCGCCTGTTCATTCGCCGCCTGGGACGTACCGTGATGGGCCTGGCGATGTGCAGCCTGACCGTGTGGGATCTGTATAGTATTGAACCGATGATCGGCTATGCCCAACAGTTGGACAATTCGGTGGTTGATTCTCGGGAACAGAGCCAGATTAGACAGCTGCTGGTGAGTTCTGAAGCACCCGCCCGGCTATGGGCTCCGGGCCAGAATGTGGCGACGATTTTGCCGGTTTCGGCGTGGCCGGTCTATCTGGGGCTGGGGCCTCAGGAGTATTTCGATCCGGATCTGATGACGCCGTACGACAGTTCGCGTGATGGGGATAATCCTCAGGCGGTCGCACGACACCTCAATTGGCTCTGGTCGAACGGGGTGACGCACATCCTGAGTCAGAAGCCGCTCGATGCTCCCGCTTGGACGGCCTTGGATCCCGCGCTGCATCCCCAGGGAGAATTTGATCCGTTCTTTGCCCGCGTTTGGGGGCAGTTTCAGGAACCGGTTTACCTCTACCGGTTTTGGAGCACGGAAATCGACGAGTGGGAACGAGCGGGCCGGGTTTCGCATCGAGTTGTCGACTATGAGCAATCCGCTCAGCGAGTGGCCTTCACCGTCGAACTGGCGCAGCCAGCCACGGTTGAGCTGCGCGAGCTGGCCTATCCCGGATGGAACGTGGCAGTGGACGATCAACCAGCGGAGTCGGTCACGCTGCGGGGCCTTTACCGGGGAGTGCAAGTGCCCGCTGGAAAACACCGGGTTACGTGGCGGTATCGTCCCGTCTCACTGGTGGTGGGGGCCGTCCTCAGCGTGGCGGCTAGTCTGGTTTGGATCATGATTTACCGGAAGTCTTCACGGGATATTCCAGTTTCCGAAGCCAAGTGGGCGTCGGTCACCTAGAATCCCTTCGTCTTCAGCCAACTGGAACCGACAAAGCGAGACGCCCCATGGATTGGATGATTCCATTCATCACTCTGACTGCGATGGAAATCGTGTTGGGGATTGACAATATTGTGTTCATCGCGATCCTGGTGGGGCGACTGCCCGTGGATCAACAGGCACGTGCCCGCTCGCTCGGTCTTTTGGGGGCGCTGGTCACGCGAATTTTGCTGTTGCTTTCGATCAGTTGGGTCATGGACCTGACGAATCCTGTTTTCCAGTTGACCGATCTGGGGATTCCTCAAGCCTGGGTGGCGCCCGATCCAGGGCATGTTCCCGACAAGTCTGGACACGGAGACATCAACGGTGTTTCATGGAAGGATCTGATTCTTCTCACGGGAGGGGCATTTCTAATCTGGCACAGTGTCAAAGAGATCCATCACAAGGTTGAAGGACCGCATGAAGCGGGGCCAGCCACTGGCGGTCAACTGAGTTTCCATGAGGTCCTCATCCAGATTGCGTTGTTCGACATCATTTTCTCGCTGGACTCGGTGATTACCGCCGTCGGGATGGTAAAACAAATTGGGGTGATGGTGTTTGCGGTGATTGCGGCGATGGGGGTGATGCTGGCATTTTCCGGTCACATCAGTCGGTTTGTGGACCGGCATCCCACGATCAAGATTCTCGCACTCAGCTTTCTGATTCTGATTGGCGTGCTGCTGGTCGCGGAAGGGTTGGGAACGGGGATGAACAAGGGGTATATCTACTTCGCGATGGCCTTCTCGCTGGTGGTCGAATTGATCAACATGCGGCTTCGTCCCGCACTGGTTTCCACTGTGGCCAGCGATAACTGAGGAACCCCTGCGGTTCAAGCCGCTGGTCCCGAAGTACACACTTATTCAGGATGCATTTCGATGTCGGAAACTGTTGCCATCATTCTTGCCGCCGGGAAGAGCAAGCGGATGATGTCGGAAACGCCCAAGGTGTTACATCACGCCTGCGGACGCCCGATTGTTGAGTACGTGCTGGACGCGGCCCGGGACGCCGGGGCCACGCGAATCGTCGTGGTGGTTGGTCACAAGGCCGAAGTGGTTCAGGCGGCGCTGGCCCATCATTCGGATGTCGAGTTTGCCTTACAGGCGGAACAGAAGGGGACGGGGCATGCGGTCATGATGTGCCGGGACGCTGTCGGCCATCATCAGGGGCCGGTGCTGGTTCTGACGGGCGATACGCCGCTGCTGAAAGGTGCCTCGCTCAAGGCACTGCTGGATGACTTGCGGTCTCAGCAGGCCGCGTGTGTCGTGGGAACCGCGCGGACTGAAAACAACTTTGGATTGGGACGGATCGTACGGGATGCGTCGGGGAACTTTCTGCGAATTGTCGAGCAACGGGATGCAACACCGGAAGAGCAGGCGATTACGGAAATCAACACCGGATGCTTTGCTTACGACTGCCAGTCGTTGTTCGGTGCTTTAAATGAAGTTCGTACGAACAACAGCCAGGGAGAATTCTATCTGACGGATTGTGCCGAAATCCTGCGGCAACAAGGAAAGCCCGTGCTAGCTGCCTGTCACATGGAGATCACGGAAGCGTTGGGGGTGAATACCCAGGAGCAGCTGGCCGAAGTGGAGCAGGTGATGCGCCGCGTGTGAACCGTGAGTTTCGGGTTCGTCGCCGTGAAATCCACGGCGGTTTTCTTGTTCCGATCCGCAGGACGGCGTACCCTACGCCGGTATCGACCATTCACCCCCACGGAGTTCCCTCGCGTGTCTGACGCCTTGGCCAATGTGCAGAAGAATCATGACTTCCTGATCGCCATCGATTCCGATGGGTGTGCGTTTGACTCCATGGAGATCAAGCACAAGGAATGTTTCATTCCTAACTTCATCAACTACTTCGGCTTGCAGCCGATTTCTAAGTATGCTCGCGAGGCCGCTGAGTTTACGAATCTGTATTCGAAGACACGGGGAGCGAATCGGTTTCCGGCCTACCTGCTGGCTCTCGATCTGCTTGAGCAGCGGGCAGAGGTGCAGGGGCGGGGCTTCTCGGTGCCGAAGTTCCAGGGGCTTCGGGATTGGGTGAAGCGTGAGACCAAGCTCTCCAGCGGAACGGTCAAGGCCGAAGCCGAGAAGACAAACGATCCCGATCTGAAGCAGGCGAGTGCCTGGTCTTCGGCGGTCGATGCGACCGTCAAGACGATCGTGCATGGTGTCCCTCCGTTTCCTGGTGTGCGGGAGAGTCTGCAAATGCTGCAGGGTCAGGCAGATCTGATCGTCTGTTCCGCGACACCCACTCCGGCGTTACAGGCGGAATGGAGCGAGCATGGAATTGCTCAATACGTCTCGGCCATCTGCGGTCAGGAAATGGGTAGCAAGTCCGAAATCCTGACGGCGGCCATTGCCAAGGGGTATTCGCCTGACAAAGTGCTGATGATTGGCGACGCTCCGGGTGACATGAAGGCGGCCTTGTCGGTGAAGGCCCGCTACTTCCCGATTAACCCCGGACACGAGGACCAGAGCTGGGTCACTTTCCAAAAGGAAGCGATTGGTCGGTTCTTCGCGGGGACTTACGCAGGGGCGTTTGAATCCGCTCTAATCGCAGAATTCGAGAAGTACCTGCCGGAGAAGCCCAGCTGGTAAGGTAGGTTTCGACATCCGCAATCAGCAAGACAAGCCCGGAAGCCAGTTCTTCCGGGCTTTCTGTTCATCGCCCCTGCGGAATCTGGAGCCTTGTTGATGAACTTTCGACCAACTGCCATTCCCGACGTTGTCGTGATCGAGCCGCGCGTGTTTGGTGACTCGCGGGGTTTCTTTTTTGAAGCATTCAAGGCCGACTGCTTCGCCCAGGCGGGGTTACCGACCCACTGGGTTCAAGACAATATCTCTCGCTCCCAGCAGAATGTATTGCGGGGACTGCACTTCCAGATCGAACATGGCCAAGCCAAGCTGGTGCGATGCCTGCGTGGGCGAATTTACGATGTGGCGGTGGATATCCGCCGCAGCTCGCCGACATTTGGTCAATGGGTGGGCTGTGAGCTATCCGAAGAGAACCGGCATTCGTTGTATATCCCGGTCGGGTTTGCCCACGGGTTCTGTGTTCTGTCGGACATTGCGGATGTGCAATATAAGTGTACGGATCTGTACACTCCGGCTGCTGAGCGGACTTTGATGTGGAACGATTCCCGTGTTGGGATTCAGTGGCCGGTCACTGGAGAGCCGATTCTGTCTCCCAAGGATCTGCTGGGTAAATCGTTGTCGGAATTGGAGTGTTATCCGTGACATTGGCGTCTGGCGGCCTGCCGTCCTCTCATTCCCCGGTTCGCCTGGCGATTACCTTGGGAGATGTTGCCGGTGTGGGGCCAGAGGTCGTTGTGCGGTCGCTGGATATTTTGATGCGAGATTCCGCCTGGCTGCGGGGCGAGATTCAGGCTGTGGTGGTGGGGTGTTCGCGAGCGGTGGAGCAGACCGCGCGGCGATTGGGGCTGGCCCGGGAGGTCGTTGCACTTTCAACACCGTGTGCTGCCGCTTCGGAGATGATCGGTGTCTGGTCTCCGGATGGGCGATCACTGGCGGATGTACCGCCCGGTCGCGCGGAGGCCCGAGCTGGGGCAGCAGCTCATGATTGGCTCCGTGCGGCGGCTCGCGCTGCGCTGGCGGGGACTGTCGATGCCATCGTGACCGCGCCCCTGAGCAAACTGGGACTGAGTCTGGCGGGTATCTCCTTTCCAGGACACACCGAGATTCTGGCCGATGAATGTGGCATCGAACAGGTCGCCATGATGCTCTATCTGCCCCCGGGCGCTCCGATGGTCGCGGGGCACTCACTTTCTGTGGCTCACGCCACGCTGCACACCTCTCTCGCCAGTGTGCCCCGGCAACTGACCCCCCAGCGGGTGCTGGAGACGATAGAACTCGTTGACCGGTTTTTGCGGCAGATTGGTGAACCGGGGACCATTGGTGTTTGTGCTCTGAATCCTCATGCGGGAGAGGACGGATTGTTCGGTGACGAAGAGACCCGCGTCATCGCTCCCGCCGTGGCCGAGGCCCGTCAGCGGGGAATCGTGGTGGTGGGGCCACTGCCTGCGGATACACTGCTCAAATCCGCTGTTGAAGGTCGCTATCACGGTGTCGTTGCGATGTACCACGATCAGGGGCACATTGCGTTGAAACTGATTGGATTTCACCGTGCGGTGAATGTCACACTGGGGCTTCCTATTATTCGTACCAGCCCCAGTCAGGGCACCGCGTACGACATTGCGGGATGTGGACTGGCGGACCCGTCTGGGATGATTTCAGCCATCGAGACCGCCATTCAACTGGCTCGTACCCGGCAGAAACGGGAAGGGGCCGTGGCGACTACGGGAGAATGTTCACCATGAAAACTCTGTTCATCATGCGGCACGCCGATGCCACCTGGGAGGAGGATCGCTGGCCTGATTTTGATCGCCCCCTGAATGAATATGGTGAGCAACAAGCTCCTCAGATGGGCCGCCGCTTACGCATGGCGGGCTTGTCGCCGGATGGAATCGTCTGCTCCGCGGCGCTGCGGACTCATCAGACGGCAAAACACGTCGCCACGGAACTTGGATGTAACGCCCCCGTCCAGGTGCGGCATGAGTTGTATATGGCGACGATCAGGGAATGGGAACGAACAGTTTGCAACCTGCCCGAGGAGTGGGGGGCAGCCCTTTGTGTGGCCCACAACCCCGGCGTGCAGGAGCTGATCATCGCCCTGCGACAGCGAGCCACTCGCGTGCCTCCCGCGACTCTGGCCATTGTCTCTTTACCGATCGATCATTGGGGTGAATTCAATCGGTCGACGACGATCGATGCGATCGATGTCTGGTATCCCGAGCGGTAGATGCGGGTTGTTCATGTGATTCAAAGCCGGTGTACCCAGCCCGATGGGGCAGAGCCGTGTCCGTATTCCGACTATTCCGGATACAACGCAGAAAGAGGATGTATCGGTTCCGTTTCTGAATGTTGCAATTTGACCACATGCAGAATGCGACCTAGTTTTCGGCGGAGTGTTCCAGAGTCTGTACTCGGAGAGCATTCTTGGGTACTCCCCCGCCGGATTAAGGCCACCTCGCCATGTCGAACAGCCTCGATAAACTGTCCCAATCCGAATTCATTGCCCAGCTGAAAGGGGCCGTAAAGACTTCTGCGGTGACGGCGGAGTCTGCGGCCTCCGCCAGTCGCGAAGGATTGAGCGCTCCCACGGCGGTTCCCTCGGGGCAGGTTCTGGAGCGGCTGCGTAATCTGATCACGCCCGCGACGAAACCATCGATCCCGCCTCGCATGCCGCTGGCGACCGCCGAAGAGGTCGAAACTCGCGCCACCCCGATGGGCGAGATCGCCATGCTCCCCATCGATGAAACGGAGGTTCCCCCTATTCCGAAGTCGATTCCCCGAGAATTGCCGAACGACATTATCCAGCAGAACCGAACGTCCCGCGAGGAGATCCGGGGAACTCGGCATTTGGAAGAGTTGTTCAATCGAGTGGAAAGCCTGCTGGGTGAGAAACCAGATCCGAACAAGGGATTTGTTCCCCGGTGTCCCAACTCGATCGAAGATACCTTGCTGGCACCAGAAGAGATTGAGCGATTGATTCTGAAATTTCTGCTGCAGAAAGGAGCGGCCACGGGCCGTGAAATCTGCTCGAACGTCAAGCTGCCGTTCACGATCATCGAACCGATCATGAAGCAGATGAAGAAGGATCAGCTGGTGGCCTACAAAGGCACTGCTGAGATGGGAGACTATAACTTTACGATCATCGATCTCGGTCGCGAACGGGCCCGCCGTTATATGGAAGAGTGCAGCTACGCCGGCGCTGCCCCGGTGCCGTTGACGGCTTACCTGGAAGCGATGACGGCCCAGACAATCGCCAACCAGTCCGTTACGGAAGATGATCTCAAGCGGGCGTTCTCGGATCTGCTGATTTCCGAGAAAATGTTCGAGCGTCTCGGCCCGGCGATCAACTCGGGACGCGGGATGTTTCTGTTTGGGGAACCAGGAAACGGAAAGACCAGTATCGCCGAGCGGATCACGAAATGTTTTGGTTCGACGATCTGGATTCCGCGGACACTGGGGATTGATGGCGAGATCATTCGGCTGTTTGATCCCGGGGTTCACGAGGAAATTCCCTACGGCACTTCGGACGGGATCTTTGATCTGTCTGGAGTCGACCAGCGGTGGGTACAGATTGTCCGTCCCACGGTGGTGGCCGGGGGGGAACTCACCATGGCGGAACTGGAAATCACTCAAAACCCGTTCACCAAGATCGGCGAAGCTCCGCTCCAGTTGAAAGCTAACTGCGGGACGTTCTGCATCGACGACTTTGGACGCCAGACGATGCCGGTCTCGGTGTTGTTGAACCGCTGGATTGTGCCCCTTGAAAAACGGTACGACTACCTGAATCTGGCCAGCGGCAAGAAAATTCAGGTGCCGTTCGATCAGTTGATTATCTTCTCGACGAATCTGGAGCCCAAGCAACTGGTCGATGGGGCGTTCCTGCGTCGTATTCCGTACAAGATTGAAGTGCCTGATCCGTCGCGGGAGCACTTCCGGAAATTGTTCGAGATCATGGCCCCCAAGGTGGGATTGATTCTGGATCTGGATGCCGTCGACTATCTGATTGAGAAACACTATCTGGCGGTAAATCGTCCATTCCGCAACTGCCAGCCGCGAGACTTGTTGTTGCAGGTCCGAAACTATGTGACCTATCGCAAGGGACCGAAAAAGGTGACTTGCGAGTCGTTCGATTTTGCGGTTTCGAACTACTTCTCGGTGATGTAACGATCACGGAGATGCCGGGCAGGAGGCGGAAGTGGCGAAGGCGGCATGCGGAGGTTCTGAGGGGGATTGGGCGGGGCCAGGGCTCTCTGTCGCGAGTCCAGGCGGACGATGTCCGCTTCATTTTCAGCAAGCCGAGACCGGAAAGTCTTTACGGCTCGATGAGTGCCGTCGACGATGCCTTGCCTCGCAGCCGTCAGTCATCGGGGATTGTCCATGGGCCGGGTGATTCGCTGGTCAGGAGAACCCCGGAGGGGAACTTCCAGGTTCCTTCGGCCATGGCGTTGGGAACCACGATTGACCCGATGCCCCAGAATCTGTCCGGTAAACGGCTAATCCGGTAGCAATTCGGCGTGTTCTTTGCGAATATCGAGGCCATGCCCACGCATTCGTCGTGGTCTGTTGATCGTTCGCCGGATGGACAGTCTGGCCGAGTTTCTGCCCGTCGCCTTCTTCTGACGTGATCCCATGATCTGCATTACAGTCGCCCCGACATCGCGGACGCTGGCCAAGGTCGACATCCTGAATGCCTGTCGTTATGCCGACGTCGTGGAACTGGCTCTGGACCATCTGATTAAGGAACCGGATGTCAAAGACCTGATTACGGGTTTTGACAAGCCGATCATTGTCTCCTGTCGCCGGAAGCAGGACGGTGGCCAGTTTGAGGGCTCGGAGCAGGAGCGGATGGGCCTGTTGCGGCAGGCCATCGTCGCGGGCCCCGCCTATATCGAACTCGATCTGGACATCGCCCCCAAAATCCCCCGATTCGGCAAAACTCAGCGGGTCATCAGCTTTACCCGCATGGATCAGCCGGAGTCTGACATCGATTCCATTTTCGATGAGGCAGCCAATGCCCATGCCGATGTGGTGAAGTTCACGTGGCCCACACCCACACTGGATGATGCCTGGCCACTGCTGGTGGCGGTCAGTCAGAAACGGCGGTTGCCGATCGTTGGGATGGGGCTGGGGCGGGCTGATCTGACGTTTTCCTTGCTGGGCGAAAAGTACGGGTCACCGTGGATTTACGCCGCACTGGAACGTGGGCTGGAAGCCTTCCCCGGGCAGGCGACGGTCTTTGAACTGGATGAAACATACGCGTGTCGAGAGATCGACAAGTCCACCGTGTTCATCGCCATCGCCGGATTCGGAGAGGCGCAAACAATCACCACCCGCATTCTGAATGCCGCCTTCAAGCAGATCGGCGTCAACGTCCGCTGCCTGCCGATTGAGTTGGGCGATGTCAAGATGCTGAAGAAGATGTTGGACGTACTGAAGATCAAGGCGATTCTAGTCAGCGAAGGGAATGGTCAGCGACTGATGCCCCTCGCGGAGCATATCGACAAACACGATGCTCAAAGCGAATACATTGACCTGCTGTTGCGACGGGATGATGGCTGGCATGGGTATAACACTCTCTGGCGGAGCGGGCTGCGGGCACTGGAAACCGCGGTCAGCGGGGACGCGAAGCGTGGTCTCGACCGGCAAAACGTTCTCGTGCTGGGGAACGGTGGCATGGCCCAGTCCATGGTTTACGGGGTTACGCAGCGGAAGGGCCTGGTCAGTATCTGCGGCCCCAAAGACAAAGAATCCCAAAAGATTGCTGCGACCAACGAGTGTCGTTTTATCCCGTTTGCCCAGCTGTATGACACCCTGGCGGATGTGGTGGTGATCGCTGATCGGCATGTGGTTTGTGGTCAGAATCAGGGGAACGTTAACCCCTCACTGTTCCGTCCGAATCATACGGTGCTTGATGTCAGTGATCCGCCGAAGGAGCATGCCCTGTTCACGGAAGCTCGCGAACGCGGATGTAAGACCGTCGAGCCGCAGTCGGTGTATGTGGACCAGTTGAACGCGCAGTTCAAGGCGATTACGGGGCGAGATTTGCCGCCGGAAGCCTTTGTGAAAGGGCTCGCCGAGTGACGATTACCAAGGGGCTGGGCACGGTGATGGGGACCGGATTCGGTTTCGGAGCCATGGGAGCGTTCGTGGGATTTCTGATCGGGAAATATGCTCCGGATTTTTATCGTGTGGCGTTTTCAGGGGTTAATCCTCCCCCCTTCGATCCACCCGTTCTAGGGCTGGCGCTCGGTTTGGTGCAGGGGCTGATGGTGGGGATCGGCGTGGGGCTGATTGTGGTGCTGGCTGTGACCTGGAGCGAGAAACGCCTACCCGTTCCCGAACGGTCAACGTAGCGTTCTGTTATGCCTGGATTTCAGGTTCAACAAATCTGCCGGAACACGCTGGCTTTCGATTCCAGCAGCGATGTGTTGTCTCGCTGTCGTGCGGCCCATCACCGTGACGGGCCCATGGCTGGGGATGTCGAGAGGGCGTGTGGCATGACAGGGCGACTGTTCGAAAAACGAGCTGCGTGACCAAACGATAAGTCCGTCAGTCACCATCAACCGTCACAACGTTGAGGGGCACCCGGTACAACATCGGGGATGCTATATTACTCTTCGTCCGGCATTGCCTTCAGGCGGCGGGCGGCGGATCGCAGTGCGTCAACCATTTCCCGCGCGGTTTGCCAGCGGTCCTGGGGGGATTTTTCCAATCCTTTCATAATGATTTCACTGACATCGGCATCCAGATTCGGCGCGAGCTTCTGAATCTCGCGAGGCGGAGCATTAATATGTTGCAGAACGCTATCCATGGTGTTGTCCGAGTCCCAGGGCAGCTGCCGCGTGAACATCTCAAAGCATGTCACGGCAAACGAAAAAATGTCGATTCGCTGATCGGTCGCTTGCCGCTTGATGAGTTCCGGGGCCATGTAGTTGGCGGTTCCCGTACGGTTCCCCGGACGTTTGTAGGGATCGGTGTTCGGCACCACGAGGCCAAAATCGATTAACTTTACGACCCCTTCATTGCTCACGATGACATTCCGCGGGCACAGGTCACGGTGGATATATCCAGCACGATGCACCGCCACGAGAGCCTCGCCCAGCTGAATGCAGTACCACAGGCAGTTCTTCTTCATCTGGGGGCTTTGCGTCTCGACCAGAAAGCTAAGACTGACGCCTTCCACGAACTCCATGACGAGGAACTCTTCGTCATCCGTGGTGATTCCGAATTCCAGTGTTTTGACGATATTGGGGTGTCGCAGGGAGAGTGAGATTTCGCCCTCGTGGGGACGCTTCAACCCCATGCTTTTAAAGCGGGCGTCCGTCCTTGCCAGTTGAGGCTTATTGAGGACTTTCACGGCCACGGGCTTGCTGCCGATGGTGTCGGTGGCTCGCCAGACCTTGGACATGCTCCCCTGACCGACACGCCCATGCAGTTCAAACCGTCGCTTAATATCGACCCTTTCGATCTTGGGAGCCCGCTGGAAAAGACGCTTCAGGAAGTCCATCGGTCACACCAGGGAAACTCGAAGTTCGAGGCTCGAAATTCGAAAGGGCGGAGTCAGGGGGCCCGGCTCACGGTGAGTGGGAAGGCCATCGCGTCTCCCACTGCGACTGAAGTTACTTCATCTGGCAGTAGTCGATCAACCGCGCGATTTCCGCCCGCAGCTCAGGACGCGCCACGATCATGTCCACAAATCCGTGTTCCAGCAGGAATTCACTCGTCTGGAATCCGTCGGGCAGATTCTGTTTCACGGTGGCTTTCACAACGCGGGGCCCGGCAAAGCCGATCATGGCCTTAGGTTCGGCGATCATGATGTCGCCCAGAGAGGCAAAGCTGGCCGCGACTCCACCCATCGTCGGATTCGTCAGGACCGAGATATACAGACCACCCGCGTCGTGATACCGCCCGAGAGCCGCTGAGACCTTGCCCATCTGCATGAGCGAGAAGATCCCCTCGTGCATCCGGGCCCCTCCTCCGGAGCCGCTCACAATCACCAGGGGCATTCGCAGTCGAGTCGCTTCTTCAATGGCTCGGGTCAGCTTCTCGCCCACGACGGAGCCCATGCTGCCCATGATGAACGTGGAGTCAGTCAGTCCGAATACCAGCGGACGTCCGCGCATGTGACCCTTGCCCACGATGCAGGCATCGCGCATGCCAGTCCGTTTTTGTTCCTCGATCAGCCGCTGCGCGTACGGTTTTTTGTCGGTGAAACCGAGCGGGTCAACGGGGCAGAGCTCCCCGAACCACTCTTCGAAGCTGTCTTCGTCCAGCAGCTGCTCGATACGGGCCTGGGCCGAAACGTAGAAGTGGTGGCTGCACTCGGGGCACAGGCCGAGGTTTTCTTCGACTTTCTTGCCAAAGACCGTCGCGTTACAGCTATCGCACTTGACCCACAGCCCATCGGGCACGGGCCGTTTGGGGCGTGAGGGGGGGGATTCTTCGTTCACGGACGGCACCGCTGCCATGGGCATAACTCCTGTCTGTCCATCGATCGGGCGAACCGACCGGGGTTGCTGCATCATGGTCGGTATTGAGTTCTGGAGCAATCGTTATCGCCCCGCGCGATCGTTTGTTCACCCATTGTGGGGCGACCACTGGGTACTGAATCCGTTTACAGGATGGCCGGAAAGGCACCTATCACGGAGGTTGGAATGGCCGGGACGGGCAGCGGCTCAGCTTCGTGAATCCGGTCCACACGGCAGGGCGCGGTGTGGGCCGATTCGGGGCCAGAGAGTCGCGCTGGCTCCGTTCGCAATATGCTGAGCACCAGCGTGGCGATCGGTTCGGGGGCCATTACGAGGAAAGATTCGTCTCGTTTCAGCGGCTTGCGGAGAGCTTCGGTAATGCGTTCGAGCGCTTCCTCGCACTCTTCGCCTTCGGGGGCGCAGACTGTTTCCGGCTGGTCTTCCCATTGCTTGAAGACCCGTGGCTGCTTGCGACGGATGTCGTCCGCCAGCAATCCCTGCCAGAGCCCCAAATGCAGGTTTGCGAGTCCTTCTACAATGCGGACCGGAACTTCGAGCGCTTCCCCGAGCAGCGCGGCCGAAGTGGCTGCCGGTTCCGTCGGCGAGGCGTAGATCACATCGATCGGCTCACCTCGCAGGGTTTCCGCCAGCTGCGAAACCTGCTTTAAGCCGTGTTCAGTCAGGGGAAGATCCAAGGTTCCCTGGATACGGGAGAGGCCGTCGAACTCGGTTTCGCCGGGCCTCACAACCCATCGGGCGGTAGACATGCAAATTCCTCAGGAGGCGTTGCGAGCGGTCCGAGCCAGTGCAGCCATGCTCTGGATCGCCTGACCATAATCCGGTGCATCGAACACCGAACTTCCCGCAACGAACAGATCACATCCCGCAGCCGCCGGGCCGGAGATGGTCTGGGTGCCAATTCCGCCATCGATCGAGATCACGATTGATGGACCGAACAGCGCCCGGACTGCCGCGACTTTCTCACTGGACCCGGCGATGAAGGACTGGCCTCCAAAACCCGGTTCTACGCTCATCACCAGCACCAGATCACACTCACCAACGGCCGTCGCCAAGGCCGTGACCGGTGTTTGGGGATTGATGGCGATGCCGGCCAGACACCCTCGGGATCGAATCCGCCGCAGCAGTTCGACCGGTTGGGGGACGGCTTCGATATGAAAGGTGATTGCTTCGCACCCGGCGTGCACGTACTCGTCAACGTACTTCGCAGGATCGGAAATCATCAGATGGGCATCAAATATCGCTCGCGTCAGCGGACGCGACCGGGAAATCACCATGGCCCCATAAGACAGATTGGGAACGAAATGCCCATCCATCACATCCCAGTGCAGGACGCTTGCCTGGCCCTGATCGAGGAGTTCAATTTCGCGACGGAGATTCCCAAAATCGCACTTCAACATGGAAGGGGCGATGACGGGGGCCTGCGACCGCAATGCGGCGAGAGACGCCGAAGCGTTCATGCGTGATTCACAGTGCGACAGATACGGGAGCCTGTCCCCACAGGGAGCATGCATCCACAATGAGCCAACCGCAGTCGGTCATGTTCTGTCCAGGAAGGTATTATTGTTAAAGGCAAATCGGATTTCGTCCAGAGAGAATCGGCGGTTTCCGCAGGACGGGGGAATGATCGATCTGCTCTGATGCATTGCCTTGGATGAAGCGGGCCCGGTCGATTTTGAGGTTATGGGCTATCCCGAATCGATCAGGCCCCGCTGGGATCGACGACTGCCGGAAAATCTCGCAGCCATTCGCCCAGTCCGTGGTTTGGACAGAACTCCGCAATTTGGATGGCCACCTGTCCGGGAGTGGCTGGGCGATGATCCCGGTTGGCTGCCAGCATCGAGTTCAAAACAACTTCCAGAGGAGCGGGGATGCCGTTCCCCAGTCCGGTTAGAGGGGCTGCGGGAGAAGTCGGATTCTGGGGGCGATTCCCCATCAACAGTTCATGCAGCGTCACCCCCAGTGAGTAGACATCGACCCGGCAGTCGACATCATGGCTGTTCAGTTCCTGCTCCGGTGCGATGTAGCCTCGTGTGCCGATCAGTTGTCCTTCGGAAGTCAATTCGTTGGCATCGAGAAAGATGCCCGATCGGGGATCGAGCAGTCGGGCCAATCCCAAGTCGAGGATTTTGACACGGGCCTCTCCGTGAGAGGTTCGGGTGAGCATCAGATTGGAGGGCTTCACATCCCTGTGGACGATGGATTTGCTCCAGGCATGGTCCAGTCCCGTGGCCGCCTGTCGGATGATCTCGCACGCGACCGGAACGGGAAGTCGGTGGTAACGTTCCAGGAGCTTGCTGATGTCTACCCCTTCGATGTATTCCATCACCAGGAAGGGCGTTCCGTCCGTGACACCGGCGTCATAGGCCGCTACCAGATTCGGGTGTTGCAGATGGCTCATGGCCCGGTACTCACGGCGAAATCGCTGGATGAGTTCGGGGGCATAGATCACCATCGGACGCAACAGCTTCAGTGCCACTGGCATTGGCTGATTGACATGGAATGCCAGATAGATCAAGCCCATCCCGCCTTCCGCGAGCAGGCGTTTGATCTGGTATTTCCCCAGGCGAGTAAGAGGAGGCGGAATAATCGGCGGCATCCCCAGTGTCGGGGAATCCAGTCCATTGGCGATCAGTTGGACGGCGCTGGTGCAGTTGGCTTCGGTGGTAAAGGAACTTCCCGTTGCCGATTGACGCAACGCTTCGGTGATGGGGTCCGCATGACTCAAAAGAAGTTTGTGGAGACGTTGCGGGCAACTGGGACAGCGATCGAGATGAATCTGCGTTCGTTCCAGGGTCGCCGAGGAGACTTCTCCGTTAAGGAACGCCCGCAGTTCTTGCTCGGAGGGGCAGTTCTCCCCTGATGGAATTGAGGTACCTTCAAAGCCTGAGGGAGAGATTGTTGTTCCGGTCATCGCAACTCCAATCGATGGACAGCGCTCACGAGTTTATGAGAGTTGTCCATCAGGCGAGATCTCAACGAACCCCTCCAACTCCTCCCGAATCCGCTTCAGAACGCGGGAACGGGCGACGTAGACGGCTCCTACGGTCATCTTCAATTCTGCGGCCACGTCCGCCACGGATTGCCCATCCATGGTGGTTTTCAGGCAAGCTTGCCAGGTTCGAATTTCAAATTCCGCCTGCACCAGTTCCAGTGCCCGGCGGACCAACTGAGCTGTTTCCGTGACCATCGTCTCGGGATCCTGCTCCTCGGGCATGAGATTCTGGGGCCATTGCAGGGTGTGCGGATGGGCCGACGAACCTCCTCGACCTGCCGGGGCGTCCTTCTCCTGGCGAAAGTAGTCGTTCACACGATTTCGGGTAATAGTCCACAGCCACCCCCGAAAGCGATCCCCCGGTCGTTCCTTGCGGAATTTCATGAAGCCGGTGAATACCGACTGAAAGACATTTTGAGTGGCATCCGCCGCGTCTTCAGGCTTCAGCCCTGCGGCTCGACACCAACCGTAAACCATCGGTCCATATAATTCGGACAGGCGTTTCCAAGCTTGGACATCGTTGGTTCGCAGTCGCATCAGAAGTGAATGCGAGGTGGACGCGTTGTTGGACTCGGATTCCCTCATGAAACCAATATTATCGGCGGTTTTGAAGTGATTCCACTGCAACGGCGGGGCTCGGTGATGAGCAGGAATCGTGCGACGGAGGTCCGGGTGAACCTGGGAGTTTGCCCCGAGGCGATAGAAATTAAGGGAAATTGCGGTTCTGGATAGTGGATAAATGAACATGTTCGTTGCTAGTTTGGTGTGGTTCGAGTGAATTCTGGTAATTTCCGCGGAACTTACATGACGGAACTACTTTGGAAAAATCGTGTAAGGTCTCGCCGCTATATCAATAGAGCTTTCTTGGGACACGGGTCGTCAACCCCTGAACGTGGCTTATTCCCACGGGGGCTGTGGATTCGGACCGAAGGGAGTTCATCGTCACCCGAGGTGGGCCGAGCGGATCTGACCTCTCTCACATCCGGCGAATTCGCTCGAGCCTGCAACTTGCAGCACTCTGTAACGGTGGGACAACCACGGGAACAGGCATCGCACCTTCTGTCCGGAGGGACTGAAAACATACTGCCGCTAGGGCCAGTGAACTTCGAAGAGGACGTGAGCGTTGCTGCTGATCAAGCGGAACGCCACCAGTCGGAACCCCGGATTGTCCGGGTGAAGTACATCTGGCATGCGACACACCTGTAATCTGACGAGGTTTGTGTCAGGATTTTTTGGGCCACTGGCAGCTTGCTGCCAGTGGTTTTTTATTGGATCAAGGCTTGGGGACCGTTACCGGTCGGCCCGAGAATGGGGCAGATGTCGGACGCTGTTAATGGGATTCGCGGGGAACGGGACTCCCCTGTTCGATATTCAAGATTCAAGAGAGATTGAGTCCTGGTTCAGGGAACTTTCGCCCGGGCGAAGGTGTGTCGGTCGGTCGAATTCATTGGGGCAAGACGGTATTGTCACCCCACCACCGCCAGCTGCACACCACAGACCGATGACTATGTCTGCCTCCCGACTTTCCACTGGACTTTCTCGCCTGGATGAACTGCTGGGGGGAGGGCTGTTGCCAGGGACGATGACCGTGGTTCTGGGAGCCACGGGGATTGGGAAAACTCAATTGGGGATTCACTTTGCGAACGCGGGCCGCAGTCAGGAGGGGGAACGCGGAGTCTTTTTTGATATGACCTCGCGCGGTGATTCGCAAAGCCACGCCGATTACGCTCAGCGAATGTACGACTGGACCATTACCGAGCAGTCGCCGGATATTCCGCTGCTGCTCCCCGAAATCTGGGACCGATCCAAGGTTCGTCGTGACTCGCTGCATGTGTTCAAGCAGACGGGCAAACGCGTAACGATGTCGGACCTCGACGACGACCAGAAGATCGAGTGGAAAGCCGAGTTGAATCGTAAGCTGGAACAGACCATCGCATTCTTTTACGGAAACTTTGTCCAAGGGGTCCGCCGCTGTGTGATTGACGGGATGGAGCCAGCGGACCGGGCCAGCGACTCCTTTCAGTTTGAGCGATTTGAGTACATATACCAACAGATCCTCCGCAAGGAGTCCGAGTGGGTTGCCCGGGATCTCTTCCGAGCCCATTATCGTGAAAATGCGGAGATCATCGCCCGGCACGCTTACGATCACTCGGGTATCGGGTGCTTGCTGTTGTGTACCACGCACGAGACGATGCTGGATGCCCTGATCGAACGCCCGATCGAAAGCGGAGATGTACTGAGCAACGCCAACACGATCATTCTAATGGGCAAGACGAAAGTGGATGGCAAAATGGGGCGGGCTCTCCACGTCTCAAAGCATCGTGGAAGTGCCTGTCAGGAAGAGATCGTGCCTTACTCGATCGATGCCTCGGGGCTGGTCCTGGACGCGTGAGCATTGGGCCACTCGCGCGGGAGCTGAGAGGTGTCAGCCCAGTCCTCATTCAGACGATTCAACAGCACATCAATCAGGAGCGGATGCAGCCCCAGTGGCGGGCACAGCTGGAGCCGCACCTCAGGGTACTGGTCAGCGAATTCATCACGAAAGCCCGTCAGGTCTTCGACGATATGTGTTCCCGCTGACAGAAAATACGGCAACAATCGGATTTCTGTGGCTCCGCGTTTGACGCACCGGGCGGCCCCTTGAGGGATACTGGGTTCCGCCAGTTCCAGATAGGCAATCTCCACGATCTCGTTGGGGCAACGAGTCTTCATCGCCTCGGCCAGTCGCACCAAGTCGGCGTTGGCTTCCGCCCGACGACTTCCGTGGGCGATCAGGAGAATTGCTGTGGACATCATGTGTTCCGTAGACTGAGTCATCACATCAATGCACAGGCCCGTCGGTTCACTCGACGGCGAACGGGCAGATCGGGAGTAGTCTATGCCACCAGTCGATCGCCCGTCAGCATCGTCAGCCCCTTTGCCCGAGAAGATTGGCCCGTACCAGATCGAACGCAAGCTCGGTCAAGGCGGCATGGGGACTGTGTATCTCGGACGGCACGAGGAAACCGGTCAGCGCGTGGCGGTCAAGGTGCTGCCCGCGAGCATGGCTCGTGAAGACGGCTTCGTCGCCCGCTTTGCCCGCGAGATCGAAGCGATGCAGCGGGTGACCGGCGAGAATGTCGTCGAGATGTATGATAGTGGAGAGTGGGAGGGCACCTACTACTACTCCATGGAATTTGTCGAGGGCGAGACGCTGACCGAGCGGCTGATCCGCGAGAAGCGGATCGGCTGGCGGGAAGTGATCGATATCGCCTGCCAGATCTGTAAGGCCCTGA
>QWPB01000151.1 GCA_003671275.1 Planctomycetota bacterium | reverse complement strand
CGCTCCAGCCATACAACGGCCCCTTGGGCTCCGCCCAACCCCTACCACCCCAACTCTCATAGCCCTTGGTACAGAAAATGGGGTCAGGCCAGGCTCGCTCGGTCTCCAACACCGAATTCCACCATAGCGGGGATGAGGTCAATGACATTGCCCGGAGCGTGGTTCAGACTCTGGAAGACCGGGGAATCCGAGCAATGAACCCAGCGATGGGCTTCCCGATGGAGATGGACCGATTCCCCGGCAAGGTATGGGTCGTGTCACACAAGCCGGTCGCGGTGGCGGCAGGGCTAGGAATGATGGGCATTCACCGCAACGTGATTCATGAGAAGTTCGGCAATTTCATTCTGTTGGGGACCATCCTGTTGGATGCCGAGGTTTCAGAGTTTAGCCAGCCGATCAACTACAACCCCTGTCTGGAATGCAAACTGTGCGTGGCCGCATGTCCTGTGGGGGCCATCTCGCCGGAAGGGGATTTCAACTTCTCGGCCTGCTACACCCATAACTACCGTGAGTTCATGGGCGGCTTCACCGACTGGGTCGAGCAGGTGGCCGACAGCAAGAATGCCCGCGATTACCGCAGTCGAGTCAGCGATGCGGAGTCGGCCTCGATGTGGCAGAGCCTGGCCTATGGCGCGAACTACAAAGCGGCGTACTGCCTGGCGGTCTGCCCGGCCGGGGAGGACGTCATTGGGCCGTTCCTCACCGATCGGAAGGCACATCTCAAGGAAATCGTGCGGCCCCTTCAAGAGAAGGAAGAGACGATTTACGTCACCAAAAACTCCGATGCTGAGGATCATGTCGCCAAACGGTTCCCCCACAAAAAAATCAAGCACGTGGGCAACACATTGCGGCCCAACAGCATCAAGGTCTTCCTGAACGGAATGCCGAACATCTTCCAGCCCGGCAAGTCGGCGGGATTGAACGCCACATTTCACTTCACCTTCACCGGCCATGAGCAGCGGCAGGCAACTGTCGTGATTCAGGAACAGAAGCTCAGCGTGAAGGAGGGGCATGTCGGCCAGCCCGATCTGCACGTTACCGCGGACTCGCAAACGTGGATCGGCTTTCTGAGGAAGGAAAAGAACATCGTGTGGGCGCTGCTCCGGCGAAAGATTCGGCTCGCTGGCCCACTCAAGCTGTTGGTAGCGTTCGGAAAGTGCTTTCCCCAGTAACTGACTTTCACGGCTCTGCAACTTGCCGGTGTCGAGGAGCGACGCGCAACAGACAACCCCAGGTCATTGGTGCCAGACCCGGGTAAGGCAAAGTGCCATTACCGGGATCACAAATCGTTTCGCTGCGAGGCGTTCGAGAGACTGTTACCGCAAAGTGTGGAGTTTGTCGGGAGATTTGTTTGTCCAGGCCTCACGGTTTCGGCGTTTGTGGCGGCGGCCAGACAGATTTCAGTGCGTGAATCTGGCAGGAGACTACGCGGCAGGCGCCGCCTGCGGCAAAGAGTTCGACTCCGTTGCTGTTGGGATCTGGAAACACCAAGTCGGTGATCACGGTCTCCCCGCTATTGCCAAACACTTCGACCGAGCAGGCATCGACGAAAATCTGCAGCCGGATGTTGCCCTGGGTATTCGGCTGGAGCGGACCCTCGTGCCGACCGGAAAAGGCCGGATGAAAGGAGACATTTCCTGATTTGGTACGATCGACGAACACCGTTCGAGACTTTGTGCTGTACCCAACGACCGTCTGCTCCTCATTCCCCTTGAGCACGCGTACGCCAAATTCCGTGGCCGAATCCGGCTGGACTTCCAGGAGGATTTCAAGTTGCTGTCCACGAAAGTCCACCGACAACGATTCGCTGGCGAGCGACCGATCTTTGACCTCCACCATCTTGTCTCGCAATTGTTGCAACTCACGCACGGGCTGTTGGCATAGCCGCAAATTGCCGTCGATCCGTCGCAATGTCAGTTCACGCGGAATCGACATGGCGCTACGCCACGGATAAGTGGGGTTCAGGCACGTCTCCCAATTGTTCATCCAGCCGATCCAGATTCGTCGGCCGTCACTGGCCGGAATGTCGGACCATGAGACCGGTGCATAGAAGTCGCGGCCGAAATCGACCCATTGCGACGTCGTCGAATCAGCGACGAACTTGTTGCCGTCAAAAACGCCCGTGAAGTATTCGCCTCCTGAACCGCCGGCGATCGCGCCGTTGCCCATGTCGGCTTCCAGCACCCAGCGCGTTTTGCCAGGCTCCCCTTCAATCGGCAATTCAAATAAGTCGGGACATTCCCAGTTCAGCTTATTCGGCGCGCCAGCCGGACCGAACTCACTGAGCAGCGTCCACTTCTTGAGATCGGTCGAGCTGAAAAGCTGCAGCCGCTTTTGCACCGCGAGTGAAACCACCATGACCCAGCGTTTCGTCGGTTCGTGCCAGAACACTTTCGGATCGCGGAAGTCCTTCTCGCCGATGTCCAGCACCGGGTTACCAGCGTACTTGGTCCAGGTACGACCACGGTCGTTGCTGAAGGCCAGGTCCTGCGTCTGACGATCTTGGCTGTGTCCTGTAAAAACCGCGACCAGTGGCGAACTGTCCGAGCTGCCGAATCCACTCGAATTGCGTGTGTCAACGACGGCGCTCCCTGAGAAGTTCATCACGCCATACTCTTCCTGCAATGCGATCGGCAAATGCTTCCAATGCAGCAGATCTTTGCTGACAGCATGTCCCCAGCTCATGTGCCCCCATTCGTTCCCCAGCGGGTTGTGCTGATAAAACAGATGATATTCACCAGCGAAGTAGACGAGGCCGTTGGGGTCGTTCATCCAGTTGAGTTCGGGCGTGAAATGGTATCCAGGCCGCAAGGGCTCTCGGTAATACTCCTTGGCGCGTCGGTATTCGTCGAGCCGCCACACCCCAGTTCCGGTTCGTTGCTGATCGGTCAATAGGATCTGGTCGAGGTTGATGTGCCCCCAATCCCCCTTTGCACGATCGAAAATGCCGATCGTCCCCTGCTTTCCCCGGAGGGCGCTAACGTCCCAGGACTCCCAGCGAAGCTGACCAGAATCCGCGCCAGTGGCGGATCGGACGGTCTTGCCGTCGACAAGCAATTCCAGGCCGGTTTCCCCGTCATGCCGCCCGCCGCCGATTAAGAACGCCAGGAACCGCCGGTTGATCTCAAACGAAGGCGAGGTGATCGCTCCGGTGGCTGAATCGCCACTTCCGTATGAATTGACGAGCCTGCGTCCGCGATAGCCGGTCACTTGCAGCTTGTGACCGCCGGTCGGCCCGGACCCAAATGCGTCCCCTTCGACCTTCCACTCGCCGTAGGTATCGGTCTCGAAATCCGCAACGACGATGTCCTGCCCACGTACATGAGAGCCGACGATGAGCAGGGTCAAAATACAAGACCCGATTCGGATAATCATGGCAATTGTCTCCTGAGTGTGATCGTTTATTGAAGAGTCTCTTGTGGCAAACATAGCGTTGCCGGCAGGCGCGGCGTGGCTCCCGCTTGCGTACAGACAAATGCCGCCACGTCGCTCGCCCAGCGGTTGATGTCGTCCAAAGGGAGGCTGCGGAGGACACCGAGCGCAAGCGCTGCCGTAAACGCGTCGCCTGCGCCAACGGTATCGACGACGTTGACCGGTTGACCGGCGAGATCACTGCACCCCCCTGAATTCCGCAGCAGCAGCGAGCCGTTCGCACCCCGAGTCAGCGCGATGACTTTGAGTGAATATCGCTCCATGATTTGTGCCAGCACTGCTTCATCGCTCCCTCGAAGCTCAAGAAAACTGGCGATCACAGGTAATTCGGAATCGTTCAGCTTGAGCGCGCTGGCAAGCGCCAGCGATTGCAGGATGACGTCTTGGTTCCAGAACGGCGAGCGCAGGTTGATGTCCAACAGTCGCAGGCAGGACGGCGGAGTACTCGCGACAAACTGCTGAATGGTCCTCTGCGACTGGTCACTGCGCTGGGCCAGCGTGCCGAAGCAAACCACGTTGGTGCGGTTTGCGAGCTTTTCGAACTCGTTGGTCCAAGGCAAGTGATCCCAAGAGGTGTTCGAGGCAAACTCGTAACTGGCATGGCCGTGCTCGTCCAGCGTCACATCCACCTGACCTGTCGGATAGTTGACTCGTGCGACCGTGGCGATATTCACCTGATGGTCGTTCAATGCGGCAAGCGCGAGCTGACCGAGTTCATCATGGCCAACGGCACTTGCCAACACGACCTCAAACTGGCCACGCCCCAGCCCCACGGCGCTACAGACAAAATTGGTCGGTGCTCCGCCGAATCGAGGACCATCCGGAAATACATCCCAGAGCACTTCACCCAGGCCGACGATGACAGGAAGTGGTTTCATGATTCGATCCCCAGTTGCTTCTGAATCTCCTCCAACGGGACCCCTTTCGTCTCCGGCACCATCAGCTTCACCCAGATCAGTTGCAAAACCATCATGCCGCAGAAGAACAGGAACACATATCCGGGCGAGAACGCCGTGACCATCCTGGGAAAGAACGTCGTCAGCGCCGCGGCGAAGATCCAGTGCGTAAAGCTGCCCAGAGTTTGACCGGCAGCCCGATGCTGATTGGGGAAAATCTCCGAGATAAAAACCCAGATGACCGCGCCCTGGCCAATCGCGTGTGCGGCGATGAAGGCGAAAATGCACACCGGGACGATCGCGTAGTTCTCCGTGAAGAACGCCCATGAGCAGAGACCAAGCGAGGCGATGTAGCCGAACGAACCGATGTAGAGCAGCGTGCGTCGCCCCAGACGGTCAATGAGCCAGAGTCCGATGAAAGTGAAAACCAGGTTGGTGATGCCGATGCCAACTGACTGCAACAGAGCGGCTCGCGCGCCCAGCCCGGTCAGCTCGAAGATACGCGGGGCAAAGTAGAGGATGGCGTTGATGCCAGACAGTTGATTGAAGAACGCAATCAAGAACGCCAACAGAATCGGAAGCCTGAGACCTCTTGTCCAAAAGCGTGCGGAACTCGAATGACTGGCGTAGGAAGCCGCGATGACTTCGGCTTCGGCCTGAAGAACAGCCGCTGAGCGGTCCGGGTTGATCATCGTCAGCACTCTCAAGCCTTCCGCAAAGTTGCCCGCATGGCCAATCAACCACCGAGGACTCTCCGGAATGGCAAAGCAGAGGGCGGTGTAAATCAACGCCGGAAGTGCTTCGACACCCAGCATCCAGCGCCAGTCGTTTTCGCTGATTCCGGCCAGCAGAGCGTTCGAGAGAAACGCTGCGAGGATTCCGAAGACGACGTTGAACTGGAACATGCCCGCTAACCGTCCTCGCGATCCGGGCGGAGCAATCTCCGAGATGTACATCGGCGCGGCGATGGTCGAGATGCCGACTCCAATTCCTCCGATCAACCTGGCGATCATGAATGAATAGACGTCCGTGGCCAGCCCCGACCAGACGGCTGAGACAAAGTACAGCACGCCAATCGCAATGAGCGTTTTTTTGCGGCCGTATTTCTCGGTGGGCCACCCTCCCAGAAATGCCCCCAACACAGTTCCCCAGAGTGCGGCCGCCATGGCCAAGCCATGCAATTCGTCGCTGAGGCCCCACACGGCCTGGATCGTTTTCTCCGCGCCGGAAATCACGACGGTGTCGAAACCGAACAGAAAGCCCGCCAAAGCGGAAGTGAGCGACCAGAGCATAAGTCGGCTGGACATTGGGTGGCATCCGGTGTGGGTATGGGATCGCAATCAGTCCGAGTCACGCAGCCGAGTATATCCAACCTGATAATATTGTGACTGGTAAAACATGTCGCTCCTGCCCACAATCCTGTCATTACAACTACGCCACTTGATAGGACAGGTTCGACACAATGCAAAAGCATCGGCAAGTCTCGAAGGAATTGCGCACCGAGATCGCAACCGGTAGGTACGGTGTTGCTGGTCGCCTCCCGAGTGAGGCGCAATTGGTGGAGCGATTCGGTGTTTCCAGGCCAACTATCGGCCGCGCTCTGCAAGATCTGCAGAACGAAGGACTGGTGGAACGACGGGCGGGTTCCGGCTCCTTCGTACGACCCCAAGCGAAATCCAACGAGACGCATATTCTCGGGTTGCTCGTGCCGGGACGCGGATCGACGGAGGTTCTCGATTTGATTTGCGGTGAGATCGGTGCGATGGCGCGACTTCGGAATTACGGCCTGCTCTGGGGCCGGTCGGCACATCCTCTGCAAGACAGAACCCTGGATGCGCAGCTGGCTGAAGAAGCCTGCCAGCAATTCATTGAGCGGGAAGTACGGGGCGTTTTCTTTGCCCCCTTCGAGCATCTGGAGAACTGCGAACAGGTGAACCGGAGATTGCTCGATTCACTCCAGCAGTCTGGTATTCCAGTGGTGCTGCTCGATCGCGACATCACGCGTTTTCCGCTGCGCAGCAGCCACGACCTGATTGCGCTGGATAACGTGCAGGCAGGCTTTCTGGCCGCCGACCACTTGATCCGTCTGGGCTGCCGCGAGGTGCGACTCTTAGCCGAACCGGGCGCCGCCAGCTCGGTCGATGCGCGGGCCGCGGGAATTCGCGAAGCGCTTCTATTGCGAGGCATTCCCCTTCCCCGCGAATTGCGAATCGCAGGCGATCCCACCGATTCACAGTTCATTCGCAAGTCGGTCTGTGGCCGTGGGATCGATGCCATGATCTGTGCAAATGACTATACCGCTGCCAGATTGCTGAAGACACTTGGTCAGGTGGGCATTTCCGTTCCGCAAGACATCCGGCTCATCGGATTCGACGACGCGCGCTATGCAACCCTGGTTGCCGTATCTTTAACGACGATTCATCAACCCAGCCGCGATATCGCCACCGTCGCCTTTCGTGCATTGGAGGCCAGAATTCGTGATGCATCCTTGCCGACATGCACCATGCTCCTTGATCCCACGCTGGTGGTCCGCGACTCATGCGGGGCTTATGCCAACCCTGCTCAGGAATCCAAGTCACGAACGCCACGTCGGAAGTAGCGTCCGCGAGCGGGAATTCGGCTCATCTCGCTAGAAAAGGAGGTGTGATCCGCATTGCCGCTCATCGTCGCCGCCTGCTTTTTGGTTCGAGCGAGCGTCATGAGCCCCCCGAGCATGTCACATCGTCTGTCGGTGATCGACGGGAATCAAAAAACCGTAAGCCATTATTGGAAAAAGGCTTACGATTCAAGCTCCTCCCCGTGCAGGTCCCCCGTCGGTCCAGAAACGGCCAAAAGCGTCTTTGCATAAGTCACGACTACCACACGGTTCGCGTCGATTACGCTCCAGTGCTGAAGGTCGGGAAACCGCCTGAAGAGCAGCCCAAAACCGCTCGGAGACTGCGAACTCGCGTCCGGAAGGGTGAAGTGGTTAACGCGGTCAAGGTGGCTCGCAAGTACCAGAAATTCCTCGAACGCCCTGAGGTCCTGGGGTATCGGCGACTGATCGACTGCTTGCTGTCCGTGTTCCCTCATGGCAATGGAGCGGCGACGGCCCTTCGATCAATGTTATTTGCTCGCAGCACGGAGAAGCATAGCGTGACGGTCCCTATTGCGGTGCAAGGGATGCGGGCTTCCGGCGTCGCCATCGGTTTCTTTCGCTTCGCTCGAAAACCGGGGACGCCGGGCCGAACTCCGACCCGCTTGCGGCGCGCCCGTCACCCTTGACCGCGGGCTGCGTCACGCTGTGGCTTCCGTGCCTACTCGCTTTCCCGTGAGAGGCATTTTCCTACTTCCCTCCCCCCTTTTTCTATGGCGAACACGCCAGCACAGGCCAAGCATCCGGCCTCAAGTCAGGATGCAACATCACCGGCAGCACCTTCCGCCAAACCGCTTGCGTGGGTGCGATTCGACAACGTTCGGGCGGGCGGGGTGGCCCGGTTGAGCACTATTGTATCGGGTGCCACGGCTCTGTGAGCCGTGTCGCGTTACGCTGGACTATCACTTTGAAAAGGGCACGGGTCACTGAGCAGTGGAACGCAGCCGTTGCGGGAGGAATGATCGCGGGGCGTGAGTCGGTTTTTGTTCGGCACGGCTCGAAGAGCCGTGGCACCCGAAGTTCCGGTAGGTCAGGCTGTGCCTGAGTGATCAGGTGGAACCTGACCTACATGACCTACGGCTACGGGTGGGATGTCAACAAGAACAAGCTCAGCGGGTCGGGTGGCACGCTCGAGTGAGGCGGGGTGGTCCACAAAACGGGGGCCACTTCATACCTCACTGATTGCGCCT
>QWPB01000130.1 GCA_003671275.1 Planctomycetota bacterium | reverse complement strand
CAGACGCCTGTTCCGGAACCAAGTCCCTTTCGACCAGTATGGCGACGATCCGGTTCGTGGATGGTCATTATGCTGTTTGTGTATGCCGGGTTGATGGTTGGAACGATGTACCTTTATTGGGAACTGTACACGCGACCGTTTCGTCCGCTGCAGGAGGCGATCAATGCCCAGTATCCGAACTCGATGCCGCGAGTGATCGGGGGAAAACATAAGAGTCATCGGGAAGGGAGCAAGCCGACGCTGCGCGTGGTTGTGACCGTGGATTTTGATCCAATCCCAGTCGCGGCGCCCGAAAAGCCGGACAGCCCGCAGCCCGCCAGCGAGGCGCAGCCATCGGTCTCTGCGAGTGTCGAGACGAAGGATGAAGACCGGATGGCGTACACAGAGGGAATGTGGGTGGACGAGCGAGTCCACGAGCGTTTTCGTTCTCTGCTGAAGCTAATGCAGCAGCATCATGGGCTCGACGCGTACGAATTCGTGGAAATCTTTCTGGAGTACCGTCGTCCGGAAAAAACCAGTCGAATGCTCTCCTCCACCCGCTCCAAAGCGGAATGGTTCCAGGCGTATCCCGAGGCCGCCCTGGCCACCCCGAGTCAGCCTTAAAGGCCCTTGTTCGGGAACCTGTCGTTTGACGGCCATGACGAATCCGGTTCACAATGACCAAGGCTACGCTTGATCTCAGAGGTGCTTCATGAAGCGATCCCGCTGCTGCTTGGTCCTGATGTGTCTTTGGAGCGTTTGCGGGTGTGGTAGCGAGCAATACGATCAGCGGTTGCGGGACACGAATGCCTTTTTTGAGTACCAGCAGTCGCTGGATCGGGTGCTACAGCGGTTCTGGGAAGATCGCAACTTGACGATTGCCATGCGGATTCCCCACGGGTTGGCTCAACTGCCGCGTCCTCCCGTCGCGAAGGAAGGCGAGCCCGTCGCAATTGACACTCGGCATCCGGTGTTCTTGAACCAGCTAGTCCTGCCCGGATTGGTCGAGGCGTGGCGTGGTGATTTTGCTTGCGATGATGGTCAAACGCGACCTGTGTGGCTCTACGTTTGTAGTAATCACACGCTGTTTCACCGTCCGGAGTCGGAGGGCGAATTCACTCCCGATCAATTCAATAAGACCATCACAGAAATGGTTGGAAGCGTTTTGGGACGGAGTTTGAGTCCGCTGAATGCTGCGTCTCCTGGAACCGAGAATGCCTTGTACGCGGAGACCTGCCCGCGAATCGCCAAATACACGATCCCACGAACATTCACCGCGGTATCTGTGGTACCGCCGCCGGAATACACCAATGCCCAGATTGATTTCATGCCGAAATGCCAGTTGTATACCCATGAGAATGGACAGATTCAGGTGGCCGTGCTGCTGGTGTACCCGGCCAGTGTGCGTGAGCGTCTGGACGAGCGATTGCGTACCGCATTGGAGACATTCCGCGTGACCAATGCGGTTCCGAAGGCCGGAAAAGTCCAGCAGGCGACCGATCCCAAGTTTTGATCTCGCAAATGCGGTGGGTAACGATGACAACGGGCAAGAGAATCGTCACTGTAAGTCCCTGAGCGATCGGATGATCCGCACTCCGGTGAGGAAATGTCTCGTTGTTCTTCTGCCTGTCCGGTGTGAGTCGGGAACAAGTGTTTTCGTTTTGCAAACTGTTGACAAAACATGGGTTGTAACGAAATCGTGAGGATTTCTCCGAGGAATGAAAACTACTCTCAGATTTCCTCATTCGTTCGGTGGCATCCAGAACGGCCTGACATTACAATTCTTCGCTTCTTCCCCGATCCCGGGGGAGGGATCTGCAAACGGACCAGAGCCATGCCGCAGCCAGGAAAAACTCACAAGGGTGTCGCCAAGCGGTTCAAAGTGACCGCCAAGGGCAAGGTGAAACACCGCAAAGCCAACCGTGGTCACATCATGGGCAAGAAGAGCGGTAATCGGAAACGCCGCCTTCGTCAGGATGGGGTGCGGACCGGCTTCAACGCGGTCTACATCATCGAAGCACTCCGCCCGCAGAGCTAACCAGCCTCTGAACCAGCAGTGCCGGCACTGTTTTCCGGCTAGACTGTTTTCGACCAGACAGTGTTCTCCGGTCAGGCAGTTGCCAGCAGTCCATCACGATTCAATGCGAGCAAACTGGCTCGCTCCTTGACCGAAGGTCATCAGCCATGCGTATTTCTTACGGACAAGCAACTCGCAAGAAGAAGAAGCGGATCTTCAAAGAAGCCCGCGGGATGCGTGGTGGCCGCAGCAAGCTCTGGCGGTCAGTGCAGGAGTTGGTCCGCCGTAATCGCGTGTACGCCTTCCGCGACCGTCGCGTGCGTAAGCGTGATTTCCGGCAGCTGTGGATCACCCGCTTGACAGCTGCCTGTCGCATGCGTGGTCTGCGGTACTCCCTGTTCATTCACGGTCTGGAACTGGCCAACATCACTCTGAACCGCAAGGTTCTGAGCGAAATGGCGATCCGCAGCCCGGAAGTCTTTGATGAAGTCTTCAATGCGGTCAAGCAGGCTCTTGCCGCCAAGGCCCCCGTGGCTGTGTGAGATTCACGTTCCGACGTGATCGCGTATCGCTGAATTCCAAAACGCCGGTGGTTTGTTCCACTGGCGTTTTTCTTTGCGCTCGGGGGAGGCCTGATATCGCTAGAGTCTGCCGAGAGTAGCGGTTACGCCCCCTTCGACGATTTTTCTGGAAATGCACGGCGTTTTGCCCGATGATGTCGAGTGTCGACCTTCCGGGAGTCTGATGTGCGGCGTTGGCCTGCTCCGAATTTGATCCTGCTGATGCTGCTCTTTCTCTCGGAAGGCGTCTCAGCGGATACACTCATACTCAAAAACGGTTTGAGCTTTGAGGGTAAAGCTGTTCCGCTCAATGAGCTGGCCGTCTATACCAGTGTGAATCCTCACGGTAAGCCAACGTCTCCCATTGGCAGTCCCTTCTGGCTTCTGGATGACCAGATCCGGAGGTACAGTTTTCCCGGAACCCGTGTCGGGTCCATTGAGAAATCCGAGGAATTATCGCGGCTGGTTCGCCTGAAGATCCCCCAGAAGAAGACCGGGCAGCGTGTCGGCCCCGCGATTATTGGCGGATTCAGCCACGTTGAGCCCTTCAACGAATTCGGCCATGGGATGGTGCAGCTCACGACCTCCCGCGAGAAGGTCAACATTCTGCTGGGGATTACCGAGCTGGGACCGGACTACTCCCGAATTGAAGGGCTGGAATACGACTGGAGCTTTGCCCGATCAACGACGTCTCTGGAGCGGGATGTTCTCGAGAAGCTGCTGCATCGGCTGCTGGATCGTACCGACCTCGACAAGCGCCGGGCGACCGTGATCTTCTACCAGCAGGCAGGAATGTCCGCCGAGGCCCGGCGCGAGGCCGAGTCGATGCTCCATGATTTCCCGGAGCAGAAAGAGCGATGTGAAGAGCTGCTGGCACAGATGGACGAGCTTGATGCCCGGCGTGTCCTGAACGAGATTCAGCGTCGACAGGTCGCGGGACAGCATGGTTTGGCCTATCGGATCGCGAAGCAGTTTCCCAACGAGCGAGTGTCCGCAGACGTTTCACGTCAAGTTCAGGAGATGATCGCCGGGTACGATCTGGCCTTGGAGCGGCGGGACAACATTCTGATGCAGCTCGATGTTCTGCAGGCAGAACTGCCTCCGGAGCAGATCGAACAGGTCCGTCCGCTACGGAATCTGCTGGCTGCCGAATTACACTATGAATCGCTGCCGCGACTATTACCCTTTGAGCAGGCGGAGGCGGACGAAACGCTCACCCCCGCAGCGCGGTTGGCGCTGGCCTACTCCAGCTGGGTCTTGGGACCGGCAGGGGCCGTGGAAGAACTCCCCTTGGCGGTTCGATTGTGGGACATGCGATTTCTGGTGACGGAGGTGTTACGGGACACTGACCCACAGACTCGGGCAGCCCGCATCCGAAGCCTGGAAGAGACCGAGGGCTACTCCATGGAACGGTTGGCACAGTTGGTGCCCCTGTTGCCGATTTCATGGGAAACGCCTCCGGCTGCTGCGGGCGAGGCGACCACGATTACGGTGCCCACAACCGGCACGATTGAACAGATTGAGTACGTACGAGTGCTGCCTCCCGAGTACAACCCGCAGCACACTTACCCCCTGCTGGTGGTTTTGCATGATGCCGGAAAGGACGCCGAAGCCGAGTTGCGGTGGTGGGCGGGCGATGCAGAGCGTCCCGGACAGTCCCAGCGTCGGGGCTTCATTACGATTGCTCCGCGTTATTCCAAGTCTGACAGTTCGGCGTATGAATACGACGCATTGTCACATCTGTCGGTGGTGGAATCGATTCGCCATGCTATGCGGACGCATCGCATCGATGCGGATCGGATCATTCTGACCGGGCATGGAATGGGGGGGGATGCCTGTTTTGATCTGGGGATGACACATCCGGATCTGTTCGCTGGAGTGGCTCCCTTTTGCGGCAAGAGTACGAAATACTGCATGTATTACTGGGAGAACGGAATGGGGGTTCCCTGGTATGTCGTGGCTGGCCAGAGGGACGGTTTCAAAGAAGCCGAGAACATGCGTGACCTGAACCGGCTGTTTCGCAAGAAGGCCGACATCATCTACTGCCAATATCGAGAGCGTGGATACGAGACCTATTCCGAAGAACAGACGCGCGTTCTGGACTGGGCGGAACTCGTGCGTCGGGCTCCCTTATCGCTGACTAAAAACTTTACATACAAGACACTTCGGATGAGCGATGACACGTGCCACTGGGTGCGAACCAGCACTCTCAATCCCGAAAAGTTTCCGCCCATCGTCTGGGAAGACCGCAACAAAATCGTGCGGGAAATGTCGATCACGGCTGAGGTTACACCTGGCGGAACGTTTTACATCCAGCATCCCGGAAAATCGGTTTCCCTCTGGCTGAATCCCGACCTGGTGTCGTTTGATGAACGCATCAAAATCATCGTCAGTGGACGTGAGAAGATGAACGACTTCCCCAAACCCAGTGCGGCAGCCCTGCTGGAAGATCTGCGAGTTCGAGCGGATCGGTCGCGGCTGTTCTGGACCCGTATCGATCTGTAGATGACGGATTCGATTCGGCGGTGGAAGACCTTTCAATAGTCGGAATTCAGGGGGTGTCGTTCCGCCAACGGGGTGTTTACTCCTGGCAGGAACCCGGTTGTGAGGGATTGCCGGGGGCGGGCAAGCGACTCTGAATCCACGGGGGATCCACGAACCGGCGGAGCATCCAGCGCAAGGCATACTCCAGTCGGGCTTCCAGGTGGGCCCGTTCGGCGGAGCTGACCTCTGATCTTGTCCATTCCAGTCCAAAAGGCCCCAGCTGAGCGGGCCATCGTTCCCGATCGGCGAACTCCTGATTAATCCGGTCCAGGCAGCGTTTGGCCCAGACAATTCCAAACGCTTCGCGAAAGTCGGACCAGACGCGCTCCGCACCAGGGACCGTGAGCGGACGAGGGCGAGTGCCAATCCACACTCCAATCAAAGTGGCCACTATTCCCGTGGCCCCCCATGATCGTATGGACGGGGTCGAGAGCCACGTGGTACCGAACGTCGTGGAGAATTGGGACAACGAGAGAAGCACCGAAACACCGGAAAGTAGTGCCGGCAATGCCAGCCGCGTTGACAGGTAATTGCCGTGTCCCATGAGAATCGTCAGGCAGAAACCAATCAACGCCGGGGTTTCAATCTGTAGCCGTTCGGGGCCTTGCCATGTCCATACTGTCAGGGCGGGCCAACCGAGGACCAGCAACAGCGGCACCAGTACGAAAAAGTTCCAGGCTCCATGACCCGGTCGGCGGGCTCCCAGAACGGCCATCGCGGGAATTACGCTGATGGCCACCGTCCAGTACCAGAGCTGATCCAGTATGCCGGGGGACAGATTGGGAATCAGCAGGGTGCTCGACCAGGTAACACACCAGGCGGCCCAGACGACGAGACCCCAGCCCACTGCCGTCCGCAGCGTGGTTCCCGCAACCGACCGCCATAACGGACGCAGGACTAATCCACAGGTCAGCAGTGCGATGAATATCAACCACTCAGCGGCGGACTGCATCAGGATTCTCAGGGGAGGGCGGGACTCGTACAGCGACAGAATACTCGGGATCGTTGTGAACTTCAGGGGCTGAAGGTTGAGTGAATCTCGAATTACGAGGGCAATCGGCCAACCCTGCCGGATCGAGGCACCGGCAATCCTGTTAATCCGTAGACTCTATCAAATCGGTACGTTGAACAGACCGCTCTGGAAACCTTCCGAACTGCAGTGAAGGTCCTGCGGTTCAGCGGCGGGTTGGCCGAAAAATTCAGCAGGTGGACCCACACACTGTCGTAGCGAGTGGGGGCCGAAGCGAGGGAGTCAATGACGACTCACCCTTTCAGGCTGCCCGCCGCGTCAATCCCCCGGGTTTGGAGAATTTAAGATGAAGTGGACGACTTTGACCGCCGCATTGGTTCTGGCAGCTAGCGCGAGCGTTGCTCAGGCTGGACTGTTCAAGCTCAATCGGCACACCTGCTGCGATTCGGCTCCGTCCTGTGCAGCACCTTGTGCTGACGCTTGCGGTGCTGGCGCTGGTCCTAGCTGTGCTGCTCCTTGCGGCAATGGCTGCGGTGCTGCTGCCCCGACCTGTGCTGCTCCTGCTGGATGCGGCAACGGTTGCGGTGCTGCTCCGACCTGTGCAGCTCCCGCTGCTGCTTGCTGTGCACCGGCTCCGGCCGACTGCTGTGCTCCGACGAGCTGCTGCTCGTCGAAGAAGAAGTGCTGCGATCTCGGCGGCCTGCTGAAGAAGTGCCGTCTGCCGAAGATTCGTTGCCGCAAGAGCGACAGCTGCGCTCCGACGAACTGCTGTGCTCCTAGCTGTGCCGCTCCGGCTGCCGGCTGCGGTGCTGCCCCGACCTGTGCCGCTCCGGCTGGTTGCGGCAACGGCTGCGGTGCTGCTCCTAGCTGTGCCGCTCCTTGCGGTGCCTGCAAGTAACTTGGTCGGTCGCTTCGGCGACTGGAACTGAGATGACTCCGACGCTGGCCAATTCGAAAGAGTTGGCCAGCGTTTTTTATTGATATCATGGCAGGCGTCATTGACGCCGGTGGTCTGCGATGTGGACTTTTGACATCGGCGTCCAGTTTGTCAGATTCTTGCTGTTCCAAGTGCTCAAATCACGGATACTTCCGGATCTGACGGTTCTGTCGACGACCGCCATATGACCGGCGCGATCGGTTCAGAGTTGTTGCCGATTCCCCCATGATCTATGGCTTTTCGACGAAATCCACTCCCGAATTCCTCTTGGCCCCTAAGTTTACCGGGACTAGAGTGGAGGAGGGTGTGGCTGGAGTCGCACGCTTCTCTGAGGCGGGCCAGGAATCCATGTCGAGTCAAAAAACCATCCCTGAAACCATGCGCTGGATTTGGCCGTTCGAGCTCTTGCAGCAGATCGGCGAAGGCGGCATGGGCGTCGTTTACCGGGCACGGTATGTCGTCAACAATCGTCTGGTCGCATTGAAGATGCTACCGGGAGATGTCACAGACAAAATCGCACTGGCTCGATTCGAGCGAGAACTGGATGTTCTGAAGAACCTCAAACATCCCAACATCGTGCGTTGCTTTGGCGGTGTCAGCGAAGATAAGCAGCGATTTTACGCCATGGAGCTGGTAGAGGGCGGCAGTCTGGAGGATGAACTCCAACGCCGCGGCAAACTCTCTGTCGAAGCCGTGATGGATTATGGGCTGCAAATGTGCGCCGCCTTGGAATGTTCGCACAAGAGTGGTGTGATCCACCGGGACATCAAGCCCAGCAATTTTCTGATCGGGCAGGATCGGCAACTGAAGCTCAGCGATTTCGGTTTGGCCAGTGTGTCCGCGTCGCGACGAATCACCGCTGCCGGAAAGACCGCGGGAACGCTGCTTTATATGTCTCCCGAGCAGATTCGGGGAGGGGAACTGACCCCTCAGACGGATCTGTATGCGATGGGGTGCCTGTTCTTCGAGTTGTTGACTGGCCATCCCCCCTACGTCGGCGAATCACCAGCGGCGACCATGCATATGCATTGTCGGGCCGAGATTCCCCGCGTGGCGCCCCACGTGCTGGATTGTCCCCAGGGGCTGGATCGACTGATTGCGAAACTGATGGCCAAAGATCCGGCACAGCGTCCGGTCTCTGCTTTCGAAGTGGCCCGTGAAT
>QWPB01000097.1 GCA_003671275.1 Planctomycetota bacterium | reverse complement strand
TCTGTAAGGCCCTGAAGGCCGCCCACAATACCGGGATTGTGCATCGCGACATCAAACCCTCGAACCTGCTGCTGTCGACCAATGGCATTTGCAAGCTGACGGACTTTGGGGTGGCTCACGTCTTCGCCGGAGATCAGCTGACGGCGACGGGCGGGGTGATCGGGACGGTCGAGTATATGTCTCCCGAGCAGGCTCAGGGGAAACGAGTCGACAAACGGAGCGATATCTACGCGCTCGGGGCAGTCATGTATGTGATGCTGACGGGACGCCCCCCGTTCACCGGTCGGTCGGCCCTCGACATTGCCCAAAAACACAAATTCGGCCAGTTCGACAGCCCCCGCCGAGTCGTGCCCGACATTCCCCACTGGCTCGATGAAGTTGTTTGCAAATGCCTGGAGAAAAATCCAGACAATCGGTATCCCGACTCGTATGTCCTCCAGCTGCGTTTGCAGGAAATCCCTCGCAAGGTGGAGATGGCCCATGGCTCGGGCACATTCGAGTTTGACAGCGTCGACGGAAATGACGAGACGTTGGCTGCCGATGGTCGACAGGCGGACCCGGATGCGGCTGGGGTGGCGATGCGGGATCTGATGAAGGCCCACATCGAAAACGCCAATACTCAGACCCCCATCGAGAGAGTTCTGGATAGCACCTGGTTTCTGGTCTCGGCTCTCGTGGCGATCATCCTCGGGGGTGTTTACTGGTGGAACCATCGCACTCCCACGCCCGAGCAGTTGTTTGCTCAGGGGACGGCTCTGATGCAGGAGGAACCCGGGAGTGGTTGGGAGCGAGCTCGACGGGAGATCTTTGAGCCGCTGATTGAGCAAGACCCCGATACCTGGCAGACGCAGGCCGAGCCACACCTCAACCGAATTCGCATGTATGAACTGCGCAAAACGCTGCTGGGCCGACGCGGCGTGTGGTTAAAAAAGACAGCCAAGTCGGACGGTGAGCGTCTGCTGCAGCGGGCCGTCCAGCTGCACGAGTTTGGGCAGGAGGATGAAACGCGGAAGATTCTGACTCATCTGGTAATGCTCACCCAGGGTGAGGCGGAATCGTTGGAACTGCACCAACTCGCGGCGGATCTGCTCTCCGAAATGGATGAACAGGCGATCGATCCGGAAGAGTATCAGCTGGCCCAACGCACTTTGACGCGGGCCCGCGAACTGGAGAAGGCGGGGAAAACCAAGGAAGCAATTCCGCTTTGGAAGGGCCTGGCGGAGCTATATTCGAACGACCCAGCAGCTGGGGAGATTGTTCGCGAGGCACAATTGCATATTCCGCAACAGCTGCCATGAGCCATCGCCGTACGGCAGGGACGCTGGCCCAGGGGAGGGGACCGCCGTGAGAGCGTTCCGGCGGTTTCGTCGATCCCGAGTTTTCGGAGGGATCTCGCCAGGATGTTCGCTTTGCAAGGATGTGAGATGATGGTCAGGGCGACTGCGGGGGCGCGAACGAATGGAGATCCATCACATGGGCCAACGACTCTTTGTGTACGGCACGCTGAAACGCGGCCACTGCCGCGAAGCATTTCTGCAGGAGCAGCAGTTTCTAGGGCCGGCTCAAACATTGCCCCTGTACCGCATGTATGACTGTGGCAGCTATCCCGGTCTCGTCGATCGACCGACAGACGGTGTCTCCCTCCAGGGAGAGTTGTGGGAGGTCACTTCGGAGTGTCTGGCGATTCTCGATCGCGTCGAGGAGTTGGATTCCGGGCTGTATGATCGGCATGCGATCCAGCTGACTGGGCCCGTGGATATTCCCGTGCAGGCTTACTTTTACCAGGGAGTGGTTACGGGACTTTCGGATTGCGGCCCATGCTGGGTTGGCTGCTAAGGCGTGGGTGGGGCATTCTGGCGTTCGGCATCTCGGAGGAACTCTTCGAGCGTCGGGATGTGAATATTGTCCAGCGGCATGGATGGCTGGCCGTCGCGAATATTGGGCGGAGCAGTGAGATCGAATGACTTTTCTGATTCGGTACCCGAGTCTTCGTACTGGTCGCTGTTCTCGGTCGGACGGTTCGCGTGGGGGTAACAGCGAGGCTCCCTGAAATGGGGGTAGGGGCCGACGGAGTAACGGCTTTCTTCGATGAAATAGATTCCGTGTGACTCCAGAATCGTGCCCGTTTGTCGTTCCAGATTGGCCAGCTGTGTGTTGTATTGGGTCAAGGCTGCGGCTTCGGACGAGACGGTATTTCCCCAGTCCGTAATTGCTTGCAGAACGTTGATCAGAATTGCCTGACCGGTCCGCCAGCGGAGGATTTGGGAATCGAGGTTGACACGGGCCGCCTGGCGAGCTTCCCGAAAGGCGAGGTACTGCTCGTATTGTTGATCGAGCTGTCGCACGTTCAGGACCAGCGTATGGGTGGTGCTGTGCAAGCCCTGTTTGAGATTGATCTGATCGCGGGCAATCAAAATTTCCTGTTGCCGGACAGCGGCCCGGGATTGTCGCAGTCCGAGTGGGACCGAAAAATTGACACCGAGAGTCCAGTCCGTGAACTCGCCGGGGCGTGAACTGCGTCGCCAACCGCCCGGCGTTTGACCATCGAGACCATTCCAGCGGTACTGGGCCACGGCATCCAGTGTGGGGCGGGCGCTGTTCTTTTGGATCAGGGCCTGCTGCTGGTCGGCTTCAAGGATCAGCTTCAGTTCCATCAGATCCGGTCGCCGTTCTTCCGCAAGTCGCAGCATCTCGTCCCAGTCCGGGAGAAAACGCTCGTTGATCGGAGGAGTGGTAGGGTAATAAACCGTTCCATCTGACGGGCTCACTCCGATGAGGTTTCGCAGGGCGGCTTCCCGCAGCAGAACGTTCGACTCGGCGACCACCAGCGTGGCCTTGATATTGGCCAGGGCGAGTTGAGCCTGGGAGAGGTCGGCCCGGTTGTCGATGTTCTGACGAACACGAGCTTCCACGCGGCGAACGGTTTCCGCCAGCTGATCCCGCTGCTGTCGCCGTGCCCAAAGTTCTGTTCGAGCGGCGACCAGCGACCAGTACGCTTCGATGATCCCCCGGACATGCTCTTGCATCGCGTCTTTGAATTGAAAGTAAGACCGTTCGGTGTTGATTCCGGCGATCACGATGGGAGCGATGTTGACTTCATAGCCCGCTCCGCGAAGGAGTGGCTGGGTGTAGCTCATGGAGGTCGATGTGCTTGCCAGCGGGTCCAGAGCGAAGGCCCCCGGTGAGGTGTGACTTGGGATGGCGTCGACGGCCAGCACGAAATCTCCACCGAGCAGGTTTTCTTTTGAGAGCTGTGTCGAGTGCTGAAAACTGCGGGTGTGGGTACCGACGATCAGCGAGTTTCCGGGGATCAGTGGGTCGAATACGCCTGTGGGGTTTTCCGTCAGACTCCAGTGATTATTGACAGACAGGATCGGATCGAAGCGGGCCTGAGCCTGGTCGATGGCGGTGTGCTGTAACGCCACATCGTAAATTGTCCGTCCCGAGTGGCTGGCAGACACCCCCGACAGAACGCGAATCACGTCCAGATTCCGCATCGAGGTTCGTATCGCGGCATCCAGTGGCATCTTCTCAGGCGTTAAATCTTCCAGCGGTCGCGATACGGTCGACGGTGATAGTGCCATGGGCAGTGTGTAACGCGGAAGCTGTTCCGGAAAACGGATTGCGGTGGTTTGCCGCTCGGGGAAGATCGTTCCGATGGTCCGCTGAGCCAGGACGGTCGTGGAAAACAGGCTGAGGAACAGCACCGCCAGCCAGGCCCGGCACGGAATCCGTGCCGGGCAGGCAGCCCATCGCCGAATCTGCCGACGATGCCCCGGTCCCCTGGATGAGGAGATGACGCATCGTCGCGATTCGCGGATTCTGCCGAAGGTCATGGTCTTGCCGCAGAGGAGTGAAAACCGACTTATCCGGCTTTCTCATCGTCTGTCGTTCGCACCAGACTTCGGGGTTACTCCACAAGACCTGCTTGTAACACCTTTGCGGCCTCCGTGTGGTCCGACGTGTCCGTTACAATCGCTCCATCCCGCAAAACGATAATCCGTCTGGCGTTTTTTGCGACGTTCAGGTCATGTGTGACGAGAATAACGGTTATGCCGTTTTTTTCGTTCAATTCCCGAAAGAGCGTGATGATTTCGCGGCTGGTCTTAGAGTCCAGGTTTCCCGTCGGTTCATCTCCCATCAGGATCGCGGGCTCGTTGACCAGGGCGCGGGCGATCGCCACACGTTGCTGCTGGCCTCCTGACAACTGACTGGGGTGGTGATCCAGGCGGTTTGCCAACCCGACCAGGCCCAGCTTCTCCACAGCCCGTCGATGTCGTTCGGAGGATGAGATTCCCGAAGAGTACAGCAGCGGTAGTTCGACATTTTCCAGAGCGGACGTGCGGGCCAGCAAGTTGAAGTTCTGAAAAACGAAGCCAATTCGCTGATTGCGAATGCGTGCCCGGTCAGCAGCGGACATCCCCGAAACTTCCACGCCCGCCAGCTTGTAACTGCCACTGGTCGGTCGGTCGAGGCAGCCCAATGTATTCATCAGCGTGCTCTTACCCGACCCGGACGGACCGATCAAGGCAACGAATTCTCCCTGTTCAACAATCAGTTGGGCATTCTTCAACGCCTCGACTTTGACTTCCCCTAAGTCGTAAACTTTGGAAACGTCACGAATTTCAATCAGTGCCATCCGGATTGGCTCCTGTGTCGATCATGGGGGCTTTGAGATTCACCGATTGTGACGAACCGGAATGGAAAACTCGAAGCCCGAATTCGAAAACCCGAAAAGAAGAGTGAGCCCGTCTCACGATCCGTTCGAATTTCGAGCATCGGATGGGGAAGATCCACCGTCGATGACACCTCCCTGACGTTTGGCTGCCATGCGAACACTCCTGAAAATCCTGATCGCTCTGGCAGTGCTGGGGGGGCTGGGGTATGCCTCCCTCGGACCGATCCAAAACTATCTGGCTGAACAACGCAAGATCACGTGGCGGACCGCCTCCGTGGAGGAAGGGGCCATCGTCGAGGTCGTCAACTCCACGGGCACGATTAAGCCCAAGTTGCAGATCACGGTGGGGTCGTTTGTCTCGGGGCCCATTGAGGAACTCCATTGTGAGTTCAACCAGGAGGTTCGAAAGGGCGATCTGCTCGCCAAAATTGATCCCCGCATCTACAAGTCCAACGTCACGCGGGATGCCGCCACATTGGCTAATCGTGAAGCCGATGTGATGCGAGTCAAGGCTCAATTGCAGCAGGCCATTAACGATGAAAAACGGGCTATTGCCCTGCGGGCGGAAGATCAGACGTTTCTGGCACAAGCGGAAATGGACAAGATTCGGTTCACTCGATTGGGGCTGGAAGCCCAGTTGAAAGTTGCCGAAACCACCATCGCCCAGGCCCGAGCCAGTCTGGACAATTCGCAGATCAATCTGGATTACACGGAGATTCGATCCCCCGTGGATGGGATTGTGATTAACCGGAAGATTGATCCGGGGCAAACACTGGCTGCCCAGTTCCAGACGCCTGAGCTGTTCGTGATTGCTCCCGATATGCGGGAAGAAATGCATGTGCATGCCAGTGTGGATGAAGCCGACATCGGACGCATCCGCAAGGCTCAGGACAAGAAATACCCCGTGTCGTTTACGGTCGATGCCTACCCCGAAGAGGTCTTCTCCGGAAAGGTCAATGAAATCCGTCTCAGCTCCACAACCACCCAGAACGTGGTGACCTATCCCGTCATTGTGGGGGCTCCGAATCCCGATCTGAAGCTGTTGCCGGGGATGACTGCCAGTATTTCGTTTCAGGTGGATGAACGGCAGAAAGTCATCAAAATCCCAAACGCAGCGCTCCGTTATTATCCAGAGGCCGAGTACGTTCGTCCCGAGGACAAGGCAATCCTGGAAGGGTTGACTTCGTTGCAGCCCATTGATGCCGAACAGTTTGGTGGGACTGGGACATCGTCTCAGCAAGCCCAGTCGGCCACTGACCGCGCGGAGTCACGCAAAAAACGCAGTCAGCGGCACGTCTGGGTGGCTGAAGGGCAGCTGCTCAGGGCCATTTCGGTGACCTTGGGATTGACCGACGGGCAGCATACGGAGCTTGTGGACGGAGATTTGCCGATTGGACAGAATCTGGTCATTGGAGTGGAGCAGAAGCCACCTGGTTCGTGAAACGTTGCGTTCCCCGGCAACGGATTGCTAAAAGCTCAGGCCCGTGCCCGGTCCCTGGGGGGCTTGCTGGGGAGGCGCAGCTTCTTCGATTCCATTATGGGTCAGCTTGCTGAAGCCATAGGCACCCGCCTCTGGAATGACGCCCAGCCGTCCCGGGATCTCCACACGGTCAAAGAAGGTGTAGTCCGGCTTGGACAGCGAATTCACATAATCCTGTGCCGATTGACCTTCTTGCAGTGAAATCATGAATGGTGCGTAACCGCCCACGATGGATTGCGTTTCCCAGACGGTCTTGGCCCCATCGCTGATCTTCAGCGATGCGATTTGCTCCGTGGCAGTGACCGTCTGATCCGGGATCCGCCCGTAGAATTGATAGGTCTGACTCGTAGTGCGTCCCGTGGCTGTGGCCGCGGTCAGTGTCATGACGCTGGAATCATCGACAACCATTCCCTTGGTTTCGACTTCCCTGGTCAGTGCGTCCCGAATTGTAGCCTGCTGTTCTGGGGTTCCGGCGACATTTACTACCAGCTTCAGTCGCGTGCCTGGCTGTAGAACGAGTTTGTTCGGGTCGATGGTACTGGCGATGTCACGGGCAGCCTTGTGGGGCATCTCGACATGAAACAGTCCCGCTTCCGTTCCATCACGGCTCTTCAGGGCGTACCAGTACTGGCCTTCATGAAAGGTGCCGACCAGGGGGTCAATCCCCCATGAGGGGATATCGTAATGCCACAACACCGTCGATCGTTCGATGTCAAAGAGGTGTTCGTTACCGGAAAGCAGGTAGCCATCTCCCAGCCAAACCAGATCCCGGTTCCAGCGATTGGTATTGAGTGACTTGCCGAGAAACATGTCACGATGCACAACTCCCGCCTGCAGGTCATAGATCACCACTCTTTGAGGAGACGCTGCGGCCAGATATTGCCCCTTGGGGTGGAATGCGAGGGTTTCCATATTCTTGAAAGGCAGTTTTCCAATGATCTCTCCCGCAGGCAGGTCGAAGACGACCGCTTCGTTCTTATCGTTGATCAGAGCCAGGTATTTCCCATTGGAACTGACAGCTGCGGGGCCCGCATTGAAGCCTCGCTTGATGTCATAGAGGGCCTTGTTCTGGGCCATGTCCCAGACTCGAACGGCACCGCGATCCCAAGACAGGACTGCGTGGTTCTCTCCTGCGAATTCAATGCTCTGGGGGCCCCGGTCATCTTTCTCATTGGTCAGCAGATTGAGACGCGACCAGGCTTTTACCGGCTCAAATTTGGCTTTGGTTTGTTTCCACAATCCGAAAATCTGCCACGGTTCCTCACGCGGGTGGAGGTTGGACTGTGCCATAAACAGATACTGCTGGGTCCCGGGATGATAATCGCAGGGGACCAGCGCTGAGGGGAACATCTCGACTGTCGATTTTCCGTCTTTCAGATTGATGCGGACGACCCGCACCTCGGGAGGCGTGGTCAATCCTCGGCTGAACACCATGCCCACCAGTGCCTGATTGGTCGTCGGATCGATGCGAACCCACTTGGGGTTCTCCCCATTCTTGAGGGGCACTGATTTCCCCGATCGAATTCCTGACCGACCGCCAAACAAATAGGGGCGTGGAGTGTCGTTGATCTTGGCCGGGGTGCCCGTGTCGGGCTCCACCTGGAACTCGCTGACCGGGAACAACTCGGTCGACAGCGTCTCAAATTCCGACCAATCCACGTCGGTCAGGTCCACGGGAGTCGACGAGGTTCCGGGAATCGGCTTGAAGGTATTCCCCCCCTCCTCGGGCTCAGAGGTCGGCTCATTGGGCTTCCCCGGTGAGGGGCGGTTGTCAGTCTCCATAGCCGGATCATTGCCGACCTCCTCGAAGGGGCTCCTGTCGGCGTCCAGCGAGTTGGCCAACTCCCGGTCCGCTTCACTCAGTTTTTCGAGTGGCACCAGCGTCGTGGATTTGTCCTTTTTGATCAGTTTGACCTTACCATCCTGGATTCCGCCGAACTGGGCCTCAATCTTGAAGAGCCCGGTGTCATTGGTCCATGTCCGAAATTCACGGGGAGCGGCATCGGTTGAAGCGGGGGATGTGGG
>QWPB01000190.1 GCA_003671275.1 Planctomycetota bacterium | reverse complement strand
CCTGAGCCCCGGCGACATCGTCATTATGACGACGCCGGCGGCGTTCCGCTGGCAGCAGTTCGCCTATGCGATTGAAAAGGGACTGAACGTCTTCATGGAGAAGCCGGTCACGATCGACGGGCCGACCAGCCTGCGGATGCTGGAGCTGAACAAGAAGGCGATGGCCAAGGGGATCAAGGTCGCCGTCGGTTTGATGTGCCGTCACTGTCTGGCTCGTAAGGATCTGTACGACCGCATTCAAGGCGGTGAGATTGGTGAAACGACGATGATCCGGGCCTACCGGATGGCCGGGCCAACGGCGACGGCGGCCGTGAAGCCGCGGCCCGCCGACAGCAAGAGCGAGATGATGTATCAGATCGCCAACTTCCACGGATTCTTGTGGTTGTCGGGCGGAGCGGTGAGTGACTTCCTGATTCACAACATCGATGAATCGTGCTGGATGAAGAACGATTGGCCGGTCTCGGTCCATGGCGTTGGCGGACGGCACTATCGCGATGACTGTGTCGACCAGAACTTTGACTCGTACGCAATGGAGTACACTTTCAAGGACGGGACGAAGATGTTCGTCGATGGCCGGACGGTGCCCGGCTGCTACCAGGAGTTTGCCAGCTACATCCACGGCTCCAAAGGCGTGGCCGTCATCTCGACCGCTGGCCATAGCCCGGCCAAGTGCCGGATCTATAAGGGCCACAACCTGGACCAGGCGAACATGACCTGGGCCTATCCTCAGCCGGAAAAGAACCCGTACCAACTGGAATGGGATGATTTTCTGGACGCGATCCGCAACGACAAGCCGTACAGCGAATTGGAGCGGGGTGTGATGGCCAGTGCCGTGACCAGCATGGGCCGCATGGCCGCTCACACCGGCCAGATGTGGACGTTGAAGGACTTCCTCGATCCGGACGTGAACGATCACGAATTCGCACCGGGGATTGAAAGCCTGACCATGGAATCGGAACCGCCGTTGAAGGCCGATGCCAACGGCAAATACCCGATCCCGCTGCCCGGTATCATCAAGAACCGCGAGTACGCGTGATCCAGCGCTCGACGTAAACGAGGGTGATCACTGAAATCCGAGCCCGCAGACCATAGGTCTGCGGGCTTTTTCATGTTCCGTGTTCGGGAGACGGAACCAGTAACTCAACGGATAACGGTTCGATCTCCAGCAGGCCGGGGGTCATGCCATACGGGTCGCCATCCGCCTGGACCGCGACAGGGGACTCGCTCTCAATTCGAAATCGGCGGCCTCGCAGGCGAACAACCTCCGGGGATCGCTCGTGATCACCCGACAGGATCGCCAGTAAATGGCGGAACCAGTCGAGACGGTTCCGAATCCGAAACATCCGCAGGTCGAGCCAGCCGTCGGTTCCGCAAGCCGTCGGCACGATTGGCAGCTGCAGAGCATACGCGGGCAGATTGGCAATGACCGCCCATTCCCCTTCCACCGGAATCGAGGCATCATCCACATAGATTCGCAAAGTCGGAGGGCGATTATTCACCAGAGCTTTCAACACCGGGAGGACGTAACTCAGGTGCCGCACATGACCGCCCTGTCGCCGAGCATGAACGGCATGTACGATGGATGCATCGAGGCCAACACTGGCCATGATGAGAAAGTACTGTTCATTGAGTTTCGCGCGGTCGAACTTTTGACGTTGCCCCTTGGCAATGATTCGGGCCACGGTGGTTCCACACCGGGGAATCCGCAACCACCGGGCGACAAGGTTTTCTGTTCCCAGGGGAAACGGGCAGATAGGAACATGCGGATGGCGGTTGATCACATCGATCAGCGTTCCATCTCCCCCGGCAGCGACAATCGCTCGCAGTTCGCCATAACGAGCGAAGCGGTCCGCACTCCGTACAGCGTCATCGAGATCTTCCCGGCGGCTGAACAACCGAGGAGTCATCCCCCGATCCTGCAATTCGCGGATCAGCGTTCGCAGGCCCAAACCAGAGTGGCCTGCGCCTGAGGAACGATTCCGTTGAATGGCAACCCAGCCGGACACGATGAGAACTTCAGGATGGAACCAAGAGGGAGGTGGACTTCACTTTGGAAGTCCAACACGGTCGCAGTCGCTCAGTAGAGGGCACTCGGGGCACCGCGGACGACGGGCGATGCAAATCTGGCGTCCATGGTGGATCAGACGATGCGAGAAGTCGATCCACTCGGACGCGGGCAACAGCTTTTGCAGGTCGATCTCGATCTTCTCTGGGTCGGTCTGCTTCGTCAGCCCCAGTAGCCCTGTGATGCGGCGAACATGGGTGTCCACCACCACTCCACTGGGAATTCCAAAGGCGGTCCCCAGCAGGACGTTGGCTGTTTTTCGACCGACTCCGGGCAAGGCCACCAGTTCCGGTAACGTCCGGGGAACTTTGCCTCCGTGGTGTTCAACGAGGGCTTGGGCCATTCCTCGCAGGTGAGTCGCTTTGGCGCGGAAGAATCCTAGAGACCGAATGATCGTTTCGACTTCGGGCTGGGGCGCCTGGGCCAACGCATGGGCATCGGGGTAGCGGGCAAACAGTGCGGGCGTGACCGAGTTGACTCGTTCGTCGGTACACTGGGCCGAAAGAATCGTCGCCGCAAGCAATTGAAACGGAGTCTCGTGATACAGAGCACACTCCGCCTGGCCGTAGCGCTGTCGAAGCTTCTCCGCGATGCGGAGTGCCTGTTGCTGGAGTTGGGTGGGACGTGCGGACAAGATCATCTCAAGGTGGAATTTCATGAGCGAGCCACAGCTGTGCAGGAACGCCCCGGAACCGCATTGTAGCGGGATGCGAAATGAAAACAGGACTGGTTCTCGCTGGTGTCTGGAAGCCCTACGATCCCGGTATGGTTGCTCTGCGGATCGATGTTGGTGAATAATCGGGCCATCATGCAACACCACGCCTACGTTGAACGGGTCATCAACCTCATCTGCCCGGATGGGAACACCTTGCTCAGTCAGAGTTATGACGAGGCTCTCGATGCGGTCGCAAGCGGTGATCCGTCCCGTATCCGCCAGATCGATGGTCAGTTTGCGATCCTCGCCCAGAAGGGCAAGATCATCCGCATGGCCCGTTCGATCGGACGACCGATGCGGTACTTCCTGGCGAAACTCGTCGACGGCCCCTGCCTGATCGTGGCGGAGCGGATCGACGAGATCTCGGCCAAGCTCAAGGAGATGGGGCTGCTCAATCAGTTCCACCCCAGCTACACCCGCATGGTCCCCGCCCACCATCTATTGGAGCTGACGCTGCTCGGTTGCCCGGACCCGAATCCGACCTACACGCGGTACTTTTCTCCGCAGCGGAACAAGCTGTCGACCGACCTCAACGAGATCGGTCGGGCATACATCGGGACCGTCGAGACCGAGCTGGCGAAGTGGCTCGACACGATCGACCGGAAGGAGCCGCTGGGGGTGCTGTTCTCCGGGGGAGTCGACAGCGGGGCTGTGCTGCTGACGCTCTACTCGCTGCTGCTCAAGCGGGGCGAGTCGCCGCAGCGGCTGAAGGCGTTCACGCTCTCGGTCGAGGGGCGGGGAGACGACGCGGCTCAGGCCCGGCAGTTCCTGGATGAGCTCGACCTGGGTTTCCTGCTGGAAGAGGTCACGGTCCCCGCCAGTGCGGTGTCGCTCGAGGATGCGGTCCGCGTGATCGAGGACTACAAGCCGCTCGACGTCCAGTCGGCCGCCATGACCTGGGCCCTCTGCTCCGAAATCCGCAAACGCTATCCGGAGTGGACCTACCTGTGCGATGGCGATGGCGGGGACGAGAACCTGAAAGACTACCCGATTGAGGAGAACAAGGAACTCACGATCCGCAGCGTCCTGAACAACCTGATGCTGTATCAGGAAGGCTGGGGCGTCAACGCGGTCAAGCACTCGCTGACCTTCAGCGGCGGCCAGAGCCGCGGCCATGTCCGCAGCTTCGCTCCTGCCCGCGTGGCCGGATTCAAGGGGCTGTCCCCGTTCGCTCTCCCGAATGTGATCGAGGTCGCCGAGGGGATCCCGTTCATCGAATTGACTGACTGGGATGTCCCAAAGCTGTATGCCTTGAAGGGCGAGATCGTCCGCCGCGGGGTGGAGGCGATTACCGGCCTGACGATGCCGATCTTCGATAAACGACGGTTCCAGCACGGAGCGATGGAACGGGCCGAGTTCGACTCGAAGTTCCCGGCCACCGAGGGGAAGTACCGAGCGGCGTTCACCCAGCACTTTGTGCCGTAAGCGAATGCCGTGTCACCACGGAGATTTGGGGGTTCAACGGCCTCCGGAACTCGCTCGTAAGCAGTTTCAACAGTGGACCAGCCTCTGTGAGACAATCTCTCCACCCGAATTCACACCACCTGAACTCTGGGCGACGCCGCCGACGCGCTGACAGCCCCTTCACCCTGTGAGTCTGTTCCTGTAGTGCGATTCTGTTCCTGAGGATTGATGAGGTCGAAACCATGGCCCGCGATGAAGAGCTCGACGACGATGTCTTTGAGGCGGACGATGAGACACTGGAACTCGAAGGTGGGGTCTGGCAGCCTCCGCCCCATGTCACGCTGCACAATGGGACGAAAATCCCAGGCGATGCCGACTATTTCGTGGCCCCTCCGGCGGACATCGGGGAGATTGTCACGGCTCAGACGACCCTGAAAAGCACGAAGGAACCGTTTGCGGTGGGGCCCCGGTTCCTGTTGGTTTTTGGCTTGTCGGGGGCTGTCGGGTTTGGAGCGTTTACACTGACGAAGCTGTCGATGATGAACCCCAATGATGCTCGCGATCTGGGACTGTTTCTGGGGGGGATGGGAGCGATCGTGACGGCGATTGTGGTCATTCTCCTCACGCGATTCCGTCACACCTGTTCCTACGTCGGAAAGCTCGGCGTGGCTCGTTATTTCCTCACGGGGAGCCGGGACAATGGGCCCCGCGAAGAGAAGCTGTTGTTTGCCGATTGCGAAGATGTAACGACCTGGACTCAGCGGAATTACACCAACGGCATCTACAGCGGCACGCAGTATTTGAATACCTGGCGATCGGCGGACGGACGGGGCCTGCTGCTGCTGAAGGGGAGTTTTCATTCCGAAGCGGGAACCCCCAAAGCAACGAGTCCGTTCTGGTTTGCCAATTCAGCCGAGGTGTACTGGAATGAATTCGCCTTTGACCGGATGGTGGCGCAATTCGAAAAGGACGGGCATGTCGATTTTCGGGTGAACAAGAAAGATCTGGTCCGGGTCGGTCCGGGTTTTCTGGAGTTCAATTTTCATGGCAAGTCGACTCGCCTGACCCGCGAGGACATCAAATCCCTGTCGATTGCGAGCGGGACGTTTTCCATTCACACCCACGAAGCGAGATGGTTCAGCAGCAAGGGAAAGTTCGGGTTCGAATACGGTGGAATGGGGAATGCCAAGCTGTTCCTGTTTGCGCTGGAGCGGCTGGCGGGTTACACGTTCAGCGATTGATCGGGCCGCAGAAAGTGGCATCCGCGAGGGGATCTCCCCTATCCGAGATCGGGAATCGCGGAGACAATTCCGTTGGGAGGCCCCGGCCATGACCAGCGGCATCGATCGGGATCTAAAACGGTTCCAGGAAATCGTTCGCGGCAAGATTCGCCGTGATCTGAAACAGTACGTGAATCACGGTGAGATGCTGGGCCGCAAGGGCCGTGAAACGGTCAGCATTCCCGTGCCCAGCATCGACATTCCCCATTTTGTCCACGGGGACAAGGGCAACGGTGGTTCCGCTCAGGGCGACGGCGAAATCGGCCAGCCCCTGGGGCCGGGCCAGGAGCAGGACAGCCCGGGCACAGCGGGAGACGACCCCGGACGACATGTTCGCGAAGTTGAGATCTCGATTGCGGAACTGGCCGACATTCTGGGGCAGGAACTGGAACTGCCGCACATCGAGCCCAAGGGGCAGGATTCGCTGACTTCGAAAAAAGACCGGTATAAGACGATCAGCCGACACGGTCCGAACTCGCTCCGGCACTTCAAACGAACCTACAAGGAAGCCCTCAAACGTCAGGTGGCGACCGGGGTCTATAATGCAGATGACCCCGTCATCATTCCCACGCGTGAAGACGAACGCTTCCGCAGTTGGAAGTCCGAGTTCGAACCACAGGCGAATGCGGCGATTCTGTATGTGATGGACGTTTCTGGATCGATGACCGACGACCAGAAGACGATCGTCCGGGCCGAATCGTTCTGGATCGACGCATGGCTGCAACGGCAGTACGACGGCATCCAGCGACGGTACATCGTTCACGACGCGGTCGCCCACGAGGTGGACGAAGAGACCTTCTACCGGGTGAAGGAATCTGGCGGAACGCGGATTTCCTCGGCCTATCAAAAGGTGATGGAGGTCATCACACGCGACTTTCCCGCAGCCGACTGGAATCTGTATCTCTTCCAATTCTCCGATGGCGACAACTGGGGGGACGACAATTCCCAGCTGTTGACGGAACATCTGCTGCCGGTTTGCAATCTATTCTGTTATGGACAGGTGGAAAGCCCGTATGGCTCCGGGGACTACATCCGTGAGTTGAAGACCCTCTCCGAAAAGTACGAAAACATGGTGCTCAGCGAGATTCCCAATCAGGAAGCGATCTACGAATCGATCAAACAGTTTCTGGGCCGTGGTCGGTAAGCCGTCGAGATCAGCGGGGCCTGGGTGGGACAGATCGAGGGCGGCTGGGGGAGGTCTTGCCGAAATCGGTCTCCAGTTCCTGCATAAACTTCAGGTACTGGACCTCCAGTGTGAGGATGTCCCGGCCAAAACTGGATTTAAAATCGGTCAGCCGACGGGCGGGGGTGCAGGCCCCCGAATCGGTGCGCTTGGCGAGTTTTTTCAGGTAACTCGCCAACTGGGCGGGCCGGGTTTCCGAGAGGAAGAACGTGAGTGCCCATGCCTCGGCGTACGCGTCGAGCGTCTGGTCGATAAACAAGTAATCGCTGGCGAGAAAGTCTTCCAGGGAATTCTTTTTCCGGCGGGCTGCCCGGTACTCCAGAAACCAGACGAACCGTTCGCGGTTGACTCGCTGCAGGGCATGACTGTTACTCTGATGGGCATCGCGGTTCGCGTCGCCCTCGAACAGCATCGCCATCCCTTCAATCATCCAAACCGGATCATCCCCAAACCGGGAGTGCAGCCCCATGTTGAACCCCAACTGGTGGGTGGTCTCATGGGCCAGTGTGTCGCGGAATGTTCCGTAGTGACTGGCTTCACTGGTTACGGGAGCGGAGGAGGTCGGAATCTGGGCGTTGTTGCTGTCGAGGTAGAGGGCCACCCGATTGGACGTGGGGTGATAATACCCCCGCAGTCCGTTGGTCCTCTTCAGTTGATCATTGTTGCAGTAGCTCAGGAACTGCTGCTGATTCGGGAAGACGACGGTGACCAGCGGAGTCTCCATTCGGTCCAGTTTGATGTTACGACGGTTGTAGAACGCCTGAAACGATTTCGACGTGGAGTCGATCACGGTGAGGCAACCACGAGCCTGCCCAGGGGGAGCGATGACCAGATGTTGCCCGTTAGCCTCCACCTCGAATTCTTTCCCGAATTCCTCCAGCAGAAGTTTCTTCAACTCGTTCATCGGGTACGGTCGAAATGTCGGGCTCAACTGGCGGTAGGCGGTGACTTCATTCAGCGGGACGTAATTCAGACGACCATCCCGTGCCAGCAGCCAGCACGATTCGCTGTCGGCAAACCATTTTCGGCCCTGGTAGTGAACACTGCCGACCGCCAGTTCCACATGACGGCGATCGACTTTCTCTTCCGCTTCCACAGGTGCCAGCAGTACCACAAAGGCAGCCACCAGATAGCGGGCGAACGATTTCATCCACCGAACTCCACCAGAAGGCGCCGTTGTGCCCAGGGGGTTGCACACCCCCCGGCTGAACGCCATGCGTCCCGACAAACCTAGCCCAAACCACAGCGGAAGACGGAAAATCTGGTCCCACCAGCGAGAACCCAGGGTTTGAAGGGCGTGTTTGATGGTCTGTGCGGGCTGGAGAATCCGGTCAGGGGCACGAATCACCCGGAAAAATCGCCGAACCCTGACGCCGCGCGCTTGACGATCCGCCGCCGCAAGGTCTAATGCTCCCATGAGGTTGACCCCTCGCACAACGCACCTGTAGCTCAGTTGGTTAGAGCGCATCCTTGACATGGATGAGGTCCCAGATTCGAGTTCTGGCAGGTGCACTTCCAAGACCCCGATCGCAAACCCTGCGAATCGGGGTTTTTTATTGGGT
>QWPB01000145.1 GCA_003671275.1 Planctomycetota bacterium | reverse complement strand
GTTCGAACGTCTGACGAGTCCGCTTGTCAAGCGATGCGAAGAGATCACGCTGGGACTGCTAAAGGTTCACAAGATGGGATGGGCCCGTGTCGATGCGGTCCTGATCACGGGGGGCGCGACCCGGATGCCCATGGTCCGTGACATGCTCAAACGGATCAGCGGGACGACACTGAATTCGACATTGTCCCCGGATCAGTCGATTTCGAACGGTGCGGCCTATTACGCGGGAATGATCCTGAGTGGCGAGAAGCTGGCATCGTCGTTCCTGAATCGACAGGCAACCGCCCGGCTGGCCCGCTTCAAACAGCAGGGGGTCAATGCCCGCGGGCTGGGGATTCTGGTGCGCGATTCCGCCACGGGAAACCGTGTCCCGCATTATCTGATCCCGGCCAGTACACCCCTGCCCTGTGCGTATAAGCAGACGTTTGGCACCGTCAGTACGAACCAGCGGCGGGTCCATCTGCACATTGTCGAGAGTGGGACATCCGATGAGCAGCCGTTCGTCGAGTTGGGAGCCTGCGTCATCGAAGACCTGCCCCCGAACCTGCCGGTGAATACGCCGATCGAGGTCACGATTCGTTATGACGAACAGGCTCGCGTTCATGTTTCGGCCCGCGAGCTAGCGAGTGGTAAAGAGGCGCGAACCTCGATTGTGCGGCAGGAAAACGTGATCAGTCAGACGTTGCCGGATATCCCGGAGCCCAATACCACCCCGGTGCCTGTCAGGCGGGAAGATCTGTCCAAGCCCTCTTCCTCATTTCCCGCTCACGTGAAAGTCCGAAGCGGAAAGGACAAAGAAAAGGCTGGGCCGGTCGCGTCCGTCTTCCGCCCCTCAGGAGATCCCCGCACCGCAGCCGTCCAACAGGAGGCCGCTGCGGCGAAAACCGAGAAGATGGCAGCTGTACCTCCGACGCCGGTGCGTCCTGTGGCTGTCAAACGGCCCGCCGATGCCGATCAGGTTTCATCGAAGGGGGCTCCGGGGGGGCACCCTGCCCCCGGCAAACCTGCTGCGACCCCCGTCCCCGCGCGGCAGCCATCTCGAACGACGCCCTCGACATCGAAAGCGCTGGCTGCGGGTAAATCTGCCCCCCCCCCCTCGGGCAAGCGTTCGCTCCCCATCTCGGGGAAGAGCCCCGCCCGCGAGCTGGAGCAGGCCGAACGCCCGATCCCGCTCTGCAATCAATGTGGTGAGGTGCTGGTTCGTGGGCAGTGCCCATCCTGCGCCCGACCGGCCACGGGAGCCCGGAAGAGCCCTCCTCCCGCCAAACCCGCCGTGAAGAAGCCGATGCGGAAAGATAAAAATGGCGAGGATGAATTCTGGGAAATCGTGAAGTAGCCGCATACTCCGGGATCGATCCAGAGCGAGTCTGGCGATGAGGTGTGGGGAGCCCGTCGGTCCGCCGTTTTGTCGGGACAGATCGTGCCGCCGGCAGGTGAGAGGCGATTTATGGGCGGTGCGAGGCTTGGGCCACGAGTCGCAGAATCGTTTGGGCGGCGGTTGCCACGCCGCCGACTTCGACAACTTCCTGCCGCAATGCCTGCATCTCTTCGGTGGCCTTGGCTAACTGTTGGGGATTCGACAGCCACTGTTCAGCCTGTTCGGTCATCCGGTCGATCTGGAGCTGCGGGTGTTTCCCCACGCACAAGAACTCCGGCATCATTTCGCGGTTGACAATCAGGTTGGGAAGTGACATCCAGCGGATGTGGACCAGCATTTTCCCAATCAAATAGTTGAGCCAACTGACGCAGTACATCACCAGGGCGGGCTTGCCCCGGGCCAGCAGTTCCAGGCTGACCGAGCCGGACACCATCAGGCAAAAATCCGATGCCGCGATGATCTCTGGTGTCCGATCCAAGTACAGATCGATCGGGAGTCCAGCCCCGACTTTTTGTAAATGCGTGGCGCAAAAGTCGCGCTGCACCGGTTTGTAGCAGGCCACAGGGAAACGGACGGTGGGGTACTTGGGGTGCAGCCGCCTGACCACTTCCACCATCAAGGGGAAGTTTCGCGTGACCTCATTGCCGCGTGACCCGGGTAACAGACCCACCACGGGCGAACCCGATCGGCGCAGCTCCTCACCGTATGCCGTGTCCAGTTGACGGGCCGCGGCTTCATCGAAGAACGGATGCCCCACGTACTCCACGGGGACATTCCGTTGGCGATACCACTCGGCTTCGAACGGAAGTACGGACAGTACGCAATCGACGTATTTGCGAATCTTGCGAATTCGCCAGCTGGCCCATGCCCACAGCTGAGGGGGGCAGTAGTAATAGACCGGAATCCCGGCTTGCCTGGCATACTTGGCAATGTGCCAGTTGAATCCCGGGAAATCGACGAGAATGACGGCATCCGGTTTCTGCTCATTCAGGAACGTTCGTCCCTGATGGGCAACGTCATAGAACTTCTTGAGCAGTGGCAGAACGGCGGTAAATCCGATGACCGCCAGATCCGTCAGGGGGAAGAGGATTTCGGCCCCGGCTTCTTTCAGGTGTTGACCGCCGAAGCCCGAGAACCGCGCGCCGGGGCAGCGCACTTGAATCGCCCGCATTAGAAAGGCGGCGTGCTGGTCACCGCTCGGTTCACCGGCTGAAAAGAAGAAATGCATCCCTGCTCCCGATCACCGGACCGTATGACGATTGAGGGCCCCCGGTCAAGGCCGAGAATGGCTCTCTGATCTTGAGGTTTGCGCCGGAAGGCCGAGGTCTGGCTATCGTGCCCGCGCCCGGGCTTCCAGTGCCAGTTCCAATTCCTTGCGGACATCGCGAAGGTTGACCGGTTGCCGCAAGATGCGCGCTCGACCGGGGGGGACGTTGATCCGCTCTGCGAGTGCGGTCTGATTTTCGGCCAGCACGATTACGCCTGCCATCCGGGATTCCCGTCCCAGCTTGATCGCCTGCGAGAAGTATTCGGCCACATGCTGTCCGATCGTTTCTCCCAGCACCAGAATGGCATCCGGCGGTTCGGACGAAATCAATTCCAGCGCGGCTTCCGGATCTTCGACGATCTCCACATTGAAGCCCCGACTGGCCAGGTAATCCCTGAGGAATTCCTGATGCTTGACGCGGGTCTCGATACACATGACCCGGGGCTGGTCACCGGCCTTTGCAGGTTGTCCAGCCCCCAGCTGATTCAACAGCCGTTGGGCTTCTCCCAGAACCTCCGTGGCGGTTTGGTGGCGTTCACTGGGAACTACCGAGAGCATGCGATTGACAAAGGCGGCGACTGGTGCCGGGATGGACGGAGCCACGATTTCGATATTCGGGACATCGCGATATCGGCTGAACGATTTGCGTTCGTCCCGGTCTCGCGTCCGGGCATAGGGGGCCACTCCGGTCATCAGCTCGAACAGGATTCCCCCCAGGAAGTACAGGTCACTGCGCGGGTCATTTCGGGGAGCCCCGGTATTCTTTTCGAGAGTCGAATACTCCAGCGCCTGATGCACCTCACCTCCGACGCGGCTCAGCACGCTGTCTTCCGCAGCCAGGCCAAAATCGATCAGCTTGGCAATCCCAGTGCTGCTCATCAGCACATTGGTCAGCTTCAGATCACGGTGCGTAATCCCCTGTCGAATGCCGTACTCCAACCCCTTCGCAATATCAACGGCATACCGCATCGCCTCGACCGGGGCGAGCTTCTTGCGAATTTTGAGGAAGTCGCGGAGGTTCCCTCCCTCCACAAACTCCATCAACAGAAAATGATAGTTGCCTTCGTGGCCGACCTCGTAAATCGGCACGATATGGGGATGCTGGAGACGCTTGCCAATCTCTCCTTCGCGATGAAACAGGTTCACGACATCGCGATCATTGGACCAACGGTCGCGCAGGACTTTGATCCCGATTGTCCGACCATTGCTTAGCTCCGCCCCTCGATAAAAACGGGCAAAGCTCCCGGAGGCCACCCGGTACATCAGTTTGCAGTCCGCCAGAACCAGACCATCCGTATCGCCAGATCGAATGCGTTCCGCCTGGAAATCGGTCAGGACCTGCTGCTTGATTAAGATTTCGAGAAGTTGATCGGCATCCGCTGTCGCCGGAAGCTGGGTTCGCAAACCACGCAACATTTCCGGCTCTGCCAGTCGTAGCCGACTGAGGCGATCTACGAGCTGATCGGCGGTGGGGGGCATGCTCTTAACGCCTGACGGCCATATCACTTGCACCTGGATGAGTGCACTCGCTGAGGGGGGATGTCGCCCTCAACGCTCGCTTGGCCAAACCGGGATCACCCATCTTAACGCTGCCCGAACGCCGGTCAAAGGTGGCCCCTCTCACCCCCCGAATAATTGTTCATCGATTTCCCCGACAGCTGGTGAGGGCATCCGGAATTCTACGGAACCAGATCCGAGGGGCATCACTGCCCCATGATCGTCACGCATCAGCGCTTCACGGGAACGAGCATCAGTTCTGGCGTCGGGCTGAATGGAATGAACGTAAACGATTTATCCTGGTGCAGCACGGGCAAAAAGCGACAGTTCGTGGTTTGTCGACCGCCAGGCCCTACAACCGTCTTGGAGGCGAACATCGCGGCCAGGCGTTTGGCCTCCGGATCGTTCGGGGTGTCGAACGATCCCACCGTGACCACCGAACTGCTGTAGTCGTGCCACACGAAGGCTTCCATTCGGCAGAACTGCTGCAGTTGGGGAGCATCCGGATGCGCATTCAATGGGAGTGGTTCACGGCTGCGAAGGGCGCGGACCAGTGTGCGGGCCTGAATGGCTGCCTGATCCAGGCTATTCAGTTCACCGGGCTTGTTTGTGAATTTGGCTTCGGCATCGGCGAGGCTCGAATTCACGACATTGATCTGCTTGCCCATGAACCGTGCGACGACCAGCGTGTACTTTCCCTGGTTCTCGTACAGGCTGAACTGCTCGTCACCATTCAGGCGGATCAGCAGTGGATCGAGTGACTTCTTGGAGCTTTCCAGCTCATCCATGCTCAACAGCGGATTAGGGGCCAGAAAGGCCCCGCTCAACGGTCCCGGACGGCCTGGAGACTTAGCGTAGATCACCCCTTTTGTCAGGCAAACAGGATGCATTTTCTTGATAATCGTCAGCGTTTTCTGAGCGCTGCGGCCGTGGTCGGTCTCGGGGTCAATCGACTCGTAGTTACCCGCCAGGACACAGACCGAATCGACCCGTCGCAGGTTTTTCTTTCGCACATCACGGCCGAAGTCGTCCTTCACCTTGACGATTTCCTGTTCGGCCTTCACTTCGTAAACATAGGCAGGAATCCCCTGCTTGCGGAGTTCCAACACAAGCTCACGAGCCGTCTCCTCCGGGGAGATCCCTTCCGATTTATTCTCGTCGCCGACCAGCGAGCGGAAGCTGGCAACCATTACCATCCACGGGCCGTGCGCCTTGTCGAGTTGATAGTGCTTGGCGGGATCGGCCTCGATCCTGCTGGTCCACTTTTTCATCAGGGCTTGCGCCTGAACCGGGAACGACACCAGCAAAACGACCAGCATCGCGTATGTGAATGAACGCATGAAGCAGCGCATGACGCAGCCTCCGAAATGGCGGGAGCAAGAGAGGTGAGAACCAACCGACGAGGGGTGACTTCTCAACCGGGGTGGAGCCACCCGGTGGGGGGAGATGGTCGAGACCACGCACTCGTCGAGGTTGGTTCTAGCTCAATTCAACGGTTGGTGTCGAGAGGCCATTGCTCTCCCAGCACTTGCTTTTGCATGGCTTGCAAATCATGCAACCCGCCTTGAGCCAGAGCCAGCAGCAACAGCAGTTCCGCATGGCTAAAGGTACCATGTTCCGCCGTCCCCTGGACCTCCACGAACCGGCCCTCGCCGGTCATTACGACATTGAAATCGACTCCAGCCTGACTATCTTCGTGGTAATCCAGGTCGAGAACCGGGACACCATCGAAGATTCCAACACTTACTGCGGCAATGCTTTGTGGGATTACCAGGGCTGGATCGACGCCGAGCGGCGCCAACGATTGCACCGCATCGACGAGAGCGATGAAGCCTCCTGTAATACTGAGCGTTCGCGTCCCGCCGTCCGCTTCCAGAACATCACAGTCAATGGTGATCGTCCGAGGCCCTAGCGCCTCCACATCGACGACCGCTCGCAAGCTACGCCCGATTAGTCGTTGAATTTCGGTTGATCGACCGTCCACTTTGCCGCTGCGTTCTCGGCCTTTGCGGGGTGCGGTGCTGCCGGGCAGCATGCTGTACTCCGCCGTCACCCACCCCGAGGGTTTGGGATCTCGCATTTTCCAGGGGGGGACCCCTTCATCCACACTGGCTGTGCAGAGGACCGTTGTCCGTCCTGCCTGAATCAGCACGCGTCCCGGGGCGGAGCCATAAAATGGCCGTTCGACACGAATCGGACGCAACTGGCTGGGAGATCGACCATCGTGACGCAGCATGGATGTTTTCTCGAGGTGAATGTTCTCAGCGGGCAACCGGGAACTGCCCGTGATCCGCGAGGATCGCAATTCACGTCAGTCATCGCAAGTGACGCAGGCGACGCGAGATTGGCATTCGTGTGCGCACTGGGCGTTCCCGGTGTGCCGATTTCCGTGATTAAGCGAAGAATTCCAATGCTTCCGAGAGGCAGACCCTAGCGAATCGACCGATCAGACCGCGCTGAGTGTTTTTCGACAACCTGAAAACGTTGTGAAATGGAAGCCGGGCTTTCCACTCTGTGGCCCAGTGACGTAGGATGCCACTTATGGCACGGGGCTGGTTGCATTCAAACTTTGGATGCCACCTCCCGACCCTGACCACCCGATGATGCCACAGACCTTGGAAGAAAGGGTTCCCATGCAGGTCCAAATTGCATGTCGACATGGGCATGTTCGCGATGATGTGCGCGACCAGATGATCCAGAAGGCCGAAAAGCTGTTGACCTACTTTGAGCGGGTGACAGCGATCACGGTGACCGTGGATCTGAAGGTGGCAGATCATGTGAGAGTCGAAATCCAGGTCGACGCGGAACACAAGCACGATTTCGTGGCCTCCCACGAGGATGCCGACGCTGTTGTTGCCTTCGATCAGGCGATGCACAAGATGGAACACCAGATCGTGAAGTACAAGGAAAAGGTGCAGGATCACCGTCGCGACAAGCCGCTTAGCGATTACGCAAAGGACGCCACAATCTGAGGCACCTGCTTCCCTTTCGTCGGTCACGACAAAGATCATCAGGGGCGAAGCTGACGAACAGATCGAAAAAGGTCCAGCGGGGCACTCGCGGTGAGCGGGAATCGCCTCTAAGATGTTGGTTCACGAATGTCTCCGGCGGTTTCCATGCTTTCCATGGAGGAGGCATTTCCCGTCGGCGCCAAAAGAGTTGGCGACACGGAATCGGTGAGACCGCTCGGAATTCCATTGGGGAATGGGGATGAAACTGACGGAAATTGTCGCGGCTGACGCCGTGATCACCGATCTCAAAGCGACCACGAAGGAGGAGGCGATTCGTGAGATCGTCAGCTCCCTCAAGAGCGCTGGCAAGATCGCGCCTGAACATACGGATGCCATCATTTCCGCGATTATGAAGCGGGAAGAGCTGGGCTCGACGGGCATTGGACGTGGGGTGGCAGTGCCTCACACGAAGCACGCGTCCGTGGATTCCATCATCGCGACCGTCGCCTTGTCGGTGAATGGTCTCGATTTCGCGGCCTTGGATGCGGAAGATGTGCACATCATCTTCCTGCTGATCTCTCCCCCGGATCGTCCGGGAGAACATCTGCGTGGTCTGGAAACGATCACCCGCCATCTCAAGAGTGACGATTTCTGCAGCTTCCTGCGGCAGTCGAAGACTCCGGAACTGGTCATGGACCTGCTCCGCGAAGGGGATGAGAAGCCGTTTTGACCTGAACCCGCCGGGGGTTCCCTTGTCTGAACGATTGAATTCGGTGTCTTGGCACTCGAATTGCATTCGAAACGGATCAGCCAGGTTTTCCATCGAAAACCAGCCCGTCATCAGACAAAGGAAAGCACCGTGTTGACCCTAGCCAGAGGAGTGAGGCCAGCCATGTCAGGCGCGGACTCCTTGGAACTCGAACCGACGCTCGTGCGGCGGGAACTGATCGTCAAAAATGCAAACGGGCTGCATCTGCTGCCCTGTTCGCTGATTGCTCGCGCAGTCAAAGAATTCGCGGGCTCGGTCAAGCTGGTTCGGGGGAGTCAAGCGGCCAATGCGAAATCGGTCATGGACATCATCCAACTGGGGGCCACCTGCGGTACCGAGGTGACGCTGGAGATTGATGGGCAAGGTGCCGAAGCCGTCGCAGATCGAATTGAG
>QWPB01000169.1 GCA_003671275.1 Planctomycetota bacterium | reverse complement strand
AGTCGAGTGCGCCCGGGTGGATTCGAACCACCGACCGACGGATTAGAAATCCGTTGCTCTATCCAGCTGAGCTACGGGCACGAGGGGTGACATTTCACTCGCTGGTGACCATGAATGCAAGCCCCGGTCGGGGCGGGATGCGGCAGCGCATTGTTTCGTCGGGCGTCAGCCTTCCCCCAGACGATCGCCTCAGCCTCCTTGCGAAAACGGTTCGGGACGGGCAACACCCTTGGCCCTGCGGAGGGCGGGGGATAGACTGCGGGCACAAGTCGGCGGTGAGACTTGCAGGTCTCCGGGGGACAAGATCTCGTGGCTGTATTGCAAATCCTTCGAGGTCAGGTGGATGTCCTGGCATACCCGATTCTGAAGGCATGCACGATCATGGGTCGGCATCCCGACTGTGATCTGGTGCTGGATAACGCGGCGATCAGCCGCCAGCATGCGCAGGTTTTGGAGAGTCACGGTTCTTACTTCGTGGAGGATATGCGAAGTCGCAATGGGACCTACCTGAATGAAAAACTGATCGAAGGGCGTCAAGAACTCGCCGATGGTGACCAGTTGCGAATCTGTGATGTCACGATGCGGTTTGATCTGAACGCCTCGGCCGCGAATATCGCCATCGCCTCCGCCATCGCCCCTAACGGAATTGATGGACAGACCGGAATTGAGTTTGATGCGATTGACGAGAGTCGCATTTTCATCCTGCCTGATTCCTTCCCCGAGCCGGAGTTTTCAGAGTCCTCCTCGACGCTGCGGCGGCGGGCCCAGTTGCCCAAGCCCAACGACAATCGGGCCATCGCTCAGCCTGAGGTTAAACTACGAGGCATACTGGAGATCACCCGGGCGTTGGGAGGTCAGCTGAAAGTCGATGCGGTCCTGCCCAAGCTCGTGTCGACACTGTTCAACATCTTCCCCCTCGCGGATCAGGGATTTGTTCTGTTAAAGGACACGGACTCCGACAAGTTGAAAGTCAAGGCGACCCAGGCGCGCAGCGGCAGTGAATCCGAAGCTGTGGCGGTCAGTATGACCGTCGTGCGGTATGTCATGAAGTCCGGTGATTCGATTCTGAGTGCCAATATTGGGGATGACACGCGGTTCAAACAGGGGACCAGCCTGACCCGGATGGGCGTGCGGTCGATGATGTGTGTCCCACTGCTGGATGAAGAGGATGAACCACTGGGTGTGATCCAGATCGTCAGCCGCAACGAAACAATGGCTTTCGACGAGGATGACCTCGATCTGCTCGAAAGCCTGGCGATGCAGGCCTCCTTGACGATTCAAAATGCCCGTCTACACGAAGAGGCGCTGCAGCGGCGTGAACTGGAACGCGATCTGGCCTTTGCCACCCAGGTTCAGTTGGGTTTCCTTCCCAAGTCTCGCCCGAAGATTCCGGGCTACTTGTTCGGTGATTACTACGAAGCGGCGCTGAGTGTCGGCGGCGATTACTTCGACTACGTCCCTCTGCCAGATGGTCGGTTGGCGATCACCATTGGCGATGTCGCCGGTAAGGGGATGCCCGCCGCGTTGCTGATGGCCCGGCTGTACTCTTCAACCCGCCTGCAATTGCTGACCTCTGATTCACCGGCTCAGGCGATCAGCCGGTTGAATTCGGAGATTGCCAGTAGCGGACTGGGACATCGATTCATCACTTTTCTATGTATGGTACTGAATCCGAAGACGCACGAATTGCGTGTGGTGAATGCGGGGCATCTCACACCCATTCTGCGTTCCGCCGATGGAACGGTGCGGACATTTGGCAAGGAGCACGCCAGTCTGCCGCTGGGAATTGTCCCGGACATGACCTATGAAGAGATGAGCCTGACGATCACCGCGGGCGACACGATCATCGCCTTTACGGATGGGGCCACGGAGGCCATGAGCCTGGACAAGAGCATCTTCGGACGAACCCGATTGGAAAACCTGATGTCCGATGCCACGGGTCCCCTGGATGAGATCTTGCAGAAGATCACGCTGGAGGTCACCGCGTTCGCGACCGATCCGGCCACGCGGGATGATCTTTGTCTCATTGGGATTCGCCGGAGTGAGTAATTCTCCTGAGACCCCTCTACTGACCCCGGAAGATGTTCTGGGAGACGAAGGACTGATCGCGCGGCGGATGCCACACTACGAAAGTCGGCCACAACAGTTGGCAATGGCCCGCAGTGTGGCCCGGGCCATCGCCGGGCAGCAGCATCTGGTCGTGGAAGCCGGGACGGGTGTGGGGAAGAGCTTTGCCTATCTGGTCCCCGCAATTCTGGCGGCCACGCAGTCGCGGCGTCCCGATGGCGAACGCCGCCGCATCGTGATCAGCACGCATACCATTGCTCTGCAGGAGCAGTTGATCACCAAGGACATTCCGTTCCTGAATGCGATCCTTCCCGTGGAATTCTCGGCGGTACTGGTCAAGGGCCGCTCGAACTACATCAGTCTGCGGCGGATGCATGGGGCGTGGGAAAAAGCCCGTTCCCTGTTCGACAACGAACCACTTGATCAGCTGACCCGCATTCGCCGTTGGGCCGATAAGACCGGTGATGGAAGTCTGGCGGATCTCGATTTTCGTCCCCTGACCGAGGTCTGGGACGAAGTCCAAAGCGAACACGGAAACTGTCTGGGAAAGAAGTGTCCGACACACGCGGATTGTCTGTACTACAGAGCTCGCCGGCGGGTCTGGAACGCCGACATCCTTGTGGTCAATCATGCGATGTTTTTCTCGGACCTGGCCCTGCGCCGGGAAGGGGCCAGCGTTTTGCCCGATTATGATGTGGCGATCTTTGATGAAGCGCACACGGTGGAAGCCGTGGCCGGAAACCACTTGGGGGTCTCGGTTACGCATGCCCAGCTGAACTACAACTTCAACAAGCTTTACAATGATCGCACGCAGCGCGGGCTGCTACTTCAGTATCAGCTCAAGCAGGCCCAGGAGCTGGTTCTGCGGTTGCGATACCTGACCAGCGATCTGTTTGACTCGATCCATCACTGGAGAGAACAGTTTGCCCGCTCGAATGGACGAGTCCGTCAGCCACTGCCGATTGAAAACAATGTTTCACCGGAACTCGTTGAACTGTCACGCATCATCCGAAACTACTCCGAAACATTGCAGCGAGATGAAGAGAAGATCGAACTGAAGGCAGCGGCGGACCGCCTCCTCGGGCTGGCCGTGGCCCTCAAAACATGGTTCCAGCAGGATATGGAAGACGCGGTCTACTGGATCGAATCGACGGGCCGCGATAAGAGTCTGAAGCTGACAAGTGCGCCAATCGACGTGGGGCCGGTCCTCCGCGATCAACTGTTCGCCGAGGTGCCGACCGTGATTCTCACAAGCGCCACGCTTTCCGTCGGGCAGAAGGACTTCAGCTTCTTTCGCGGCCGGATTGGCCTGACGCAGGCCGATGAACTGCAACAGGGCAGCCCCTTTAACTTCCGTGAGCAAGTGCGTCTGGTCTTGGCCGACCGGATGCCGGACCCGTCGACAGAGGCCTTCAAATATGACGAAGCGATCATCCCCCGGATTCAGAAGCATGTTCTCGAAACTCAGGGGCGGGCGTTCGTACTGTTCACGAGTTATCGCTCCCTGAAGCAGTGTGCCGATCGGCTGACCCGCTGGTTTGTGCAGCAGAACATGACTCTGCTTTGCCAGGGTGATGGCACGAACCGGTCTCTACTGCTTGATCGTTTTAAGCAGGAAGAGCGGGCCGTCCTGTTCGGAACAGAAAGCTTTTGGCAGGGCGTCGATGTGCCGGGCGATGCCCTGCAGAATGTGATTATCACGAAGCTGCCATTCAGCGTGCCGGACGAGCCACTGATCGAGGCGCGTGTCGAGCGGATCAAGGAGAATGGCGGCAACCCATTCATGGAGTACCAGGTCCCCGAAGCCGCCATCAAGCTGCGGCAGGGGTTTGGTCGGTTAATCCGGACCGCGACCGATCATGGCCAGGTGGTGATCCTCGACCCGCGAATCCGTACGAAGCGTTACGGGAAACTGTTCCTGGATAGCCTGCCGCCGTGCCGCGTGGTGATCGATCGCGGCGACGAGTGATGCGTTCGTCCCTGCCAAAAAAAAGCCAGCCGGGACGATTCCGGCTGGCTGGCATGCACTACTGGCTGTGTCGTTCTGGTTCCGCGTGATCTTAACCACCCTGTCGATTACAGGTGTTTGTTCAAGAGTGCGGTCAGACGGTCCTTGGACTGGGCTCCCTGCACGGTATCGACCAGTTGGCCTCCCTTGAAGATCATCAACGTGGGAATGGCTCCCACGCGATACTTGACGGGCAGCTGACGGTTCTGATCGATATTTACCTTGCCGATTTTCACCTTGCCGGCAAACTCAGTCGCCAAAGCATCAATCGTCGGACTGAGCATCAGGCACGGCTGGCACCAAGTGGCCCAGAAGTCCACGAGAACAGGCGTCTCACTGTTTGTGACTTCGGATTCGAAATTTGCATCGGTGATTTCAACAACGTTTGCAGCGGCCATAACCCGACTCCGTGTCTGCTTTGCTCTGAGCACTCCGAATCACACCGATTCCGAGCCTCGTCCCTGCCGGACAGGCGGCGAGGGCCAATGGTTCACGCCCGGATTATAGGCGGCGCAGGAGTCACGTCAACGAGAGCGAAGTTGCCGTTCCGTGTCACAAGTGAATGGCAGACAGGAATTTGCATTCACTTGCAGCAATACCCACAAATCGGTCGACAGCCCTGTCGAAGCGGTCGACCGGGACGGCCAGTGCGGGACTCATCTTGCCATAAACAGCTTTGCGGACGACACTTCGCGCCACGGGGCGTGCGTTCTCACGCCAGACAAGGATGTCCGATGCGTCACGTGTTTGATCCCCTGAAGCAGCTGTACCTCGATGCCCGGATTCTGTGGCATTTTCGGGAGCTGAATCCGGCCAGTGTCACCCTGCCTCCCTACGGGCATCGCGTCTTCGTGGACCCACGTGATCGCCGGGCTCGGAAGATGCTGCTGGCGGACACGATCCGTGGCAAATACCGTCGTAATCGTGATTTCTGGTTACGAGCCACAGAGCGTTTTGCCCCGGACCTGGCGATTGATGTCGGTGTCAATTTTGGGGAGGTGCTGTTCCTGCCCCAGTATGGCCAGCGGACGCGGATCATCGGGGTCGAAGCCAATCCGATCTTGCACAACTATCTGGAGCAGTCCCGTCAGCATCACCCCGGTGGGGACCGGATCGAGTTGTACCAAGCCATTGCCGCGGGCGAGTCGGGGCCCGCCATCCCCTTTCATGTGGACCAGGACTGGAGCGGTGGTTCGACTGCGGCGGCGGGAGTCACGGCCCGGCGCGGGGAACACCTGCGGACTGAAATGGTGGCGACCGTTTCCATCGACGATCTGGTGGCCCGCCAGGAATCCATCTCCGGACAGCGCGTGCTGTTCAAAATCGATGTCGAAGGGTATGAACCATTGGTCTTCTCCGGCATGGGGCAGACTCTCCGAACCGCAGCCTCGGTCCTCGGCTTCATCGAGTTCGATGTGGCCCTGCTGATCGAAGCTGGGGTGGATGCCAGCGAGTTCTGGGATCAGCTGCAGGGGCAATTCGAGGTCTGGATGTTCACGGGGCCGCGTGGTGCGATGCGGGTGAATAGAGAGAACCTGCAGCAGGCTGCAGCACATTTCGGACGGAAGAACTTGCACACGGACCTGGTCTTGGCCCGTCACGTATCGAGAGATGTCATGGCGTCCCTGATGGAACCATGGACCACACAACGCCGCGCCGCTTGAGGAAGGACTATCCGTGACCGGGGGCTGGCCATCCAAGTTCTGGACCGCCATGGTGGCACTGTGTGCCGCTCTGTTGCTGTGCGCTGGACTGGCAGGAATTTCGCGGGGTGATGCCCTGGCATCGGGAACGGGAATGTTGCCCAGGCAGTTGCTCTGGATTGCCCTGGCAACTCCCGCGTTTCTAGTACCGTTGTGTGTGCATTACCGTCCGCTGCGTCGTTGGAGTTATGGCTTATATGCAGTCTCACTGGGACTGTTGTGCGTGGTCTTTTTCTGCCCGCCCCGGAACGGCGCCCGCGGCTGGATTCCGCTGGGGTTTGCCGATTTCCAGCCATCCGAACTCATGAAGTTGTCGCTGATCCTGACATTGGCGCATTACCTGATGTACAGCCGGAATCATCGGACCTGGTGGGGGCTGGTCACGCCGTTCGGGCTCACGTTTGTGCCCGTTGTGCTGATCTTGCGCGAGCCCGATCTGGGAACCGCCCTGCTGTTCTTTCCTGTGCTGTTTGGGATGCTGTTCGCCGCAGGGGCCCGCTGGAAGTCGTTGGCAGCGGTCCTGGCCATGGGGGTGGTCTGTCTCCCCGTCATCTGGCTCTGCATGAATGCCGAGCAGCGCTCGCGCGTGACGGTCCTGTTTCAGCAGGCCGACGGGGTCTCGCTCAGTGCGGACGATTACCAGCTGCATCAGGCCAAACAGATGCTGGCCCTGGGGGGGCTGTGGGGCAGTGATGTCAACGGTGTCTCGGTCAATGACCCCCGGGCTTATCACTTGCCTGCGTCACGAAGTGACTTCGTTTTCTGTCTGGTGGGAGAGCGGTGGGGACTCCGTGGCTGCTTGGCCGTGCTGGGGGTCTACATGACACTGATTGCCACGGGTTTCATGATCGCGGCCCGTACCGAAGAGCCCTTTGGTCGGCTGGTCGCCACCGGTGTGACCGTCCTGTTGGGAACACAGGTCGTCGTGAATACCGGAGTGACCGTCGGGCTGATGCCCATCACGGGGATTACGCTGCCTCTGATGAGTGCCGGGGGGTCGAGCCTGTTAACGGTTGCGATCTCACTGGGACTCCTCGGCAGTATCGGGTTGCGGCCCGACTACGAACTGGCGGGGGATCCGTTCCGCTTTCAGGAGCCCGCCGTCGCGTGATCGGTTGGCTGCTCAATCTGGTGTATCTTGGGCTGCTGGGACTGTGCAGTCCCTGGCTGGTCTATCGGATGCTGGTTCTGAATAAGAACCGCTCCGATTGGGGCGAAAAACTGCTGGGGCGAGGGATCACCCGGACCTCGACAGGCCCCGCCATCTGGTTCCACGCGGTGAGCGTGGGTGAAGTTCTGCTCCTGCGAACGATCCTGCCCGCGTACCGGACAGTCCACCCTGAGGCGGAGATCTGGATCTCGACGACTACCCACACGGGACACGCGGTGGCTCGCGAGAAGTATCCCGACTGTCAGGTGATCTATTTTCCATTCGACTTGACCTGGTCGGTACGGCGAACCCTCGATCGCGTCCGCCCTACAATGATCGTGCTTGTTGAACTCGAGTTGTGGCCCAACTTCATCCGTCAGGCAACGGACCAGCGAATCCCCGTTATCCTGATCAATGGACGAATGAGTGAACGCAGCTTTCGGGGTTACCGCCGCATCGCCTGGATGATGCGCGGGCTGTTGCGGCAATTGACGATCATCGCGGTACAGACCGAAGAGTACGGCCAGCGATTGATGGCTCTGGGCGCCCCGGCAGATCGAGTCATCGTCACTGGCTCGACAAAATATGACGGGCTGATCTCCGACCGCCAAAATCCGCGATCCCAAGAGATTCGAACCGCCTTCGGAATCGCAGCGAATGAAACAGTGTTCATCGCGGGCAGTACGCAGGCTCCCGAGGAAGCCTATGCGCTCGACACCTACGAAGCGTTGCGGCCCACGTTTCCGCAGCTCCGCCTTGTGCTGGTTCCCCGTCATCAGGAACGGTTCCAGGAGGTGGCGGAGCTGGTGCGATCCCGGGACCTGCCCCTGTGGTGCCGAACCGATGGGACGTGCCCGAATCACGCGCGATCAACCCCGACCAGTGACGCTCAGCCACCGGTACTGCTGCTGAATACACTCGGGGAACTGGCCGCTTGCTGGGGGCTGGCGGATATCGCATTTGTCGGCGGCAGTCTGACGAACCGAGGCGGCCAGAACATGATCGAGCCCGCCGCCTATGGAGCCGCTGTGCTGTTTGGCCCCCATACCGCCAACTTTCGACAGGTCGTGGAACTACTCCGAGGTGCCCACGCGGCGATCGTGGTCCATTCTCCCGAGGAACTGACTCAGACGGTGACGCGTCTGCTCACCTTCCCGGACGAGGCTCGTCGGGTGGGTCAGCTGGCCCAGGGGCTCGTCCTGCGGCAACAGGGCGCCACCATCCGCACCATGGAACTCCTGCGGGCGATTTCGAAATCACCCCGTGGCCAGAACCACCTTCCTTGAATGTGTGTGCGTCGCGTTGTTGACCTTGAGTCGATGGCGGCCTATGTTGACCTTCAGGTCCATAATTACGAACAGGGGCAATCACCGAAATCATGATCTCCCAAACGCTGGAGTACGCCCTGCGAGCGATTGTGTTGATTGCACAACGCGATGGTCAGCCATGCACTGCCCGACAGATTTCGGACATGTCCGAAATTCCGCTGCCCTACCTCTCCAAGCTGATGCAAGGGTTGGTTAAGGCCCAGATCGTTCAGTCGCAGCGGGGACCACATGGCGGATTTGTTCTGGCGATCCCCCCGGAAGTGCTGACCATCTGGGACATTGTGTCCGTCGTCGACCCGCTCCAGCGGATTGAGCATTGTCCATTGAAAATTCGCTCCCATGGTACGTCGCTCTGCCCGCTGCATCGACGGCTTGATAATGCCCTGGCGGCGACGGAGAAATTGTTTCGCGAGACCACGGTGGATGAGTTGTTGGCTGATTCTGGGGGACTGACGCCCTTGTGCGAGTCGCGGTAGGCCCCTTCGTGAAGTGGTTCACCGAGGTTTCCAAGGGCTATAAAGCCCCGTGTCTGGAGTCCGTTCGGCATTGAACATGTCTTTGGCACTGGCGTGCCGTACTCCGACGACGCCAGCAGCAAACTCCCCACATCTTGCCGGACCGGTATTCTCCCCACGACTCCCACAGCCACTACGACGGGGCCAAGATTTCCGCGAAACACTGGACGGTTGCGGCCTCACTGTTTGTAACTGCCTTTGTGAAAAGTAGTTAAGTCCACTCGGCCGCGTGATTGGCAAGACCTGAACCGAGCGGGTCTCTTCAAGTCTTCGCCCCCGCTTAACCGATGCTCCCGGTGATCTCCTGAAAGTCGTGCAGACCGGGGAGAGGTCAATACGGATCAACTCACGTTGCTGCAAAGCAATGTGGACCTACGGATGGGGTGTTTGATGGCACAGGCGGCTCCCAAAGCGCAGTTGGGATTCCTGGGGGTGGTCAACGTGGCGGGAACCGGCTTTGTCGGTGGCCTGCTCGTGACGAACCAGCTGGGGCGACCGCTCGAGTTTCAATGTACCACTCCGGTCCGACCCAATCGGACGCAAGAGATTCTTTATGGCCCAACGTTGACCTCGTTCGTGTGTGCCGAGTTGATCGGGAAGACGCTGTACGAACGGTTGCAGGTCAAGCCGCAATTGATCGTATGTGACCAGCCAGAGATGCTGGTGTTGCGGTCGGTGATCGCGTTGCCCGTGGCACTGATTCTGCCGAAGTCGCCCCGGACCGAAGAGGGAACGATCCGAGCGGGAGCCCACCAGTTACGGCTGCCGGGGGATTTCGGAAGCGACCTGGAATTGGTCACGGAGATTGCGAAATCGTTTCCGGGGGATGCGGACCTGACCGAGCCGCTGGAGCGCGTGCGGGAAGCGCTGCAAGAGACGCTCCGCGCGGGGGCGGCGGCATGAGTGGGAGGAAAAGCTCTCAGCGATCAGTCGTTCGCGGTCAGCCAGAGAGCGACCCCGGAGGGATGGCAGATCGCCTCCAACCGTCTGGCATCCCTCCGGGATGGGGGACCACCAATTGGCCAGTCATCTCCAGGAGGGCTTCCTGTTGTTGAACGAATCCTCCGCAGATTCACCGATTCAGGTCATGAAGACCTCCCTTGCCCTCGCTGCTCCCGGCATCCACATCACCGGAATGAACAGCGCTCTGCAGCGGCCACCGGTCGTGTCGGCTGAGGCGAAGACGCTGCTCAATACCGCCGGATTCGTCCCGACCTGGCGCCCGTCGTGGGGCAAGGTGCGAACGTTTGGTCTGACATTTCCTGCCGGGATCGAATTCATCCCGGTGGCCCCCGCGATTCCCGTGGCTGAAGGGGCCACGGAACTCAAGGAAATTGGTCCAGAAACTCCCGTGGAAGAAATGGCGGGAGGCCCACCGACACTACCAACAAAACGAACCAAGATCCGCCCGCCGCAGGATGCCCTCTCGGTTCAGGATCGGTTGTTCTTTCTGCTCCAGCCCCCACTTGAAAACTGGCTCAAGGGGCAGGAACTTATCATGCCGTTCGAGCCCTTCCAATATCAATACGAAGGAATCGCGTGGCTGTTCGCTAACAAAGCAGCGCTGCTGGCCGATGAAATGGGTCTCGGTAAGACGATGCAGATGATCACGGCTTTGCGGCTCCTGTTGCGAGCGGGGCAGGTACGGCGGGTGCTGCTCGTCTGCCCCAAGCCGCTGATTCCGAACTGGCAGCGCGAGTTCAAAACCTGGGCGGAAGAGATCCCGGTCACGACCGTCGAGGGTGACGGGTTTCGCCGCAACCTGACGTGGCGGATGCCGGGGGCACATGTGCTGCTGGCCAACTATGAGGTCGTCGTCCGCGACTATCAGGCGATGATTGCCGAGGCCGTCAAGAACGGCCATGACCTCCGTGATGGGCTCGGACGGCGGACCGAGGTTGAGTGCCAGACGTTCATCGATGGCGAACCGGCTTCGACCACGGGCCTCGCCCAACCGGAAGCCCCCTGCCCGTTGCCACGGTTCGACCTCGTGGTCCTCGACGAGGCCCAACGCACCAAGAATCGCGATTCACTCACCTCCAAAACGATCCGCTCAATCCCGCGTGGCCGCAGCGTCTGCCTCACCGGGACGCCGATCGAGAATCGCCCCGAGGAGATGTCGTCGCTGTTCGAGTTCATGGGGGTCATTCCGCCGGGGGCCAATCCCGACATCCGCCAGCTCTCCCAGCTCAGCCGCGAGTTTATCCTGCGGCGGACCAAAGACCTCGTGATGAAGGACATGCCGCCGCGTCTCGACCGCGATGAGATCATCGAACTCTCCCCGGCCCAGCGCATCGCCTACGACGCGGCCGAGAAGGAGGGGATCATGCGGCTCAATGACATGGGCGATGAGGTCTCGATCCAGAACGTGTTCGAACTGGTGCTGCGGCTCAAGCAAATCTCCAACTACGACCCGCTCACGCAAGAGTCATCGAAGCTCGAACGCCTGCAAGCTGACATGGAAGAAATCGCAGCGTCCGGCGGCAAGGCGATCCTGTTCAGCCAGTGGACGAAGACGATCGACTGGCTCGAAGAGCGAATGCGGCCGTATGGCTGTCTCGTGTACCACGGCGGCATTCCGACGCCGAAGCGCGAGCCGATCCTGACCAAGTTCAAGAACGATCCCGATTCGCACATCATCCTGATGAGCTATGGCACCGGGGCTGTGGGGCTCAATCTGCAATTCGCGGGGTATGTATTCCTATACGACCGCTGGTGGAACCCGGCGGTTGAGGACCAGGCGATCAACCGCGCCCATCGCATCGGCTGTAAGAGTCAGGTGATCGTGAGCAAGTTCATCTGCAAGGACACGATCGAGGAGCGGATCGACAAGGTGCTGAACGAGAAACGCGACATGTTCCACCGCGTCCTGGGTGAAGGGGACAACACGAACGCCTCGCTGAGCCTGAACGCCGGGGAGATCTTCGGTCTGTTTAACATGAAGGCCCGGACGCCGAAGGGGAACAAGTCGATCCGACCCGCGGCTCCGGCCAAAGACGCCGCTTAGGGTGGCCCTCGAGTGTGCGCCCAGTCCAAGAATTGGAGTTGTGACCTACCGCGCGGCAGGAGTTTCGCCCTCTCGAACTGGCAGTTTCACAAACTGGTCCGCCGTGGCCTTTCAATCGAATCGATTGACATACCGTGTGTGTGTATGTAAGATGCGGAAATATTGATTGTTGATTTGGAGGTGCCGCATCGTGTTGCGATCTTCCCGAAGTGTAGTTATGGCAGGTGTTATCCTGTTTCTGACATGCTCTGGAGCATCCTCTTCGTGGGCAGTCGAAGAGTCTCTGGAGCAGATCGTTACTCAATACAAGCAGTCGTTCGAGGCGATACAGTCGATCGACTGTCGGTATGAGATCGAATACCCACTTCCCCCGGAATTAGAACCGGGGCGGAGCTATCCCCGCCTCACAACATCCCACTGGGCCGTTGAAGGTCGGAAATCTGGCATCGAGCATTTTTCCGCCATCTTTCCGAGCGGGAATCAATTTCCAGGCTCCGTGGAGTCTTATGATGGAGCACATGTCTGGAATCTGGATCACCGCAAGCGACGCTTATTCTTTCAAGATGATCCTGCGGAGTATGCCGACAATTTAAAATCCTGTTTCACTCCAGGCCAAATTCTTGGGCATTACTTCACAGCTGGGCGATTACAGCTGCCGCACCTCAATCTGGTCACACTCTTGTCGACGGACCGCGCGCGGCTCGTCGGCCCGGATCAAGTCGGCGAACACGCTTGTTGGCGAATCGACTTTCCCTACCCTGGAATCGCGGCTCAGAACGATTTACCGATGACGGTCTGGCTGGATCCGCAACACGGTCATCTTCCTCGACGGCTCAAGGATTTTTCATATCGACAAACGGAAGTGCTGAAGTTTCAGCGAGTCGAAGCAGAAGGGGCCTGGTTTCCTTGGGAAATTCAATTCAAGGTTAACCAAGAACTTCAGATATTGCGGGTTCAATCGGTCGCGATCAACAAGCCCATCGCGTCTACCGTGTTCCGTCCGGCTTTACCGCAGGGGTACGAGTTGATCGACCTCGACAATGAAGCTGCCATGAGGGCCGTTCGCAAGCGTGATGCCGCACAGCGTGACGCCGCTCGCAAAACGGTCCGCGCCCAAAAGGGGTCTCTGTCCGTCAAAACAATGGCTCCGGGTACGATCAGCGTGGTCGATGCTCGTCCGCGATTTCCCAGCCCAATCATGATTGGGCTGACCTTGGGCGGACTGGGGTTGTTTTTCATGAGTGCCTACTCACTCTGGAAACTGCGTCAGTCGTGAACTCTCATCGGGAGGCAGATGATGTTGAAACGATCCACGATAATCCGGGCCACAATGGGGTTGACCTCTTTGGCAATCTACCAATTCGGCTGGGCCGGGGATATGTTCCAAGACACAAAGTCAACGGACTATCCCAGCACGACTCCCTGTAAGTCATGCCAGGAGATCACCATGAATAACACGGTGTATTATGGAAAGTGCTTCGAATCCCCTAGCCCGTTTACTCAGAAGTGCGACGATCCCGCATCGGGATTCGACTGCGAAGAGAACTTTGGCGACTGCGGCGGGAACCTCAAACGGTACAACTCGGAACAGGATTGTCTCAATGGCACCGGAGCCGTTGATTTTACCAACTGGTGTTCAAATAACGCTGGCCAGGTGCTTTACACTTACACCACTGTGACTGGAGGCGGTGGCGGTGGGGCACCAGAGTAATGATATGCCCACGGCTGATCGTGCTTATGCCTCTGAACGGGAGGGGGATGTGAAGCAACACCGGACACAACCGAGAACGAAAGTGAGCGGTTTCACCCTCGTTGAGTCCATTGTGGCGATTGGCATCGTTTCGCTGCTGGGAGCATTGCTGCTCCCGGCAGTCCAAGGAGTGCGAGAGACCGCTCGACAGCAGCAATGTGCCTCACATTTGCGGCAAATCGGCCTTGCGACTCACGACTATACTACTGCCCGGGGGAAGTTTCCCCCGTACATCAGGAATCCAGTAAACAACTCGGGTCCACCTGAATTCTCGTTTATTACTCAGATACTTCCTCAACTCGGTCAGTCAACTCTATTCTTTTCACTGGAATGGGAGCGAGTTTACCCGATGCCTCCCGTGTCTCCCCGAAACCCAGAGGCATTGCGGACTCATATCCCCATTTTCCGCTGTCCTTCAGACGATGGTCCTTTGGGTAGTACGAATTATCGAGTGAATGAGGGAACCAGCGTCGGCTCCCCCTCGTGGCGGAACGGTCAGAGCCCACGACCAACTCCACCGGGGGAAGCCGAGCTCTACGGTTATTGGGCTCCGTGGACAATTGATGGTCCGGCCAGCATCTCCGATGGAATGTCGCAAACGGTATTGGCCAGTGAACGGCTGATAGGCGATGGTCACCCCGAGATTTACACTCCCGCGCGTGATTTACTCGCCGTGAATGGTCACCTGCAGACTATCGCGGAAACAATTTCTGCTTGTTTACTGGCGACGGGGCAGGAATCCCATTCATCAATATTGGGGTATTCGTGGTTGCCCAATGACAAATCAATGACTTCCTATAATCATATCTTCGCCCCCAACTCGCGAATTCCTGATTGCGTAGATCATTGGGCCGACCACAGTTTGGGACAAGGAGCCATTTCCGCTCGAAGTTGGCATCGCGGGAGCGTGACGTGTGTCATGGGCGATGGAGCCGTTCGCAAAGTTCATGACGAAATCGATCTGCATGTGTGGCGGGCCATAGGAACCAGTTATGGAGCCGAAATTGTCAGCGACTTTTAAACAACCGCGAGACCCCACTCACGCATCTCCAGCGATGCTCATCCTGTGTGGTCTTTCGGGATTCATTATCGCGGTCATCGCAGTGGTCACTCATCTCTGCCGAATCGATCTGCCCGCCCATCGATTGTCGGCGCGAACAACGATTGTCGCTACCAGTGATGGTCTTGCATTGGCCCCCCGAAGTCGCGTTCGCGGAGCGGTCTGGGTTAAGAACTCCGGACGGCAACCCGTGATGGTCAAGCAGATACGCTCCTCGTGTGATTGTACGGTCGTTAGTAACGTCAAAGATATTCTGCTTAACCCCGGCCAGAGTGTCCGAATAGAAATTGAAACGGCCGACAACTCGCAAGGCTCCGACGCGATATTGACTATCGAGACGGAACCAATGAACGCTAAACTCATTATTCCCGTGCGATTTGGTCATGTAGTGGCCGTCTTCCAAAACCTTGTCCTTGTGGTATGACAGCCAGCTGAAGAACGCCGTGGGATAGGCTTCCAGTCTGTCACTCCCTTCAGAATATCGACAGGCTGGAAGCCTATTCCAAGTTTTTCAACGGACTGATGAGAGCCTCCCCCTGTTGGCCCGCGAAGTGGGCCTTTGGAATGAATTGGAAGGTAACGACGAAACCCGTTGTAACGGACGGGACGGCCTCCTCGGCCACTCCTCCGTCGCCTCTTGTTACTCTGCTACCCGGCATCCCAAGTGATGTCCGGGCCGCGATGTGCGGCTCAAGCCACTCAGCTGCAAAGAACCAACGGTTCCACAACCTGGCTCTCGGTTTCGATCGGCGACTTTCCCGCATTGACACAAACCCAGCCCACACGGGAATCTTCCACGATGTGGTCTCTGTGGCAACTCTTGCGTTGGCGGCAACAGGCCCGCTCAATTCTGACCCGAGTCAAGGAACTCGGCGGGGAACTGGGGCGGGGCGGCCCCACCTTGCGGGAACGGATCATCCAGCTGCGCTGGCGAGCCAAAGGCGGCGAAAGCCTCGAGCGGCTGTTGCCAGAAACTTATGCGGTGGCGGTGGCCGCATCGCAGCGGATTCTAGGGAAAACGCATTTCGAAGTGCAGGTGATGGGGGGGATTTCACTCTTTCACGGACATATTGCCGAGATGCAGACCGGTGAAGGAAAGACGCTGACCGCAGTCTTGCCGGCCGCGCTGCGGGCCTTGCCAGGACTGGGATGTCATGTGCTCACGGCTAACGAGTACTTGGCCTCGCGCGATGCGGAGGAGATGGGGCCGGTGTTTCGTGAGCTGGGACTGTCGACGGGCTGTATTCTGGAAGAGATGGAAGACAGTGAACGCGGTCTCGAATATGCCAAGGACATCACCTACGGCACGGCAGCGCAGTTTGGTTTCGATTTTCTCCGCGATCGGCTCAAACGCGGGGCCGACCCTGGCGGGGGAGTGACGGTGGCTTCCGAGCGGCTGGGGGCTGCGGCTGGCGTGGTCCAGCGCGAGTTGTACTTTGCTCTGATTGACGAAGCCGACAGTATCCTAATCGACGAAGGCAAAACGCCACTGATAATCGGATTGGAGACCAAAGACCGGGCGGAAATTGAAAGCCTGTACCGCTGGGCCGATCAGGCCGCCCGGCAGCTGATTGTGGGAAGTGATTTTGAGATCGACACTCGCAAGCGGCTGCTGGATTTGACCGATGTCGGATGCCGTAAGGTCGTGTTGATCTCGAAGCCCATTGTGCTGGATCGGATTGATACCGAGACGATTTACGAACATGTCGAACGGGCACTGATGGCCCGCTATCTCTTCGAGCGGGACCGCGACTATGTGGTTCGCAAGTCCGAGAAAGAGAATAAAGACGAGATCGCCATTGTCGACGAGGGAACGGGGCGCGTGATGGAAGGCCGAAAGTGGCAGGACGGCCTGCACCAGGCGATCGAGACCAAAGAAGGGGCTCCGCTATCCGCTCAGACTGGTTCGGCAGCCCGGATTACGATTCAGTCGTTCTTCCGCCGGTACGAACATCTGGCGGGGATGACCGGCACCGGATGGGCTGCCCGTCATGAATTAAAACGAGTCTACCGCTTGCCGGTGGTCATTATTCCGACGAATCGCCCTTGCCTGCGCCAGGGACTGTCCACGCGGGTCTTTGCCGATTTGGAATCGAAGTGGGTGGCCGTGGCCTTGTCCGCTCAGGAGATGGTTGCCGCGGGACGGTCGGTGCTGATTGGCACGCCCTCCGTGGAGGCATCGCAGGGACTCAGCCGGATTCTGGACAGGGCGGGAGTCGTCCATCGAGTGCTGAATGCCTACCGCCATGCGGAAGAAGCCGAGATCGTGGCCCAGGCCGGATTGGCGGGACGTGTGACGGTCTCAACCAATATGGCCGGTCGCGGTACGGACATCCTATTGGAGCCTGCTGTCCGCAATGCGGGGGGGCTGCATGTGATTGCCACGGAAATGCACACCTCGGCCCGGATTGATCGCCAGTTGGTCGGACGCGCTGCCCGGCAGGGGGATCAGGGGACATTTCAGTTCTTCCTGTCACTGGAGGACGAACTGCTGCGGGCCCTTCCGGAGGAAAAACGCCAGGCGATTCGCACTCAAGCCCGCCCCAGCCCCAATGGTGAAGTCACCGCCCAGTGGCAGAAATTATTCCTGAAGACCCAGGTGGCGATCGAACGCATGCACACACGCCAGCGACGACAGCAGCTGGAACACGAAAAACAGCGTACCCTTCGATACCACAAGCTACGTCTGGACCCGTTTATTGAATTGACGGACTGACGGAAAACAAATTCCGCTGGAAAGTCACGTCGTACGGATTATCCGTAAATCCCCGTCGATCGGGGCCCGGACTCGGATGCGGCGCCGTCGACGCGAATTGACACTTTTCCCCGGATGGATAGGATGGAATCAGGCACTGGGGTGTGCCGGGGGCAGGAGAGAGTTATGTTTGGTGCGAATGTCGGTGAACTGTTCGTTCTGGGAATGATCGGGCTTTTGCTGTTTGGCAGCAAACTGCCGGATGTCGCCAAGAATCTGGGCAAAGGGTTTGCCGAGTTCAAGAAGGGAATCAGTGGGTTCCAGGACGAACTCACCCGTCCGACTCCTTCCCCGTCGGCCTACACGCCAAAACCGTCTGCCCGCCGCCCGGAACCACTAGCCAATCTCGATGAAGATCGGTTGTCGGCCCCCAAGTTTGAGCCCCCCAAGTCCGCTCCGACCGAAATTGAGGCGTGAGCGACCGACTTGAATCATGACCTGCGGCCCGCGACGATCCCCCGCAGGAGGGCGTGATGCGACTGGGGATTTACGGCGGAACATTCGACCCGATTCATTTCGGTCACTTGCTGCTGGCCGAACGCTGTCGTGAGATCCTTCAGCTGGACGAGGTCTGGTTTGTCCCGGCGGCAGTCTCGCCCCATAAGATCGATCGAGTGGTCACACCGGGGCGGGCTCGGGTCGAGATGCTGGAGTTTGCGTTAGCGGGCTTTCCGGAGTTCAAGGTGTCTCGGCTGGAAACCAGCCGCCCCGGTCCTAGTTTTACCGTACAAACTCTGGAGCAAATTCAACAGGCCGATCCGACCCGCGAGTTGTTTCTCCTGATGGGGGCCGACGCGGTCGCTGATCTTGGAAGCTGGCGAGAGCCGGAGCGGATTCTGCAACTCAGTCAGGTCGTTGCGGTCAACCGGGCGGGAGAGTCCCCCAACCTGACGAGTCTGCAAGGGCTGTTACAGCAGACGCGAAGAACGATCCAGACCGTCGAAATGCCCGCTGTGCCATACTCGGCCAGCGAAATTCGGCAACGGGTGGCGACGGGGCAAAGCATTCGCTTTCTGACCCCCCGTCCCGTCGAGATGTACATCCGCCAGAAGGGGCTTTACCAGCCTGGGCCGGGTGCCGCCTGATGGGATGGACGCGGTCCGCTGATCGTTCTACAGTTCGCCGCCGCCGGGGCAATGGGTCCGGGCGACCAGATTCCCTTGCAAGCATTCGTCATGGCCGAACCCCGCAATTTCACTCCAGGTCAGCAAAAGATCATCAAGCGGTTTTACGATAACCGCGACCAACTGGACGAGCAGAGTCTGGCGGAGAACGTGACCAACCTGTACCTGGCCACCTCGGAAAAACAGAAGGCCAAGCTGTGGGGCACGGTCGAAGGAATCATGGAACGGCTGGGCGTTCCCGCTAGTCGCATTCAGCATATTCTCGACAAGAAGGATCCCGCGATTCTGGCCGAGGTTGTTAAAGACGTTCAGGCGGGCAAGATCACCAAGCCGGTCAAAAAACCGAGCTGAGAAAACCTCGCGGTCAGCGGGCTGCCTTCCGAGGAGCCCGCAGGTCGACACACTTCAATTCCTGATCGTCTCGAACATAAAGCAGACCGTTCGACAACGCGGGTAACGCCCGTGTTTCTCCCGACAGCACGGTCACGCGACCGCGCTCGTCGTACGCGGTCAGATCGGGCTGCACCAGCACCAGCTCCCCGTTGGTTTTCAGCAGCACCAGTTTGCCATCTACCAGTATCTGTGTCCCATAGCCAAAACTTTGTTCGCTCCATAAGACCCGCTTTTTCACCGGGTCAATGCACTTGAGGTCCGCAGGCGGAATATCGTCGCGACCATCGAGTCCCAGCAGCATCCCCTCATAGGGCACCGGCGTCGCATATTGCGAAGCAAAGAACTCGCCACTGGAGTAATCCGTCTGAAACGTCGGGAACGTCAGCTGTCCCGACAACGAGCCGACACCATAGCTGCTCGTGAGGAAGATTCGATCCCCCAGTACCACGGGAGCCGCTCCATTGACGGTCGGGCCGCGTGCTCCGAAGGGGACATTGAAAACTTCGGTTCCATCTTCCACCATCAATCCCACGCATTTGAGCCGTGTGATAACGATGGCGATGGTCTGTTCGTTGGAGGTCATGACGACCGGTGATGAGTAACTGGCATCGTCAGCCACACGTTGCCAAAGTGTTTCGCCACTCGTCAGGGAAAAGGCCACGACCCCGGCAGCCTGCTTCTTGCCGCCGACGTTCACGATGACGCGATCACCCAGGATGAGCGGAGAACTTCCCGCACCGAAGTATCCTTCCGTCGCCTGGAAATCCTTGTGGGTACTCTTCCGCCACAGTTCGCGTCCCGTGGCCAGTTCGTAACAGGTCAGAGCCCCCGCTGCCCCATAGGTCACGACTTTGTTTCCCGCGATGGCAGGAGTTGCCCGCGGGCCGTTGTCATTGCCGACCTGTGGCTGAAAGGTGATCGGATGAGCCGCTCTCCAGAGTGGTTTTCCGGTCGCAGCTTCCAGGCACTCGACCACTTCCTCCTCATTCAGGCGGTGAAACAGAACCGCCCGGCCTTCGCTGACAACGATGCCCGCGTACCCCGCTCCCACACGCCGGGACCAGACCGTTGGCAAAACACCGCCCCACTGCGTGGCAATCCGTTCATCCGATGCCGCAACACCACTGCGGGTTGGTCCCAGAATCTGGGGCCAATCCCCGGCCACCAATGGTCTAGCCAGGTTCATCCATAGACCAATCCAACCGACGAGCGAAAGAGAACGAATCATCGAAAACCTCTGGATCACGCCGGGCCAGCCCCATGGATCCGGGGGCCATGAAGGACGTTCTCGCTCTTCCACAACGCTTCGTCAAGGGAATCTTCGAGGCCCGTCGTGGTGGACGGTGGACGGTCAGCAGAGGTCGACTACGATCTGGCTTCCTTTCGCCTCCCCAAGAGCCGTGCCATGACCGAGCCCGTTGCCCCGGATCTGTCCGCGTTCCTCCAGTTATCCGCCTCCCGCCGGGCGTGGATTCAGGAGGTACTGATCCCCTGGTGTCGTCAGGCCAATCTGCCGTCGCTGTTTAAGGCAGAGATGGAATGGGGTGACATCGCCGGGCGGATCGATCCGCAGTTCTCGCTCTGGCTGTGGGCGTGGAGCCGGTTTCCGGGACTTTACGTCGAAGGACTGCGCGGATTGGACGAGACCTGGCCCGTGCGGTTGACGCTCCGTGACGGGTCCGAACATACCGGCTATCCGGACAGCCGCCGCAGCTCGCGTTCCCAGTTGCGACTGACAGCGACCGTGAATGAACAGGCGGTCGACCGGGGACCGTTCAACCTGGACCAGGTCGTCAAGCTGGAACGCGTCGCCGACTGATCGGATCGCCGAGGATCAGGGCAGCCCGTTGATCTTGCGCAGAACCCACTCGGTCATCAGCAGGCCACAGAACACCAGAAATACCAGCCAGTTGTTCCAGAGCGGAACTTCATGACGTTGGGTCAGGTTTTCTTTCACGTCCTGAAACTGTTTCACGACGTTCGCCGCTTCATGGATCGGAAAATATTGGCCGCCGGTGGTCTTGGCCAACTGTTCCAGAAGCGGACGATTGCCACTGACATCGGCGAGTTCGGCGGACAGATTCTCGAGCACGGTCAATTCGGCCAAGATCGGGTTCGGACCAATGTCCCCATTCTCCACCTCCAGCTTCACGGAGTAGTCCCCGGGACGCAGGCCGACCGCTCGCCCAATCTGAATTAGCGGACGATCCAGATCGGGCTTGAGTTCCACGGTCACGCCCGGATGCTTGCTGTCGAGCCCTCCCAGCTTGAGAACTGCGCGGGCTTTCATATTCGGGAATTTTTCCAGGGCTCCCGCATCCCATCGGGCGGTGACGACAGCGTCTTCCCCTTCGGTGATGATCGGACGTTCCAGACTGACGCGGACGAATTCGTTGCCCGCAGCAGCCTTCAGTTCAGCAGCCCAGCGGGACATCTGCCCCCAGAACCGGTGGTGATAGGTATCCCCCACGCGAAAGCGGAAACGCCAGGTACTGTCGATGCCGATCCAGACCACCTGCCCGGTGCCCAGATACTGCTGAACCAGCAGTGCATTCTGCCGCTCCCAGGCCAGCCCCGGATCGGCCTGCTGGCTTTTGAGTGAGGCCCACACGCTTGCTCCGGGTTTGGCTTCGCCGATCAATGCCCACGGATGGCCGGGAAGTTCGTTCCAGATCTTGCGGTTCTCTTCCTCATTGGCACTGAACTGCAGCATCGTCTGTCGCTCGCCATCCGGAGTCAGGGCCAAGCGGTGTCCACGCTCCTGCGGACGCCGCCGCTGGGTGGCATCGATCAACTCCGACTGTCGAAACCCGGTCACCGGCAACAACTCATCGACGGTGATGTCGTTGTACGCCATGGGGAAGTAGTTTCGTCCGGCCGTCAGGATCAGTGTTCCCCCTTCTTCGTGTACATATCGGCTGAGCTGATTCCAGAGGGCATTCGGCATGTCACTCGGGGAGACATCGCCGACGACGACCATGTCGTAGTTTTCAAAGGGCGTGGATTTGGACTGGGCATTGAGTCCTTTCGTCGACAGCTCTCGCGGAAAAAACGTGTCAGGCAGCAACCCCAGGAATGGCTGATTGAAGACCACCGCATCCAGCTGCACCCGTTCGTCTCGGGACAGAGCGGCCTGCAGGTAGCGGAACTCCCAGCGTCCCTCCCCTTCAATGAGCAGAATGTCCGATCGGTCGTCGACGACTTGCATTGCAATTTCCCGCATATTGTTGTCTTCGCGGGTTTCCTGATCCTGAATATCCGTTCGCAGGCGGTACCGTTGACGGCCCTCCTTGTCGGCTGTCAGTTCGAACTGGACCTCCTGTGAGGGCCCCTTGGCCGTGATGGTTCGGGTCTGGGGCTCGCCGATCACCTGCCCGTCCGCATCGATCTGGTCGAGGAAGACCGTGATTTCCTGACCATCAAATCCGGTGGACCGGATAGCTGCCTTGATGACCGGTTTGTCATTCTGGAACACCGTCGGAGGGGCATCGACATGACCAATCGCCAGATCTTTGGGACGCCGTTCTGATCCAATCAGGACCGGATAAATTGGAGCCCCGCCCGCAAACCGCTTGACGTACTCGGCGTCATTTGAATGGGCGTTGTCCCGTCCATCCGTCAGCAACACCACCCCCGCCAGCTTCAGTCCACCTCGCTCCGCCGGAGCGGCTGACAGCACCTGCATCAGGTCAGTCCGGGACCACTTGAACGCATCCCCGGACGGCTCCAGCGGGCGATCCAGTGTCTCTTCATCCAGGATCGAGGCTTGCCCCGCGAACAGACACAGCTCCAGCTGTCCGAGTTTGGACAGCTCCTTGATCAAGGGCGATTCCCCGGTTTTGAGCAGGCGGCGGGCGATCTCCAGCCGTTCGAGCTTGTCGATCTCGGCCATGGCGGTCACCGCAGTTTCCCGGCGAGAATCGATCAGTGCCTGCCGCCGGGTGGCATCGGGTTCGTCCGCAGCGTTGGCCCAGACCGGGTCTTTCTTTTGATCTAGTAATGGCCCCCATTCATCCACCGGGGCTTCACGGGGCAGCAAGCCAAGCGCTTGTGCGGCACGGAGTTTCTCTGTCGCTGAGGCCTGCTCATCGATGGCCTCCATGCTCTGTGAAACATCGATGGCCACCACGATGCGTCCCGACCGCTCCAAGTCGAGAGTCCAGGCCAGCACGGGCTCCAGCAGCAGAACTCCCAGTACCGTCAGTACGGACAACCGCAGCGCCAGCAAGGTATACCCCAGCTTGCGCTCGATCAGTTTCTGCTCATATCGGAACAGCAGCACCACACAGGTGATGGCTACCCCCAGCGCCACCACGAGTGCGGCAATCCATCCATACGATTCCAGGCCATGAAAGAGCAGTCGTCGTGTTTGCATGGCGGATGATGAGGAGGGGGATTCAGCAGTGGTGGGAATCGCGGTTCGCGTCATTGCCAGGGCTGGCAACGACGATCAAGCCTCGGCAAGAGATGCCCCCAGCTGCTGGGCATAGGCCATCTCCAGCAGTTCCGCCGGGTGGTAGACCGGCAGTGGACGACCGGCAGCCTTGAGCATGGCCTGAATCTGGAGTGTACATCCGGCATTCGCGGAGACGAGAGCCTCGGCTCCGCTGGCGAGTATGTTTTCCGCTTTGCGGTGGCCCAGCCGATCGGCCATCTCGGGTTCCGTCAGGTTATAGCTTCCTGCAGCTCCACAGCAGATTTCCGACTCGGCCAGCGGCACCAGTTTCAATCCGGGAATGGCCTTCAGCAGATCCCGCGGCTGTTGACGGATCTTCTGCGCATGGCACAAGTGACAGGCATCATGATAAGCCACCTGGATTGGCACGGGAGTCAGTGGCGACACGACACCCAGGCTGGCCAGAAACTCGGAGAAGTCCTTGACCTTGCTGGCGAAACGCTCGAATCGAGAGCGGAGTGCGTCATCCTGCGGGCGGAGCTCGTGGGCCATGTGCCCGTAGTCCTTCAGCATGGACCCGCATCCCGCCACATTGATGATGATCGCATCGACATCATCCACTTCGAATGCGTCCGTATTGGCTTCCGCCAGTTGCAGGGCGGGATGGGCCGCTCCACTATGGTAATGAATCGCCCCGCAGCAGCCTTGCCCTTGCGGTACGATGACATCACAGCCATTGGCCTGTAGTACGCGGGCGGTCGCCCAGTTCACGCGATCGAACAGCGCCTCGGCCACACACCCGGTGAACATCGCCACTTTGGCCCGCCGCGGACCGATTGCGGGCAATACCTTCGGCAGTGCGGGTAACGGCGACTGGAGCTTCGGCAGCAGCCGCTGCATGCGTTGCAGTTTCTGGGGCAGCAGACGGATCAACCCGGTCTTTTCCATCAGCCAGTCGAGTTTGAGCTTCTGCATGATCCGTGCGGGAAGCAGCGCCCAGGCCAACCGCTTCGGATACGGAAACAAACCGTACAGAATCAACTCCTGGAACCAGCCCGAGGGCTGGCTGCCCATGGCCCGCTGCTGCATCTCGACTCGGAACGGTTCAATCAACCGGCCGTATTGTACCCCCGAAGGACAGGCCGTTTCGCAGCTGCGGCAATCCAGACAGAGTTCCAGATGCCGACCGATGGTGGGCGACATTTCGAGTCGTCCGTCCGTGACGGCCCGCATCAGGTAGATTCGGCCGCGCGGGCTGTCGTTTTCGTTGCCGGTTTCCAGATAGGTCGGACAAGCCGAGGTACAGAGCCCGCAATGGACGCAATCGAGGTACTTTTCGTACTCGATTCCGGCTCCCAATCGAGGCAAACCGTCTGCCCCGGTCGTACTCGGCGATGTGGATGTCATAGATGCTGTCAGGGACCGTTCTCGGGAGAGCAGCACTGGCGGACGAACCGACCAGCACTCCCCGCATTCGCAGACTAGTGGTCCGGGGGAGCGGCAGCAAGGAATCCCGCCGATCTTCCAGATGGCACGTCAACGACCGCCCGGCTCCGAGGGAGGGGGTTGGAACAGGTTTTCCTCCCGTGAGCCGCCTGAGTATACTTTCCCTGACACGGGCAGAGACAGACAGCGGCGCCCGCGCTGCCCGGACAGAGGATCGAATGACCATGAGCGAAGCCCCGCCGATCGGCCGGATTCTTGTTGCGGACGACAATCAGCAGAATCGCGATCTGCTGGAGGCGTTCCTCGCCGATGATGGCCATGAAATTCTGATGGCTGTCGACGGAAAGGAGGCTCTGCAGATCGCCACGACGCAGATGCCGGATCTGATCCTCCTCGACATCATGATGCCCAAGCTCAGTGGCTATGAAGTCTGCTCTCAGCTGAAGTCCGATCCCCAGACCCGGTCGATTCCCATCCTGATGGTCACCGCTCTCAAAGAGATGGGCGATATCGAACGGGCGTTGACAGCCGGGGCTGATGATTTCCTGACGAAGCCGATTCACCGCTTGGAATTGCGAACCCGCGTGTGGGCTCAGCTGCGAGTGAAGCATCTGACCAGAGAGCGGGACCGCCTGCTGGCTTACCTGCAAGAGGTTGACACGGCCCGCCCCGCTCAGAAGTGAGTGAAGCGGTACAGGCCATCGGCATCACGTCTGGTTTCGAGTCCGAGTGGGGATCATTGTGTCTGCGGCTGTCCCCACTGTCTGGCTTCGTCCCCGGCGAGCCTTGCCGTTCTTCAGCCGTCACCCCTGGGTTTTTGCTGGGGCCATTGGTCGTATTGAAGAAACGCCCGTCCCCGGAGCGGTGGTGCGCCTGGCCACCGCAGAGGGTGAGTTCGTGGCATGGGGCCTATGGAACCCGGCCAGTGCCATTCGCGTGCGACTGTACTCCTGGGACGAAGACCAGCGGTTGGATGAAGCCTTCTGGTTTCAGCGAGTCCGGGAAGCGGTGGCCGCCCGACGGCGGCTCTTTGGAGATGGTCCCGCGTGGCGGGCGGGCCGCATGGTTTCCAGCGAGGGCGACAGCCTGTCAGGGCTGACGGTGGACTGTTATGCAGACCATCTCCTGATTCAGTGGACCAGTCTGGCTCTGTCGCTCCGTGAAGCGGTCATCGTGGAGGCTCTGAATTCCGAACTGGCCTCTGCCGGAATCTGGCGTCGAACGGATACGGGTGTCGTGTCAAAGGAAGGGCTGCCGCGAAACGACGGGCTGGTGATGGGGCATGCCCCTCCGTCCGATCTAACTGTTGTGGAACATGGCATTCAGTACCAGGTCGACATCGTGGAAGGTCAAAAAACCGGCTTCTATTTCGATCAACGAGACAATCGAATGGCCGTCGCCCAGCTCTGTCAGGGCCGCCGGGTGCTGGATGTCTGCTCCTACACCGGGGGCTTTGCCTTGACGGCGGCGGCTGTGGGACAGGCCGCATCAGTGCATGGTATCGATGGTTCCGCTCCGGCGATCGAACGGGCGACAGGGAATGCCGCCCGGAATGGATTGGCGGACCGGGTGACTTTCGAAAAAGCCGATGCGTACCGCTTTCTCGAACAGGCCATTCAGCGTGGGGAGCGATACGATGTGATCGTTCTCGACCCCCCCAAAATGGCCAAGGCCCGCGAGCAGATTGACTCCGCCTTACGGGGCTACCACGGCCTCAACACGCTGGCCCTTCGCGTGTTGGCCGAGGGGGGAGTTCTGGCCACCTGCAGCTGCTCCGGTCTGATCGATCGTGGGCAATTCGAATCCGTGCTGGCTGAGGCGGCCCTGTCCGCCAATCGGCGACTGCGGATCATCGATTCCCGGGGGGCAGCTCCCGATCATCCGGTTTCGGTCCACTGTCCGGAATCAGCCTATCTGAAGTGCGTGCTGACGCTGGCCTGACAGTGCCGCGTCGTGTTCCAGCGGACGTTCCGTCCGGGAGAATTTCATGCGATGTCGTGGTTGGATGCTGTTGATTCTGTGGATGGCAACCGGAACGCAGTATGCGAGCCCGGTCGAGGCCGCTGAACCCACGCCTCCCAATGTCCTGTTGATCTGTGTGGATGATCTGAAGCCAGTGCTTGGCTGTTATGGCGATCTCCTGGCGAAGACGCCGAATCTGGATCGGCTGGCCGCTCGGGGGGTTCGCTTTGACCGAGCCTATTGCAATCAGGCGGTTTGTGCCCCCTCACGAAACGCTCTGCTGACCAGCCTGCGATCCGAGACCCTCGGGATCTACGACCTGGCCACCAACTTCCGCAAATCCCGACCGGATGCGGTCACTCTCCCGCAGCATTTCAAGGCTCACGGGTATCGGACGGAAGGACTCGGCAAGCTGTTTCATGTGGGACACGGAAACCACGAAGACCCTCCCTCGTGGAGCGTACCGCATTGGAAGGCGAAGGTTGTGGGCTATGCCCTGCCGGAGAGCAAGGCGCTGACGGGACTCACGAAGGAAGAAGCGCTTTTCGACAACAAGCCCGCTCAGGGACTGCCGCGCGGGGCGGCCTTCGAAGCTGCGGATGTCGCCGACAATGAGTACTACGACGGAGCCCTGGTCGATGAAGCCGTTCGTCGGGTGCGGGCTGCGGCTCTGCTTCCCGAGCAGCCCTTCTTTCTTGGGGTGGGCTTTGTGAAACCGCATCTTCCGTTCTGTGCTCCCAAGAAGTATTGGGATCTGCACGACCGTCAGTCATTCCTCCTGGCAATACTCCGCGACGCCCCCCTCGGGGCTCCGGCGCTCGCTCCAACGCAGTGGGGGGAATTGCGGCAATACAAGGGAATTCCTGAAAAGGGGGCCCTGCCCGACGATCTGCAGCGAACCCTCATTCACGGTTACTACGCCGCTGTCAGCTATATGGACGCCCAGGTCGGGCGTCTGCTGGATGCCCTCGATGAGGCGGGGGTGGCGCAGAACACCATCATCGTGCTGTGGGGAGACCACGGTTGGCATCTGGGAGACCACGGTCAGTGGTGCAAGCATTCCAACTACGAACAGGCCACCCGCATTCCCCTGATCATCGTGGCTCCCGGAGTCACGACCGCGCAGACATCATCCACGGCCCTGATTGAAAGCGTGGATCTCTATCCAACGCTCTGTGAACTGGCCCATCTGCCCACCCCGGCAGGTCTGGATGGTCGCAGTCAGGTACCTGTTCTCAAGCGACCCTCCACGTCAATCAAGGATCACGTGCGGCACGTGTACCCGCGGGGGCCAATTCTCGGGCGGGTGGTGCGAACGGCTCGCCACCGGTTGATCGAATGGAAGAAGCCCGGGGCCGCCCCTGCAACTGCCCAGATCGAGTTGTATGACTACGAAACCGATCCCGCTGAGACCAGAAACCTGGCCTCGGAACAGCCCGAGGTCGTCCAGGAATTGCGAGCTGTGCTGGAGCTAGCGCCTGAGGCAAAGCCTCAGAGATAGTCATGGCCATTGGCTGCCCCCTTCAACGCAGAGACTGCCTGATGATTGTCCCCACCGCCGAACCGCTGGATGTGATTGCCGTCGGAGCCCATCCCGACGATGTCGAGATCGCCATCGGTGGGACACTGGCACAGCTGGCCTCTCAGGGTAAGCGGGTGGGGATCGTTGACCTGACCGATGGGGAGCCGACGCCTGGCAGTCCCGGTCCCGAGACGCGGCTGGCCGAAGCTCAGGCCGCCGCAAAAATTCTGGGGGCCACCGTGCGGGTTACGCTCGATCTGCCCAATCGACGACTATTTGACGGGTACGAAGCCCGCGTGGCCTTAGCCAAAGTCTTTCGGAGGTACCGACCACAACTGGTCCTCGGAATCTACGGCAAAACGCCGATGGCCTCGCCCGATCATTGGCAGGCCATGCAGCTCACGGATGCCGCCGTGTTCTATTCCCGGCTTTCAAAATGGGACGCCGAGTTTGACGGACTTCCCGTGCATACCATCCCGCGACTGATCTGGTATCCGCTGGGCTGGGCGTCCGCCACTCCCGACGCTCCCGGCAGCTTCATTTCCGATATCAGCGGCCAGCTGGAGACCAAGCTGGCTTCCATTCGAGCGTACCAGACGCAATTTCCGCCGGGGAAGGAACGCGTCTTCCGCATGGTCGAGTCCCAGGCTCGCCTGCTGGGCGGACTAACGGGGATTGAGGCGGGGGAACTGTTGATTGGTCACCATCCCCCAGTCGTTCGCGATCTGCTGGGGATGTAACGCGAATGGGGATCAGCCATTCACAATGGTCGTTACGGAATTGACCCGGACATACTGGGCTTCCGTCGGAGCGGCATTGACCTGCACGCTCTGACCGGCAACGGTGGCGGTGGCTGTGTTCCCGAAGGTGAGGGTGAGTGACGTGTCCGACTCGATGCTACCGATCGTGTAGGTCACGCCTCCGACACGGAAGTTGGCTCCCGGGGTTAGTTCCGTCAGGAACTGTGTTCCAGTTCCGGTGATCGTGGCGTTCCCCAGGGTCGCATTGACCGTTCCGGTCAGTGTCTGTGTAAACGCCGTGTATCCGCCGGCGAGCGGAACATCGGTGAGGGCGGTGATCTCCGATGCGGCCACGATATTGAACGACGACAGATCGTTGATGGCATCGACCACGGTCATGCCGTCGCCGATCACGCGGCCAAACACCATGTGCTGGGCAGCATCCAGATTGGAATTATCGACTGTGTTGATGAACCATTCGCTGGTTCCGCCGTTGGGGTTCCCCGCGGGCAAAGCCATCGACAAGGTTCCCCGCAGGTTGGAATTGCTGGCCAGAAACTCCGTATTAAGTGTCGTGACGTTCTTGACGATCGTTTCCAGCGGCGGGACCAGATCGTAGCCACCGCCCTGAATCACAAAGTTGTCGATCGAGCGATGAATAATTGACCCCTCGTAGCGAGCCAGGTAATCCAGGAAGTTCGCCACTGTATTGGGGGCATCGGTTTCGAGCAGTTCGATATCCACATTCCCCTGGGTGGTGGCCATCCGCACCACCTGCCCAATGGCAAAATGAACCCGGGCCGATTCAATTGCTCCGACGGGGGTGCCCCCTTGACTCTGCTGGACCCGAAGGGTATTCAGTCCTCGATTGCTGGTGGTATGTGTCAGCGTTGCCGGAAGAGTCACCGTTCCGTTCGTCCCGACCACGGCGGTGCCATCGTCGAATCCGTCGCCATCAATATCGAGCAGGACCGTGGTCCCCGCCAGACCTGTCACATGGACGGTGACATTCACTTCAGGCGAAATCTGAACTCCGCTGGATTCAACCAACCCGGTTCCCGTGATCGTCAGCACCAGGGGCAATATTTCAGACTGGGCATCGTTGACAGCTTCTTCCAGTGCCGTGATGCGGTCCGCTACAACCTCGGGGACGGTATCGTCTTCCATTCCGATGGTTCGGGAGTTTTCAGGCAGTGACCCGGTACCCTCTTCAAAGCTGTCGTTCCGGCCACGTCCCCGAACCACAAGCCGATTCTCGACATCCACCTCTCCGACGAAGGCGATGGCATCATCCCCATACCACATACGAGCAACGAATGATCGCGAGGTGCTGGAGTCCTCGACCTGGACCACATCATCGCCCCATCCACCCCAGATGAAGACGTGTCGGGTCTCGGTTCCATTCGTCAACAGGACATCATCATTTCCGCGATTCATCAGGGCTGTCATCCGCCGCTCGACGATCGTGTTATCCAGTGACAGTCGATCGTCGCCGCGACGTGCCGTCATCAGCAAACTTCCCGTGATCTCGCTATCGACGAGAGCGACCAGGTCGTCCCCCTCACCCATCCAGGCTCCCAGGTGGGTGAACTCGGAACCTTCCGCGTAGAGGATGTCATCGCCAGCCCCTCCGATGAACGTGACTCGCTGATCGATCGTCATGGCGGTGATCCCCAGTCGATCATCGCCGCGCCCGCCCCGGACAATCAGCGAGCCGTGGAGATCGAACCCTTCGACCTGCACATTGTCATCTCCGGCGTTCAGCTCGATGTTGATTGAGCCATGGGCTTCCAGATCGGATTCGAATGCGATGAACGGATCGGACTCGCCGTTGATCGTGGTCCCGTTCAGCCCTAGGACGATCACACCATCGACCGTCTCGCGAACCTGAATCTCATTCGCGTCGTCGTCACCCTGGATATTCAATACCCCATCCACCACTTCCGCCGTGACGTTACCCGCCAGCAGTGTCCGGGATTCCATCGCAATGACGGCGTGCCGGAATCGCGACCTGGGTTGCCGACGCACGGAACCACCGAAAAAGAACCGGTCGAGAAACGCTGGGAGCATGACGGGAGATCCAACAACAAAACCACCGAGTAACGTTCCCAAGGCACAGCAATGGGCGTAATGAGCTACGTCCATGATTGAACCACGGATAACCACTGTCAAGCCAATGTTCGACTTAGCCGGTCAGGAGGACGTATTCGGTCCCGATGATCTGGGTGATTATCCTTAGTTTTCGGATCAGGGAATTCCTACAGCAATCACAGGCCGACTAATCGCACCGCTGCAAGCAGTGACAAGAAGCGTGAACAAGTTGATGTTAAGTCGCGCCAAGAATTCCAGGCGGAAACGGTCCCTGTGATAGAGGGGGGCCGACAAAATCCAGCCAAACCGCACAGATCGGCGATTTTTAAGTCTGCGGCACGGTGAATGCGAAACAGTCCCGGCAGCCACGCGGGGCCCCTCATCTCCCCAGCAATGTCTACCCCGCGAGATTGGCTTCCGGATGTATGTCGGCTTCGGCGGAACCCCCCCAGGTTCCAGCGTCACGCTCAATGACGTCCCACCCAGCTGACAATGTGTGTTGCACTGCGCAGGGAGATGAAAAAATGGTGAAAGCTCTTTGGAATGACGATTGCGGTTTCGTGGTCTCGGCCGAGTTGGTCCTGATTGCAACGATCCTCGTGATCGGACTGATTGTCGGCCTCAGTGAGGTCCAGCATGCTGTCGTCAGCGAACTCAACGACGTTGGCGATGCGATTGGAGAACTGAACCAGTGCTACAGCTTCAGCGGCTTCAGCAAGAAGAAGTCGTTCCAGGGCGGTGTGGCCGCAGACACCTTCGGATCAGATTTTCTCGATACGAGTGACGACTGTGACAACAACCAGTGCGACATTGCGTGCGACGGCCCGACCAATGAAGCCCCCAAGTGGTAAGGCCCTGGCAGGCTCTTCTGCACGAAGAAAGCATGGTGTGTGAGCACCAGCGACGCGAAGACCGACTTCCCTGAAGGGGGGAGTCGGTTTTTTTCATGGGTAGACTGACTTGCCAAGGGGATACTCCCGGCCTTTAGACTGCGTGCGACTGGGTTTCCGGATCGACACACCGGGGAAACCGCGATTGGTACTCGGAGACGACAGCATGGGACTGGCAGGCAAGACAACCCTGATTATCGGGGGTGGAACAGGCATCGGGGCGGGATGTGCCCTGGCGTTTGCGGAGGCCGGGGCCACCGTGGCTATCTCGGGGCGGCGGCTCGACAAGTTGCAGGCTACTGCCGCGAAATTCACGGGAAATCCGGGGATTCAATGCCATGCGGGAGATGTTTCCGTCCGCGAGCAGGCTCGTGAACTGATCGACTGGGCAACCCGCACGCTCGGTCGAATTGACATCATGATCAACTGCGCGGGGATCAATATCCCCAAACGAACGATGCGCGACCTCGATCCTGCCGACTGGGACAAACTGCTGCTGGTGAATGCCACGGGTGCGTTCAACGCCATGCATTATGTCATGCCGCAGATGCGGGAGCGGCAGGACGGCCTGATTATTAACGTCTCCTCCGTGGCAGGTGTGCGGGCCAGCGTGCTGGGTGGCGTGGCCTACAGTGCTTCCAAGTTCGCGATGACTGCCCTCGGAACAACCGTCGCGGTGGAAGAAAAGAATAGCGGCATCCGCATCACCAATGTCTATCCCGGCGAGGTCGAAACACCCATCCTCGACGCCCGCCCCGTTCCGGTCAGTGCGGAACATCGGGCCAAAATTCTCCAGCCGGAAGATATTGCGTCGGTACTCGTGGCCATCGCTCAGTTGCCGCCACGGGCTCACGTGGCTGAACTGGTCATCAAACCAACGACACAAGAGTTCATCTAACGATCACTTCACTGTCCCCTCGCTCAGGATTCTTTCGTGAAACCTTCGAAAACGTCTCAGGTGGCGGGATGGGCACTAACCGCCTTGCTGGCGGCTCTGCTGATCGGAGCCAGCGCCAAAGCCAAGCTGACCGAGTGGGAAGGCAAGGCCGTGCAGTTCGAGAAAATGGGTTTCACGACCGAGGTCATGACCCAGATCGGGATTGTGGAGGTCGTCATCACCCTCCTGTTCCTGATCCCGCGAACCGCGTTTCTCGGGGCGATCCTGCTCACCGGGTATCTGGGCGGAGCCACCGTCACGCATGTCCGCGTGGGGGATAATTTTGCCACACCGATCGTGATCGGAGTTGTCGTTTGGGTGGCACTCGGGCTGCGGCAGTCCGGGATCTTCACCCAGGCCCTGGGAGTTCCCTGGAAGGCGGCACCGCCTGCGGAATGAAGAACACGGAGTTATTTCGCGTTCCAGGCACGCCGATCCCAGTCGGTAATCTCACCGAGAAAACCTGTCACGCCCTGCGCGAATGTTTCAAACAGGGACTCCCCCTTTTCCGCGGAGGCATGTGCCGGATTCCCCACATGACCGGGCATGGACCGATCTTTCATAGTCCATCCGCGATACGCTTTGCCGAACCCGAAGCCAAACGGAACTTCCTCAATCGCCGTATGCGGCTGCACCAGATGCGGGGCGATCCGCAGGATCATCGAAGTTTCCCATTCGCAGGCATGCCCCATCTCTCGCTGCACCAAATCTTCGCGACAGGTCCGGGGCGTCCCGAAATCCCAATAGGTCGCAAACAGCAGCAGCAGGTCGTCACGATCGCGGTACTGCTGTCGCAGTTCAAACACGGCCTGTCGACCGGGGATGTCGTTCCCGCCATGTCCATTGATGAAGACCAGCCGCCGGAATCCATGGCGAATGAAGTTGTCCGCCAACCCCTTGAGCAGGTCCAGATAAACCCGGGGTGAACTGGACAACGTTCCGGGAAAATCCAGGTGATGATCCGAGTTCCCCAGCCACTGGAGTGGAGCAAACAGCACTCGCTCCCCGATGCGGGCATCTACTCGGCGGACCACTTCCCCCAGCAACATACTGTCCGTAAAGACGGGCAGGTGATGCCCATGCTGCTCCAGTGCCGCCACGGGAAACACCACGGGAGTCTCGCGGCACAGCCGGTCAATGGCGGGCCAGTTCATTTCGGTCAGTTGCATCGATGCAGTCCCGTGATGGTTGGTTCAGTCGTCCCGGCAGCCTCGATTGTGAACTTATCAGGCCGATTCTCGCCCATCAATCGCCGGGTCGAATCAGCCATCGTTGATTCTTGGGGGCAAACTTTCGACGATAGCCCTGTCTCAAGAAATCCATTCATCGTCAGGAGCCTTCGAATGCGTTCATGGTGGCAGCTCGGTCTGGTGGGAATGTTGTGCGGGGCAAGCTGGGTTCAGGCGGCAGCACCGCGTGTGTTACCGGAGGGGGCGCGCCCCGACGATCTCCGGCTCAAGCCGCAGCGCAATCTGAATGAGAAGCTCCATCCCTGGTCACCACCCGCCACCAAAGTGGCCTGGGAAGCCGAGGCGAAACGCCTTCGCGAGCAGCTGTTGATCGCCAATGGTCTCTATCCGATGCCGGAGAAGACGCCGATCACCCCCGTCGTGACCAAGAAGTATGACCGGGGAGACTACACGGTCGAAAACGTCTACTTCGCAAGTCGTCCGGGCCACTACGTCACGGGGTCGCTCTATCGGCCCAAGAAGCTCTCCGGCAAGGCCCCCGGTGTCTTGTGTCCGCACGGACACTGGCCGAATGGACGGTTCTATGACGCTGGAGACAAGGGGGCGACGGATCAGCTCGCGACTTCGGCGGAAGATTTCCTGTCCGGGGCGCACTCTCCACTGCAAGCCCGGTTCGTCCAACTCGCACGGATGGGCTGCATCGTGTTCCATTACGACATGGTCGGTTACGCCGACAGCCAGGCGATCCCGCATTCCGAGGGGTTCAATGATGCGGAAGCCAGCTTGCGTCTGCAGAACAAGATGGGCCTGCAGACATGGAACTCCATTCGGTCGCTGGACTACATCTTGTCGCTGCCTGATGTCGATGCTGACCGGATTGGGGTGACGGGAGCCAGCGGTGGGGGGACACAGACGTTTATGCTGTGTGCGGTCGATCCCCGCCCCGCGGTCGCCTTTCCAGCGGTGATGGTCTCTTCCAACATGCAGGGGGGCTGTGTCTGTGAAAATGCGGAGTATCTGAGGCTGGGGATCAACAATGTGGCCATCGCGGCCCTGACGGCTCCGCGTCCCCTGGGCATGGTCGGAGCGGATGACTGGACGATCGACATCGAGACCAGTGGTCTGCCGGAACTCAAACAAGTCTATGGCTTCTATGGAGCCAGTGATCTGGTCGCCGCCAAGACCTACAAGCAGTTCCCCCACAACTACAACCAGCGGTCCCGCGAGTTGATGTACCAGTGGTTCGCTACACACCTCAAGCTGGGCTCCGAGGCTTCGGTTCATCAGAGCGACTTCTGGCCGCTGACCAAGGAACAGCTGGCGGTCTTTCATGAGAAGTACCCCGTGCCCGCTGATGCCTTGAACCCCGTCGACCTGCGAAAAAGACTGTCGGCGGAGTCGGACAGTGACTGGACAGCTCGCCTTCCCAAGACCAAGGTGGATCTGGCAACCTACCGGGCGGAGATTCGGCCTTTTTTGGGACTCGCACTTGATCGCGGTTTGCCGGAAGTGGCGGACCTGGCCATCGGTGAACTTCGCACGGTCGACGCCGGAGATCTGAAACTGCTGTCTGTCACCGTGGGGCGTCTGTCTGAGGGGTCACAGTTACCAGTCACAGCTGTCTACCATCCGGACAGGTTTGATGGGCGGATTGCTTTCTGGTTCGATGGGGCTGGGAAGAACATCCTGTTTGGGGCAGATGGCCAGCCGACCGAATCCGTGCGTCGACTGACTGCGGCGGGCTATGGAGTGGCTTCCGCAGACCTGTTCCTGACGGGCGAGTTTCTGAAGACGGGGGAAACTGCCAGCTACCCTGTCAGCGAGAAATACGATGGCTACACCTTCGGCTACAACCGCCCCTTGTTGTCGCATCGCGTGCGGGACGTGTTGACGCTGGTGCGGGCGGCCACGGCTAATCCCGATGTGAAGTCGATCGATCTCATTGGTACGGGAGACGCCGGGCTGGTCGTGCTGCTGGCCCGGTCGACGTTTGATGATGGTGTGCGGCGCACGGTGGCGGATCTGGGCGGCTTCGCTTTTGGCAGCATCCCCACTCCCAGCGATCCACGCATGCTGCCCGGAGCCCTGAAGTATGGTGGTGTCAGCGGTCTGACCATCACCGCCGCCAGCGGTGTGACTGAATTGTACGGCTGCACCGATGCGAATTCCGCCGAGATGACGCTGTGGCGAACTCTTGCTCCTGAGGCCCTCCATTCCGAGTTACTGGACGCCACTCGTGTTACGGATCAGCTGCTCAAGTAGTCCGGAGGAGACTCGCAATGAGTTCCTCAGTTACACTGTCCCGGAGCGGGCTTCCTGCGTCGGACGCGGTTTCCATTCCCTTGTGAACTTTTCCATCCGCCGGGTGTCCACTGGCACGAGAGCCCTCGCCCACTTCTGTCCTCCTGAAGGTCATCCCCCGACTTGTCTGAACCCAAACGTGAAAAACTGAAGGTCCGCGAGCAGCGGGCCTTTCTGGTCGCCGTCCTCGACTCCAAGGATCAGCGCGGCAAAGAACGGGCTCTCGACGAAATCAAGGGCCTGATCGAAACCGCCGGGGCTGAGGTCGTCGGGGAGATGGTCCAGGTTCGTGATAATCCGGACCCGGCCACCTGCCTGGGCAGTGGCAAGCTCGCGGAGTTGAAACAGGCAGTTATCGACACCGAGGCCAACCTCATCGTCTTTGATAACCACCTGTCTCCTTCTCAGGGCAAAGCTGTCGAACAGGAAACAGCGACGCAAGTCGTTGACCGCAGCGAAGTCATCCTCGATATCTTCGCCACCCATGCCCGAACCTATGAGTCGAAGCTGCAGGTTGAACTGGCCCAACTGCTCTATATGCGGCCTCGGCTGACTCGAATGTGGACCCACCTTGAACGTATCGAGGGAGGGATTGGCAGCGGCAAGGGGCCTGGCGAGAAGCAACTCGAAACCGACCGCCGCCTGATCGATACGCGGATCTCGGAGTTGAAACGTAAGCTCCGCGAGGTCGAAAAACGCCGTGAGCGCGAGGTCTCGGGCCGCCGCGACATGCTGACGGTCTCGCTGGTCGGGTACACCAACGCGGGTAAGAGTACGCTGATGCGGGCTCTGACGGGGGCCGATGTCTACGTGGCCGACAAGTTGTTCGCCACGCTCGACACGCGGACCCGCAAGTGGTCGCTCCCTGCGTTTGGTGATGTACTGCTCAGCGACACGGTCGGATTCATTCGCAATCTGCCGCACCATCTGGTCGCCTCGTTCCGCTCGACTCTGGAGGAGGCCCGGCATGCCGACCTCTTGCTGCATGTCGTCGATGCCAGCCACCCCGAAGCCCAGCGCCAGCTCACGACCGTGATGGAAGTTCTGGGCGAGATCGGCGTCGACAGCGAGAACCCGCTGCTGGTCCTGAACAAGGTCGATGCGGTCGAAGACCGATCGTTTCTGGATGTGCTGCATGCCCGCTACCCCAGCGCGGTGGCCGTCAGCGCCCTCGACCGGACCGGTTTCGATGCCCTGGCCCGTGCGATTGCCGAACGCCTCGGCGGCGGCTATGAAGAAGTCACGATCGACAGCTACCCTGGTAACGGCAAGTTGCTGATCATCCTGAAAGAGCGTGCGGAAATCCTCTCGGAAGAGTACCCGGACGAGCGCCACGTGATCCGCTGCCGATTCCCGAAGCGGTTTCGATGGATGCTGGAGAAGCTGGAAGGGGTTACGACGAATCTGTCCTGAAGTCCCTGAGGCGTGTCGCCCGGAGTTCTTACTGCGTTCATCCGCATCGTCGGTGGGCCAGCAACCCGACAGCGGCTACGCCCTCTCTCCCCACCCGGCGTGCCTCCGAGCATTCTTCCCGCTCGACGATTGGATACACTGGCCTTTCCACCGAGGCCAGCAGCCTCCCGGGGTTCCACAGTTTCAACTCTGACGAAAGACACGGGCGATGTTACAGCTCAGAATGTGGGCGGCACTGATTCTGATGGGGGTGGTGGGAACCACAGCTCGCGCGGCGGATTCGCCCGCCTCGCTGGTGGCTCCGGGAGCCCAGGTCACGAAGCTCGCCGGGGAGATGAAGTTCACGGAGGGCCCCGTCTGGATCCCCTCCGCGAAAAAGCTGGTCTTCTCGGACATCCCCAACAGCCAGCTGATGCAGTGGTCGGAAAAGGACGGGCTGTCGGTCTACCGGGCCAGCGAGCAGGCGAATGGCAATATTCTTGACCTCGAGGGGCGGATCATCTCCTGCCAGCATGCCGCGAGAAACCTGATCCGGATCGAATCCGACGGTACGACGACCGTGCTGGCCGACAAGTGGGATGGTAAGCGGTTCAATTCGCCAAACGATGTGACTGTGCGATCGGATGGTTCGCTCTGGTTCACCGATCCGCCGTGGGGGTTGATGGGTGACGCTGAAATTCCCGGACACTGGGTTTTTCGGCTCGATCCAAAGACGGGCCAGGTCGAACCGGTCGTCAAAGATCTGGCCATGCCCAACGGAATTCTGTTCTCACCGGACGAGACGCGGCTGTATGTGGCCGACACGGGGGGGCATGCCCGGCATCCCGATCCGGCGTTTCACAAGCTGCCCGCTGGGGTCCACTGCTACGCGGTCGATCTTCAGGGAAAACTCGGCAAAAAATTATTCACGATCCCCGAAGGCAGCGACGGGATGGCTCTCGATGTTCAGGGAAACTTGTACACCACTCACGGTGGCATCAACGTCTACAACGCGGACGGCCAACTGCTTCAGCGGATAGCGGTTCCGGAAGGACCAGCCAACTGTACGTTCGGCGGCGAGGACCTCAAAACGCTGTTCATTACAGCCCGGACATCGCTCTACAGCATTCGATTGACCCAGCCCGGCATGAAACCGCGCGGAGCCAAGTGGTAGGTTCCCGGTTCGTCCGCTGGCTCGTGCCGGTGTGTCTCGGTAGACTCTGCGGTCAGTCGGCAGGGTCCATTCGTTCACTCATTTCATTGGGTCGCTTTGATGAGCCAGAAGTTCAATGTTGCCATGGTCGGTCTCGGGTTCGGGGCTGAGTTTCTCCCCATTTACAAGGCCCATCCGCTGGCCAATGTGCAGGCCCTCTGCCAGCGTAATGAAGAGAAGCTGAACAAGGTCGGCGACCAGTTCGGCGTCGGCACCCGCTATACCAAGTATGAAGATGTGCTGGCCGACCCCAAGGTCGACTTCGTGCACATCAACTCGCCGATCCCGGACCATGCCTGGATGAGCATGGAAGCCCTCAAGGCCGGCAAGCACGTGATGTGTACCGTCCCGATGGCGACCAACGTCGCCGACTGCGAAAAGATCTGCGATCTCGTCGCCAGCACCGGCAAGAAGTACATGATGGCCGAAACGGTCGTCTACTCCCGCGAGTTTCTGTTCATTAAGGAGATGTACGAGAAGGGCGAACTCGGCCAGATTCAGCACCTGGCAGCTTCTCACCCCCAGGACATGGACGGCTGGCCGGACTACTGGGAACGCATGATCCCCATGCACTACGCCACGCACGTCGTGAGCCCGGTTCTCGGCCTGATGAACAAGCGGGCTGAGTACGTCAGCTGCTTCGGCTCGGGAACAGTTCGTGAGGATATCCAGAAGAAGTCGGGCAATAAGTTCGCCGTCGAGAGCTGCCATATCAAGCTGAAGGACAGTGACCTGACCGCTCACGTGTGGCGCTGCCTGTACGATGTGGCCCGCCAGTACCGCGAGAGCTTCGACGTGTACGGCACGAAGAAGAGCTTCGAGTGGACGCTGGTGGAGCACGAACCGCACGTCATTCACACCGCCAAGAAGCCCGAGCCCGAGATCCCCTCGAAGGTCGAAGTGCCCGATTACGCTCACCTGCTGCCGGAGCCAATCCGCCGGTTCACCAAGCCCAGCGAAATCCACGACGCCGAGCACCTCAGCTTCCTGCAAGGCGGCGGCCACGGCGGCTCGCACCCGCACCTGGTGAACGAGATGCTCAATGCCCTGGCCCAGGACCGCGACCCGTGGCCGAACGCCACCCTATCCGCCAACTGGACCTGCGTCGGCATCCTCGCCCACGAGTCGGCCCTCAAGGGCGGACAGATTGTCCACCTGCCGGAGTTCACGCTGAAGTAACCGTGAAATGTCGTCCAAGTGGGTGCCACTGCTGGCTTGCCCAGCAGTGCCCCGCAGGCTTTCGGTGCTGAAGAGTGGGTATGTGGTAAACCCAAAACTCCAGTGCATGCAGGGCTGGTCAGTGTCTGATCCCTCACCCTGAGGGTAAAAAAAAGACCTCGGCCCCTGTCCACCGCGAACGGTGAAGGAAGGGTTTCCGAGGTTTACGTGAAAATCTTATCGTCAAGTCATTCAGGAGACAACATTGAATCCAACAATTTTGACGGCTATCGAGAGACGATTGGCCGAGGAGCGACTTGATGCCTATCGCCAAGATGGTGCCGCCCCTAATGTCTCACTGGGGCTTTATTTGTGGAATGTCCCCGTCTCAGAGTCACTATACCCCGTTCTCTAGTTAGCAGAAGTCGCTCTTCGAAATCGTCTACACGAATGCCTGACGTTGCGCTATTCCGATCCAGGCTGGTACGACAACTCGAAGTGTCCGTTGCAGCCTTGGCAGAATGCAAAAATCACAAGTGCCAAACAGAAGCTCACAATATCCGGCAAGACTGTCACACCGGGGCGGGTCGTTGCTGAGCTGGAGTTCGGGTTCTGGACTGATTTTTTCAGCAACAAGCACAGTTCAACGGGACTGGCTCCCTACTTGGCAAAACACGCGTTTGCCAGTGCTCCATCCGCCGAAAAAAACATCAAGCAATTGGGGGCGAGGTGGAAAGCGGTTCGTGATTTGAGAAACCGAGTGTTTCATCACGAACGGATCATCCATTGGCATGACCTGGATGGGAATGACCTCGACATCCAGCACCTTCGTTTGCTGGAAGTCACTCTGTGGTTATCCCCGGAGTTACACCAATTGGCATTGCTCGCAGATCGATTCCCGTCTGTCTGGCAACAGGGATCTACACCTTGGACCGCGAAAGTCGATCAGAACTGGAGTTGAAACTTGTTCCTCATCAGCCGCCGGGTGCTAGCCCCCGGATCTCTACGGACTGGAATTCGTTGTCATCTGGAAACCGGACGCTAGCGCGTGGCGGCTGATTTGAAACTCGTGACCAAGCTGGAGCTTGGTCACGAGTTTCGCGAATTGTCACCGT
>QWPB01000055.1 GCA_003671275.1 Planctomycetota bacterium | reverse complement strand
GTGTCGTCGTCATGTTCAGAGCCTTTCCAAGACCCGCTTCGCGGGGCATCAGGGGTTAGACTCTCATACCACATGGATCAGAAAACGGGGAGCAGGCCATGACTCTGAGCGCTGGCTTGCAAGGCATACAGGAATTCGCAGTGATACAGCCGAAATGCTGCTGTTGAACTGTTACCATCGATTGATTAACGAACAGGAAGTGAAAGCAGCAAGGGCTGCAGTCTCCGGACTTTCCGATGAGCTGTTGCTTATGTATGAAGCACACGTGGCATTAGTTGATCTTGTTCAATATGTCAGACCAGATGTCTCATCAGAGTCGATGTGTGAAATGGTAATTAAACAGACAATGAAAACATTGCGGTCGGATGCTTGTGCGATTGTGCCGATTGGGAAGTCAACACTGAGTTCAATGATTCAGGGTAGCGATTTAATCCACATGGAACAGATTCAGGGACTGCTGCTGAAATGCCAGGGCCGAAGTCGGCAGCCAGACGTGATATTGCATCGCGGCAAGTCTGAAACAGGAGAAACCAGCTGGTCTAAAATGTGGAATCTAGTTGGTGTGGAAGTGGAGAGTAACGAGTTAGGAACCGTCTGGCTTGTTCTACTATCATGTCAAAGAGAATATGGAACTGAGGACATTGGGATACTGAAAGCAGTTAGTCGGATTATTGCTTCGCATCAATGTATGTACAAGAAGCAGAAAGAGCACGAACTGGGGCTGCTTCGTCTTTTTGAAGAATTGACGACGGCCATTGACAACCGCGACCCCTTCACTGAAGGACATAGTCTTCGCGTGGCAGCTTTGTCGTTTCAAATCGCGAAAATGATGGGACTGACTAGTCAGGAGTGTGAGACGGTACGTCGATCTGCGATACTGCATGACTTGGGAAAAATTGTTATCGAAGAGGGACTACTCGGTAAGCCTGAAATGCTGAGTGCGCTGGAATTCAAACGAATTGCTCAACATCCCGAAGTCGGCTTTCAACTGTTGAGAATGGTGCCATTTCTGGAAAATGTACTTGATGGGGTGCGGTATCATCATGAACGATATGATGGCAAAGGATATCCCTGCCGGCTGGCAAAGGAGTCGATACCGTTGCATGCCCGCATCATTGCGGTGGCAGACGCATGCGACGCGATGCGAAGTGCTCGACCGTACCGCCCCGCAATGAGTGAAGAGCAGGTTTTAGCAAATCTCGAATCCGGAAAAGGGTCACAGTGGGATCCACAAGTTGTCGCGGTCGTTACCGCGAACTGGCGTGAAATCTGTCAAACTTGGCAGGCCAGCGGGGAGGTTTATGCTGCATTTCATGGCACGATGATTCATGACTGTCATCAGTTTTCATCGAAATGATGTAGTACGGAGGCAATTGGGTCACGGCAGTGTAGAGTATCACGTGCGAGTTTCGAGTCGGAGATCTGGTCTACACCAGGCGATTCAGCGGGGTGGGCTTTTTGGGGATCTGGACACGGAACGTGCTGCCTTTGCTGAGACCTTCGCTGCTGGCCGTGATCGTCCCCCCGTGGGACTCGATCATCTTGCGGGTGAGTGACAATCCCAGGCCCGTTCCCTGCCCGACTTCTTTCGTCGTGAAGAACGGATCGAACAAGTTCTGCAGGATCTCGGGGGTCATGCCGCACCCCGTGTCCTGAAAGACCATTTCCACCTGCTCCGTGGTTTCGGTCATCGAGATCGTCAACTGCCCGCCTGCGGGGGTTGCCTGTAAGGCGTTGGCCACCAGGTTCAGGACGACCTGTTTGATTTCATCCCCCGAGACATAGGCTTCGCACGGCTCTGCCCGATCGAAGATGATCCGTCGGTCACGGTATTTACCCATGTGTTCGGCGGTCTGTACGACATCCCGAATGATGGCGGTCAGATCGTAATAATTCCGTTCCGCATTCGTCCCGTGGGCAAAATCGAGCAGGCGGTGCGTCATCCGCTGGCACCGCTGGACATTGCTTGAGATCATCTGGCTGTACTCACGGCACATGTCGTAATCGCCGCTCGTCCACTCGGCCATCGGGACGCAGAACTGTCGTTCGATCGCCTCGCCGCAGGCCGCCATGATCCCCAGCGGGTTATTCAGGTCATGGGCCACACCCGCAGCCAGGAAGCCCACATTCACGACTCGTTCTGACTGGATCAGCTTGCGGGCCTGAATGCTGATTTCCTGTTCCCGGCTGGCGACTTCGTTCTGAAACCGGCTGGTTACACTGTTAAAAGCCTGGGCCAGGCTGGCCAGTTCGTCATTGGTCGACACACTCGATCGATGGGAGTAGTCGCCATTGGCCACCGTCTGAAAGTCCTGATGCAGTTCCCGCAGTGGCTTGAAGAACCAGTGATACCCCATGATCGAAACGAAACTGAACATCAATAGTGAAATGATGCCCAAGGACAGCACCAGCCGCCGGTGCGACTCATGGTCCGCCCGGGACTCTCCCAGCAGGCGAATCAGATGATCGACGGGGTCGGGCATCTGCGCGGACAGATCGATCAGTTCCGACGTGGAACGCAGCATCCAGGTGATACTGGCGGCATGTTTGTCCGGGTCGGTCAGGTTCCTGGCCTCGTCCTCGAACAGCTTGAATTCGGAGTCGATTCGCTGAAACAATAGGTCCAATTCACGTTGTTTTTCCGTGGAGAGTTCGGTCAGACAGCCGCTGGATTTCAGTTGATCCTGGAACCGGTCGATACTGTTTCGGGCCTCTTCCAGTCGTTTTGTAAACTCGCCCTGTTGTCGCTGTGCCGTCCACTGCCAGGGGGTAGGGTCCGCCGGGTCATAGGGAATCGAGACCGAAAGCGGGGCCACGAACGAGCCAAACGCCGCCACCAGCTCGCCTCGGTGGGGCGTCTCATGGACACTCGTTTCGAGGTTTCGGATCATCCGGGAATAAGCGCGCAAGCTGCGGAAACTGCTGACGCCGAAAAGTACAAACATCAAAAAGACCAGGCCCAGTGTGAGCGAGAGCTTGCGACGAATCGAACGAGTGAGCAGCACCGGCAACCTCCGTGTGACACGTGGGTGACGCATGATGCGAATCCACGCCGGGCAGTCTACAGGCAGGGTAAACGGTCACTCAAGATGGAGGTAAACGACGAACTCCGCCGTGTTCCCTGGCGGGCCAATCAATCAGTGGTTGTACATGAACTCTCGGGAGTTCAGGATGGCCCATACGAGATCCTGCACGGCCTTGTTTCGATCGGTGGCCACCTCGATATAAGACGAGGCACTGGTTCGTTCGTCCGGTCGGGGGGGGCGCGAGTAGGCCGCCAGGTAGATCTCTTCGACGATCTCGGCAGGGGACCGCTGGGCGTCCACCAGCTTCTTGGCGCGTCCGTTACCATCGGCGATCTTGTTTTCGACCTCATCGGAATTGGACAGCAGCAGTACCTGTCCCAATGTTGCCGCTGCCGACCGTTCGCACTCGCAGACCGACACTCGCTGTGGGCGGTCAAAGGTGTCGAGGAATGTCGATCCGAATCCCTCATGGGGAAGATCGACCGCGCGGGCATTCGCCCCCATGTTGCTGAAATTGCTCTTGGTTCCGCAGGTCTGGTCGACCGCATCGAGGAACACTTCGGCGATCATCCGCCGGGCGTAGTACCGGGCAAAGTTCTGGCGATCCTGAGAATTCTCGGGACGGGGTTCCGACGAGAGCTGATACAGACGGCTGGAAACCATCGTGCGGATGATCCCCTTCATGTCGAAACCACTGTGGCGAAATTCCAGGGCCAAGGCGTCGAGAATCTCGGGATTGCTGGCGGGGTTGGTTTCTCGCATGTCGTCAACTTCGCTGACCAGCCCCCGACCAAAGAAGTGTCCCCACATCCGATTCACGTAGGCTCGGGCGAAGTAGGGATTCTCGGGCTGGATCATCCAGTCGACCAGGGCATGCCGGGGGTCATCTTCGGATGTGAATTGCACGTACTCCCCATCCGGGTATTTCGGCTCTGGCACCTTGTCAGTCAGGGGGTTCTTCTCTCCGGTCGTCGGGGTCGGCGAACTGAAGTACGGCGGCGGCTCTCCAAAGCTCTTGCGGCCCAGCCGGGTGTAAAATCCCGCCAGTCCGAAGTAGTCTTCCTGGCCCCATCGCTCGTACGGGTGATGGTGACAACGGGCACACTGCAACCGGATTCCGAGAAACAGCTGGGCGGTGTCGGCGGTGGCGGTATGCAGTTGATCGTCGCGAGACTGCCAGTACCAGTTGATTGCCGGAGCGTCCTGCCATTCCCCACTGGCGGCCACGATGCCCCGCACGAACTCGGAGTATGGGCGGTTCTTACCGATCGCCTCTTTGATCCAGTTATGAAAGGCGTAAGCGGCTTTATTCGATCCGGCGAGTTGCGAGTTTCGCAGAATGGTTCCCCACCGCATTGCGAAAAAGGCGGCATAGTCGGGCGAATCGAGCAGGCGGTCGATCAGCTGTTGCCGCTTCTGGGGATCGGTACTGGCGAGGAACGTGCGGCTCTCCTCGACGCTGGGGAGGCGTCCGCAGAGATCGACCGTCACCCGGCGCAGGAACGTCGGATCATCACATGCAGGCGACGGGAGGATGCCGAGTTTTTTCCACTTCTCCGTGGCGAGGTGGTCGATCGCGTTGATGGGCAGAAAGTCCGGGATGCTGGCCAGCGGGTTGCCGTGAGGGCGAATGGCTGTGAAGACCGCCACCTGGCCCATGTAGCGGGCCATGATGGCCGCTTCGCCACTGGAGGCATTGGCGGTGACAAGTCCCTGTTCATCGACGCGGGCCACGACCTCCAGGTTACTCGCGTAGCCCGCCTGCCGCGTCACATCACGCTCGGTCCCGTTGGAGTAGGTCGCCACGACCCGCAGCTGTTGTCGAGCCTCGGGAGCCAGCAACCGTTCACGCGGTTCGATCCGGATCTTCTGGACGCGGGGCACCTCGGGGGCACTGGCGGGGGCTCCCGATTCCACCCAGGCGAGCAGAATGTTGTAGGGTTCGCTGTCGACCGCAAACCGTTTACCACCGCCATGCGGTGAAAGTGCGGTCGCCTTGCGGAGCAGGAGCGATCCCCGAGCGGATGATCGCGAAATTCGGCGTCCCCGCGCTTCGGTGGCGATGGCGTGGTGGTCAAAGACTCCATCAAACCCGAACAGGGACAACTTAAAACCGTTCTGCCCCGTGGCCTTACCGTGACAACCACCCGCGTTACAGCCGTATCGGGTCAGCAGCGGTTCGACCTCGGTGATGAAGTCGATCTGTCGCGCCTGGTCAAAAGCTGTGATCTGGATGGGGATTTGGACCGATTGGCCACCCGCCTGGACGAGCAGATGGGATGAGCCAGCACTGGCCGGCTGAACGAGCCCGGTCGCGTCGACCGTGACGATCTGGGCATTCCCTGACTCATAGGCCGCCGACCGCGTGACATCCCGACCATCGAGCGTGACCAGCACCTGGACGCGGGAAAAGGCGTCATGGATCTGGATCGCCGGGGGCTGAACCTGTAACTCAGCTGCGGAAAGCAGGGTTACTCCCAGTCCCAGCATGATCCCGGACAGCCAAACGCCGAAGGTTGTTGAGGAACCGTGAGCCAACGGAAACATGATGCACCACACTTCAGTGGAAGTTGATTTGAAAGTGTAGCGTAGCGGCTTTGGGGCTGTGTATGGCAAGTGCGCAAATCGCCGGTCGTCTCCGCGATTCGGGAGTTACGTTTGTCCCGGCGCTGATCGATCCTGTATACCATATCAACATCGGTCGATTGATCGGCTTCGAATTGGTTCCTTCGGGAGTGGCCCCATGCGGCGGTTCGCTTGTCTTGCGTTCGGATCACTGTTTCTTGCTCTGAGTGCCGGCGTGGTGCCCGCCGAAGATGCGAAAGTCTCGTTCGAACGGGTCCAGCTCGATGCTCACTTCCGGTCCGAGGGGGTCTCGATCGGCGACTTCAACAAGGATGGGAAACAGGACATCTCCGCCGGGGACGTCTGGTACTCCGCTCCCGATTGGAAGATGCACGAGTTCCGTCCGGTGGGGAAATTCTGGGCGGGGGTGGGCTACAGCAATAGCTTCTGCAATTGGGCCTATGACATCAATCAGGATGGCTGGACCGACATCATCGTTGTCGGGTTCCCCGGCGATCCATTCCACTGGTACGAGAATCCCAAGGGAGCCGAAGGGCACTGGAAGCAGCATCTGATCTGGACCAGCATCTGCAACGAGTCGCCCCAGTTCAAGGATCTGACCGGGGACGGGAAGCCGGACCTGGTGTTCGGCAGCCAGCCCGAGGCCCAGATGGGGTACATTGAGATCCCCGCCGGCGATGCCGTCTACCAGAAGTGGAACTTCGTCGCGGTCAGTCCCCCAGGCGATCCGGGGAAGAACGGCACCTTTAAGTATTACCACGGGATCGGCGTTACCGACTGCAACGGCGATGGAAAGTCCGATGTCGTGATCCCGCACGGCTACTGGCAACAGCCCGACAAGCTCGACGGCAAGCTGTGGACATTCCAGGAACATGTCCTCGGGGAGAACGGCCAGCCGAAGACTGGAGCGGACATCTACGCGGAGGATCTGGATCTGGATGGCGATCAGGATCTACTGATGACATGCGCCCATCAGCATGGCGTCTGGTGGTTCGAGAATGGGGAGAAGCAGGGGAAGCCCGGCATGACGTACCACTTGGTGGATGACAGTCTTTCGCAGACGCATGCGTTGGCGTTCGAGGACATCAACGGCGACGGAAAGAAAGACATGATCACGGGCAAGCGGTACTACGCCCACAATGGCGGCGACCCCGGAGCCAACGATCCGGTGATTATGGTCTGGTACGAGATCGAGCGGACCAAGACAGGGCCGAAGTTCATTCAGCACCATATCCCCGCCGGGAACGATACCGGCGTGGGGACGCAGTTCCAGATCGGAGACATCGACGGGGACGGCTTGCTGGACTTGGCCTTGGCAAACAAGAAGGGGGTCAACATCCTCCTGCAGCGGCGCTCCAAAGTTGTCGCAGGGAAATAATCCCAGTGCCCTGTGTTACTTCTGCCCGGTATCACTTCGCAGGAGCTGTTACGGTTGGGATGAGTTGATCGGGCCGGTATCCCGGTCCGAGCCGTGTCAGTTCTCGTCGGGTGATCACTCGGGGAGGTTTTTGGGTGGCGTCGATGACTGCTTCGACGCGAGTCGTCGCTCCCCCGCGATCGAAGCAGCCCACCGAATTCACCGTGAAGACATCTCCGCGTGCGCAGAGGTATTTGTCCAGAACCTGCATTGTCGGCAAATCGACGAGCCCGTCGACCAGCAGCCAGGCGGTCGTGGTGCGCTGACTCAGCAAGTCGGTGAGTGGTTGACCTTCGTTATCGATCAACTGGTTCTCAGCGATCAGGTCCGGGAGGTCGCTGGGCATCCCGGGAAGGCCCAGCAGAATTTCCCGCCGCGCCTGATTGACGTTCACGCGCCCGTCAATCGTTTCCGCTGAGGTCGTCGTCATCTCTTCCAGTAATTGCGGTAAAGTCTCCGACAGGGCCCCGCCTGAACTGCTCCACGGGCTGGCAAGAGTGACCTCGTTCCCTTCGATCTCGACGGTGACCTCGGCGTCGACCAGCTCATAGAGCGACACTAGGGAAACTTGGGCTCCGCCGCTCAGATCCATGCCACCGCGCGTTACAGCTCCGGCATCATTTCCGGCTCCGTCAGTTCCGCCCGAACCCTGGGCGACGCGAAACAGCTGTTGCGTCAGACCCTGGGCGATTCCTTCCAGCGCATCGTCGGTTTCCGCATCCCCGGTCGTGACCCCCGTCGTCCCGGCGACGACAGACGGTGTCACCGGTCCGTTCATGCGGAACGCCGTGACAAAGGTGGCGATTTCCACGCCGTATTCTTCAGAGAGTTCATCGTACAATTCCGTCAACAGTGGCTGGTTCAGGTCGATGCGTTCGGCTCCGTCCTGCATCAGGTTGGATTCCATCGCATGGAGGGTGAAATAGGCTCCCCATCCCAGGTCGAGAATGCTGTCCTCGTTGTCCGCCGGGGCTGTCAGGTCGCCATCGTTTTCATTCGGGTCCAATAGTCCGTTGCGGTTGATATCCTCTCCATAGAGCAGCGCCGGCGTGATACCGCTCACGAGAAGCAGCTCATCCATCGACTCGATCGGACCGTTCTTGGCGAGGTACGGCGGATCGAGCGATTCATAAGTCAATGACTCGGCTCCATAGGTGCGTTCGTCCTCATCACTATCGACCCAGTCCAGAAGGCCATCCGCAGCTTCGTCGGTCATGCCGGGAACCGACATCAGCAGCAAGTGGGCGTCGATCTCATCCAGCCCCAGGGCCTCGATAGCGTTCAGGTTGATCTTGGAGGACTCATCGATCAGTCCATAACGCACCTGTGTTCCCGTGCTGTCGTTTTCCAGCGGGGCCAGCAGGGTGAAGTGTCCGCGCGCCGAGTCACTGGACGATTCCAGCAGGGTCACCCCGGCGAAGGCGGATGGGTCATGGTACAGGTTATCACTCTCAATGTCGGTCGGATTCCCCAAGCGGGAAGCGGCGAATTCCACACCGGACTCGGCCAGGGCCCGCGATTGAATCATCCGGATGGAGAAGTCAGCGGCCCGTCGTTCCAGAATCATGGTGTCCAAAAAGGTGTACGCCCCCAGTGTGAGAAGCACCACCACGATCATCACGATGACCAGCGCGCTACCTCCTCGCCAACCCACGGTGCATGTGCTGCGGCGAGGCATTCGGGACAGCTGGACTTTCATAGTTCCGCTCCCGTGTTCGGCGAAGTGATCGGGACCAGGAGCACATGCTTCAAGAGTACGGTCGGCTCCTGCCCCGGCAGGTTGAGTGAACGGGCCGGTTGGAATTCCTGCTTGCGGAACCCCATCGTGACTTCGATCGCCCGGGGCAGTCTTTGGGCTTCGACGCTGTCCCATGTGTCAAACCACGAGTAGCCGTCGTAGTAACGGAACGCCAGTGAGACCACTTCGGGGGCAATGATCCCTGACGATTCCTGCGTGGGGTCCGTGTCGGTGATTTCATCGAGTGTGACCGCCTCGGCCAGCCGGTCGATCACGTTCCGCGCGAGCTGAGAGGGAGCTGCGTCGGGGCCCTGTTGTGTTGCCGTGGCCGAGTCGATTCCGATCATGCTCCACGTGATTCTCAGCGAATCGCTCTCGATGGTCGATGAAGCTGGGGCGGTCTCGCTACCGCTGACAATGGAATCCATCCGCCGGGGCAAGCTGACATCCAGTTGAAGTGTGTCGGCGGTCCCGACAATTCCCAAGCTGGCTTGCTGGGTGACGGTGGTGCTGTCAGTGTTACCTTCGGAGGTCATTGCTGCTTCGGTATCAGTGTCCTCGGCACTGGTGTCTTCCTCGCTGGTTTCCGTCGAGTCGGCGGCATCGTCTCCGGTGGTGGTTTTCGGAGGGACGAACGCGATGGAGCCCACATCTTCCGACAGCAATCGCAGAATGGCGAGCGTGATTTGCGTCCGCTGGATTCGCTCCCGACCGACTTGCTCGTAACGCCAGTGTAAGGAGACGGCGTAATAGATGGCGGAGACGAGCGCCACACTCAGCGTGAGCGCAATCAGAACTTCAATCAGGGTAAATCCTGAACGGCGCTGGCGTCGGAAGTGCGGGGGGCTGGTCTTCACAGGATGCTGTTGATTGTTTCCAGAGTGGACGATTCAGTTCCCGACTGCTGAAAGATCAGCGGATCGCGCATCAGCCGGACAAACGTCGATTCGATATCCGGGCTTCCGAGGGAGTTCGAGTGGCTGATCGTCAGGGTGAGGCGTTTGAGGGTAGCATCGGACTCGTCGTCCACGCTCAGGCTCCACGTCCATTGCGGGTCGTCTTCGAACGCCTGGCCCGCGACGGAGCTCAGGGGAAGAATTCCCGCAGCGATTTCATTGAGCTTGGACTCTCCTCGCAGCGCGGCATCGGCCTGGAATTGCGCCCGAATCGCGGAGTCACTGCCCATCTGCCAGATTTGCGAAATCACCGTCATCGCGGACACAAACAGCGCCAGCGCAATCATCACTTCCAGCAGGGTCATCCCGTCGCGGTGCGGGACCGCCCGGCCAGACGCCAGTCGAAAGGCGTAGCGGTTCATGGCTGAGCCTCCGCGGGACGCAGCTTGTTGACGGTCACGCCCCCGGTCAGTCCGCGTACATGCAGCGTGATCGACCGACCGGTGGTATCGCGAACGGTCAGGTGCCGGGTCTGGCCTTCTCCATTGGGGCGGAACAGGATGGGAGCGGACCAGACGGTTTCGGAGTATTGGGCTCCATTTGACAGGAGGCTGAGCCAGAGATCGTCCAGCCGTTCGCCGCCGGTGATATCTGTGGCCGGGGCGAAGGAGCAGTCCTCCGCCAGTTCACCGGAGACCGTCTTGACCTTGGGGCGGTCTTCGGGGGCCTTTTCATCGGAGGGGCTCTCGGGCCGGTCGTGCGGCAGGATGATGAAGGCCCGCTTTCCCGGCTCATACCGAAATTGATAGGTCAATCCGGAATCGATGGCCAGCATGCGGGTCGCGGCCAGCTCGCGGCGGACGGTCTCGGTGTTGTCCTTGAGTTGGTTTTCTTCGATATACCGCATCATGCGAGGCCAGCTCATCCCGGCGATAATGGCCAGAACAGCCAGTACGATCATCAGTTCAAATAACGTAAATCCCGGTCGGCGGTGGGGCCGCGCGATCGCACGCTGTCGGAGGGAGTGTTTCGATTGTTCCAGCACGACCACCTGCATTTCCCGGGTCCACTCCGGGGAGGAATCCACTCCGCGTCTGGTTAGTGTCGACGACTCGCTGGCAGCTGGCAAGAGTGAATTCTCGCGAGCGGGTATTCGTGTGTGGAACCGGCATTTCGTGAGGTGCTGCCTGCCGATTAGACAGGGGGCCACGGGGGAGGGGGCTCGATAGGGGTGATCCCGGTGAAGTCTCGTGGTTTTCCATTCGTTCGTGGGCCTGGCGGAACAATGCTGGTTGCGGATCTTTATTCTTCCTCAACATTCATTTCCTCTTCGTTTCGCCGTTCCTTTACCGAGCATGGGTTCAATACGTCTCGAGATGACCAGTCGCCGGAAACGTTCAAGACCGGTCACTGGCCGCGATCCATTTCTCGTCTTGGGAACCCTGTCATGTCTTTGCCCCATGTCCGCAACCGCACTGCTGGTTTCACCCTGATCGAACTGCTGGTGGTCATCGCGATCATCGCGGTGCTCATTGCACTGTTGCTGCCCGCCGTGCAGCAAGCCCGCGAAGCAGCTCGCCGATCCGCCTGCCGCAACAACATGAAGCAGCTGGGATTGGCCCTGCACAACTACCACGACAACTTCAAAACCTTCCCATTCGGTTGGGACACCCGTGGTTCACTGTGGAGTACGCACATCCTGCCCTACATGGATCAGGCGAACATTTACAACACACTGGTTTTTCAGGAGTCCGGTCCGGGCAACTGGGATGCCGATGGGGCCAACGAAAATGCCTGCGAAACACCGATTGCCATCTTCCAGTGTCCCAGTCTGCCGATCCCGCTCCAGGCGGATTACAACGGAATCGACAAGCGGGCGGTCAGCAGCTACCGGGGAAACGCCGGCTCGGAAGCCAGTTCGGATGACCAGAGCACGAGCAATAGCATCATGCCCGGGACGAAGTCGCTGGAGACGTTGAACTTGAACGGCATCTTTTCGGCCTGCAGCAGAACCAACATCGCGCATATTACCGATGGAACGTCCAGTACCTTCCTGCTGGGGGAGTCGCAGACCGATCCTGATTTCGGCAAGGATGGGCAAGGGATGGATTTTTGGCATACCGGTTCTCCTCAAGCGGACCCCTGTGCCTGCAACGGCGGTAAGGGCGGAACGGAATTTACCGAGGCTGTGGGAACCACGATTCTCGGAATGAATCTGCGGAACACCAATCCCGCCGCGAACGGCAGTCTGATGGAGATCACCTTTGGCAGCTGGCACGAGGGAGGCTCTTTTTTCACGTTCAGCGATGGGTCGGTGCACTTCCTTTCAGAGAACATTGACCAGAACCTCTACAAGGCGCTGTCAACGAAACAGAGCGGTGATCTGGTCGGGGCGTTTTAGCCATTCCGCAATTTCCACTTCGGGGGCGCAAGGGCTCCTCCGAGTGGGTGACTCTCCTTATCAACCCATTCGAGATCCGTATCATGAGATTTATTCCCGCCCTCATTTGCCTGGCGTTTATCAGTGGATGTTCCGAGCTGAAGCAGTCGACCGATTACTCGAAGCTGGGGCTGGTTTCTGTCACGGGAACGGTGATGCTGGATGGTCAGCCCGTGACCTCGGGCAGCATCGTCTTCGAAGCGGACGACAAGACCTTCTCCGCCAGTGACCTCGATAGCTCGGGACGATACGCCTTGCGGTTCAATTCGGAACAGATGGGGGTACCCGCAGGCGAGAAAACGGTCCGGATCAACGGTCGGCCATTACCCCGTGAAGCGAGCAGCGGCGGGGAAGGACATGATCCGGATGCTCGGCCAAAGGCAGATGTCGTGTCGTCCGTTCCCGTGTGCTACGACCAGGAATCCAAGATACGCGTGTCGGTCGCTGCCGGGACATTGGTCTTCGATTTTGATCTGAAATCGGACTGCACCACGACCACCGCGCGGTAGGGATTCAGCCGAGCTTTGGTGTGACGCGTGCGCCAATCAGTTGCCCGATGCGCAGTGACGCCGTCGCTGCGGGGCTGGGTGCATTTTGAATCGAGACCACGCGTGGTCCTTCGAGTATCAAGAAATCATCGACCAGGGACCCGTTGGGATTCAGAGCTTGTGCCCGGACCCCGGCAGGGGCGGGTTCCAAATCTTCGCGACGGATGGCGGGGACGAGTTTTTGCAGGGCAGCGACGAAGGCCCCTTTGCTCCACGAGCGCCACATCTCCGTGGCACCCGATCGCCAGTGCTTCCAGGCCAGTTTGCGAAACCCGGAATACCGCAATGTCTCCGTCAGATCCCCCAGCGAGAAGTCGAGCTTGTGGTATCCCTCCCGCCGAAAGGCCAGCACGGCATTCGGTCCGCACTCCACGCCCCCATGAATCATTCGCGTGAAGTGGACTCCAAGAAACGGAAACTCCGGGTCCGGAACCGGGTAGATCAGGTTCCGGCACAGCGTCTCGGCGGCGGGGCGCAGCTGGAAGTACTCTCCTCGAAACGGAACGATCTGCGCTGTCGGCGTACAACCGGCCATCTGGCCGACGCGGTCCGCCTGTAGTCCGCCGCAGGTCACGAGTACACGCGAGGTCCATTCGCGACCATCGCGGGTTCGGGTGATCACCTCGCTGGGACGAGTTTCCACGGCGACGACTTCCGCACCGGTGACGACCTCGCCGCCTGCCCGGCGGATTTTTTCCGCGAGGCGCTGGGCGACCTGCTTGTAGTCCACGATTCCGGCATCCGGGACATGGATCGCCTGCACGCCGTGGACTTCGGGTTCCAGTTGCTTGAGATGGGGAATGTCGATCAGGTGGCAAGTGACCCCGTTGGCCATCCCGCGCTCATAAATCTTCAGAAGCTGGGGGATTTCGGATTCGCAGGTGGCGACGATGACCTTGCCGCAGACATCGTGCGGGATTTCCTCAGCGCGGCAGAAGTCGACCATGGCCTGCCGTCCCGTCCGGCAGTTGGTAGCTCGCAAGGTCCCCGGCTTGTAATAGATACCCGAGTGCAGGACGCCCGAGTTGTGCCCTGTCTGATGCTGAGCGACCTGGGACTCTTTTTCGAGCAACACAATTTTCAGCGTTGGAGTCTGCTCCAGGAGACTCCAGGCGGTCGCCAGACCGACAATGCCACCGCCAATGACGAGGACATCATTGTGCGACATGGTGACTCCTCTCATCCGGTGAGTTGCTAAAACCCGAACGACTCTCGCAGCACCGTGTGGTTGGTCTTTCCGAAGACATGGACTCGTCCCGTATCCACGTTGTGAATCACGACCTCGGCGGGGCTGAACAGGTGGGGATCGATTTTGTAAAAGTCCTTGCCCGCAGCTTCAAACACCTTCAGGAACGGCTGACCGTAGGCGGCTGAGGATGAGGACGGCACCTGGGGGCCGATCGAAAGCAGATCGTCATCTTCTCCATTCACCCACAGCGTGACCCGGCCCCCGTAAAGGATGGCGTCATTGGTCCGCCCGATCCCAGTCATATCATCCGCAGCCACTGGGGGGATGGGAGCCACTCCACAGGCACTTTCGACGCGGGTCACATCGAACCCGAGTGAGTGCAACTTGTGGAGGGCGGTTTCGACACTGCGTGCGACGACCTGCATGTTTCCCGCAACACTGGATGTGGGAGCGACCAGCAGGGCCACTTGAACCGGGTCGACGGAGCAACGTTTGGCGATCTCCGCGATCACCGCATCGCCGGGCAATTTGCCAGACTCCAGAACCCCTACAACAGCGAGAGCTTCCTCTTGATACTCCAGTTCACGGAACAGCTCTTCGTGGCCATACGCGGCCCGCATGGCACCGGACCCCATGGCAAAATACTTGCCGACGGAGACTTTCCACCCGGCGTACTGGCTGAGCAGGCAGGCTTCGATGGGATCGTCCGTTTGCACGAACAGTTGGGGCCAACCGACTCCGGCAACCTCACCGGACTGAATGGAGACCTCGCCGAGACTGGACATACAGACTTCCGCCAGAGCCAGCCCCGCTCCCAGCGATCCGACGGCTTCGACGCCAAAGTCCAAAACGCACGCTCCCGTCTTGGTCTCGACCGCCTCGACCCGTAGCTCGTCGGTTTCGTTGATAATCTGGCTGACCAGATCCCAAGCCAGTTCGTTGAGCATGGCGGGTTGTGTTTCGTTCATGGCAGAGGTTCCCGAGCGGTGTGATTTGAGAGTGCATGCTATGGGGTGAAGTCGACATTGTCAGCGGACCGCCCGCTGCAAGAGGTGGCGAGGGAGAAAACGTATTCCCGGCACCACGGTTGGCGACGCCCAGGCCCTCGTGGCCAGGTCCCCCCTGTCGTCGACGGGAACCGCTGGCTCGCCTGTGTTACGATGTCTGAGCGATCGGAAACCGCGTGGGCAATGCTTAGTGGTCTGGTCAGGTTTCGTATCCCGAGGGGGCTGGCATGGTGGGGTTTTCGGAGTGGGGCAGGACCATTGGTGCTTGGATGACGCGAGGCCGATGGAATGGTGGGCTGGCGTGTATGTGGCTCCTGTGGGGCGCGGGTTGTGGGCTTTCAATCCCGCCCGCAATTGAGTGCCTGAAAGCGGTCCAGACGCAAACACTTTTGATGAGCGAAGTCGATCGGCAGTTCACGGGACCGGAGGGGTGCCAGTTCGAGATGGTCTTTCGCAACCCCGCTGCCACGCCGCAGGAACTGCGAGTGAAAGCGGTCGGTTGCAGTTGCTTCTCCGTGAAGCGCGAGGGGCAAAAGCTGAAGGTTGGGGATGTTCTGACCTTGGCGGACGGACAGGCCGTTTCCCTGATTCTGGAGGCTCCTCGCCCGACGATTCCTAAAACCACCGACTACAACTATGTGATGGAGAGTCTGGCCGGTGACACGTTGGCCCCCGTCAAACTGGAATGCCGGGGTACGGTCAAAACGGTAGCCGATCTGTCGTTGAACCCCAGCCTGTTGCAGACTTCGTTTGGGCGGGATGATGCTCCCCAGAAGATTCCGTTTGAAATTGTGCGGACTGCCCGTACGGCCGAGGCGGCCCTGACCCCGCCCACAGTGACGGGCTGGCCCGCGAATGCCTCCTGGGGACCGCTGGTCTCACGCGGTGCACCGGTCGAGGAGCAGGGACTTTGGACGCACCGCTGGACGACCGTGGTCGAGGTTCGCCCGCCGCAGGGGGCGCATCTGACGGATCAAGCGTCGACATTGATGATTCGTTGTTCGGACATTCCACCGATGCCCGCCCGGATGCTGGTCCGGCTGAACTACGGATTGAGTGCCCCCGCGCTGGTCCATCTGAGTCGCGTCATTGTCGGGGTCCCGGCCTCACGTCGCATCCAGGTTCGCTCGCGGGATCAGGTGCCCTTCCGGATCGTCGAATGCCAGGGTGGTCCGGCGGTCACAACTCGGATCGAGAATCCGAATGCTGCCGCAACACACTGGATCGACCTGATCGCGTCACCATCAGAAGCGGGCGAGTGGGAACAGCGGGTGACCGTGAAGACCGATCACCACGATACACCCGCCCTGGAAATTCAGATGAAAGCGTTTGTTGCTCTCAGCGAACCGGGCCGGTAAGTTCCCACGGGTATGCCCCCGCGATAAAGCGGTTTACCTGACGAGATGTGAAGATCTTCGGAATTACATATGATCCTTGCGAGTTTCTGCACCGTTCACTGAGTTGGCTTTCCGTATTCGAGAGCCTCCAGCGATGGTCCGCATGCGGCAGGGCGGAACCACGGGGGACCACTTTCGGGGAGTTCGACATTGCCGGTATTCGGGAAACTTTGGCTGGTGGATAAAATCCTGTCGCCGATCGTGCGACCTTGTACCCGGCTCATCATCGGGGTGGTCGTGGTGCCTCTGATGCGCGGAGCCCGCCGCCGCATCAGTCGGTCGGCCCAGCAGGACGATGAATTCGACAAGGACATCGAGCAGTGGACCCGCGGGGCGATTCTGCTCTTTGTCGCCACCCGGAACTTTGAGTCCTGGTTGCAGCATTTTTTGACCAACAATGTCAGCCAGTGGCTGCAGGTCAAAATGCATATTCAATGGAACCTCAACTTCTCGGAGGATAACTTTTGGATTGCCGCCGGGCGGCTGATGGTGGCCATCGGCGTGATTGAGTCGATGCCTGACCAGCAGTTGTTTTCGATCATCCATCCGGGCGTCAAGAAGCTGCCATTCGATCGCCGAAAAGGGGTGCTTGGCAACCTGCGGGGGATTTTTATACCGGTCATTAAGGGAGTGGCCTGCCAGCATCTGAATCGGTCATCGCCGGTCTTTGCGATTCTGGCGGTGATCTTTGGCGGGGTGGTCGGGTGGGTCTGCTATGGAGTGGCGGTTGTCCAGTACCTGATTATCGGGCTGGTGACCTCGCGGGATCGGGCCATTGATGTGCTGTCTGCCTTCGATCGTCAGGTGCAGATTCAGCGCGAGCAGATTATCGAAGAGTTTCAGCTGGAGGGGCCCGCGAAATCGACGCTGCACGATCCCCCGACGGGCGTCTGACAGTCTGTCCCCCGTTTTTTAACGGACTGCTGAGCGGAAGCTGCCCTCCGTGATCGTATTTACGACAACAGACCAGGCAATCTGCCCGGTCTATTGTCAGATTGTATCGCGGTGGTTGTTCCAGCCCTTCGAGTGGCTTGGCCGCAAGTTACTTCGTCGTCCAGTTCTTGACGTCGTCGCCTTCACCGTTCTCATTTTGACCGTTCGGTCCCGCCGACCAGATGGCCGCTCGATCCGCATTCTGGTTCTGGGATTTGGTGTTCGGGTATTCATAGAACAACGGCTGGCCCCATGCGTCTTTGGGCAGTTCTTCCATGAAAGCTTTCATGGGCTTGCCATCCAGGTCCATCGGTTGGACAAGTGCCTTCAGACCTTCCTGGGACGGCAGCTGCCCGTTGTGCTCGACGGCGTAGAGTTCCAGGGCTTTCTCGGTGTTCAGAATCACCGACTTGGTGGTCTTGATGTTGGCGGTCTGCTGTGATGACAGGAACCGGGGAACCACCATGCCAGCGATCACAGCAATAATCGCGAGCACGATCATCAGCTCAAGCAACGTAAATCCGGTGCGTGAAACGCACGGACGCGAACTTCCCATCAATCGGGACGCCTTTTTCGAACACCGCATGGTCATGGTTCCTGGATCAGTCGCACACCGCAACTCGTTGACAACAACCAAGCTGTCGATCGTCACGAATCTGCGAAACTCTTACGGGCATGACAGGTTACCTCTCCTGCCACGCTCCGGTTTCTGAATTCTGGATTGTAGTACGGACCGCGTCGACACATATCAACACTCGAAACTCTTGCCTCAAAAAGTTCGAATTGATTCCTCGGATGATCGTTACAACAGGCCGCCCTGCCCAGTCCTCCGGTTCGGCAGTTTTCGCCAGCTGCGATTGCCGGAACCAGAACTCCCATCGGGGTTTCGAGCGTACGGCGTAGACTGCCAGTCCACCGTCTTCTCCAATATGGGGAGGGGGCCACCGGGCGTCGAACTGGGAACCACGGATGCAGACCGCGATTGAATGGCTGAAGTGGCTCATCAACCTGGCCAACCCCGACCATCTGCAAAAGGCCGTCAACCTCTGGGGACCGGCTTGGATCGGGTATCTGGTCCTCGGAGCCATTATTTTTAGTGAGACGGGCCTGCTCGTGGGGTTCTTTCTGCCCGGTGACTCGTTGCTCTTCGCGGCGGGATTCCTGGCCAGTCAAAACATTTTCTCGATCGTGCTCCTCGTTGCGGTACTCAGTGTGGCAGCCATCGTCGGCGATGCCGTGAACTACCAGATCGGCAAACGGATGGGGGAGCATGTCTTTGACAAGGGCCGGCTGCGTTTCGTCAAACACAGTCACTTGATGGCGGCCAAGGCGTTCTACGAGAAGCATGGTGGCAAGGCGATTATCCTGGCCCGGTTTGCCCCACTGGTGCGGACGTTCACGCCGTTCGTGGCGGGAGTGGCCCGGATGAACTATCGCCAGTTTGTGCTTTACAACATTGCGGGCGGAGTCGGCTGGGTGGTCTCGATGACGGTTGCGGGTTATTTCCTGGGACAGATCGGGTGGGTCAAAGCCAACTTCGAAAAGGTTGTCCTGCTGATTGTCTTCATCAGCCTGTTGCCGGTTGTCATCGGAGCCTGGCGTTCGCGAACCCCCGGGGCGACACCCCCGGATGCCGCGCTGGGAGGGCCACAGAACAGCTCGGAAGGATCTGACGGATGAATCGTTTCGCTTTGCTTGTGTGTCTGGCATGGACCGGGATGGGGTGCGAGCAATCGACGACACCCCCATCCATAGACGAACAGACGGGCCGCATGCCCGCCAGACTGGCCCTGCGGGAGAAGCCGCTGAACGAACCATTGACCCAGGACGAACTGCTCGGCTTTGTGGAGTTGATCGAATCCTTTCCAGGGGGCCAGCCTCCACAGCTGAGCCCCCGGATCGCTGCCGGGTCGGTGGAGGGGTTGCTTCCCGAGCAGGCTGTCCAGGTCTGGCGGACCACTCTGCGGCAGACACTGACCACCGAATCCCTGGTCAACCACTGGCGTCCGCGTGCTGCTGAACGCCGCGTGCTGACGGAGAGCCAAGTGACCCCCCAAGCGCTGGCGAGCATCATGCTGCGTCTCAGCTGTGCGTACGCGGCGGAAGCCTTCGAACGAGAGTTATCGATTACCGAAGCTCATCGTAAGGCCGAACAAAACGTCCAAACGATTGTGCATCAGATCCTGATTTCGACCCGCACGCACAACCAGGATCAGGCTGCACTGTGGGCTGCGCTGGAGGAGTCCACGATGCTGGCGGAGTATCTCGCCTTGTTGCAGGAGATTCCATACGAGAGCCGCCATCTAGTGGCCGTTCACAGGGAGCGTCTGGTCACGATACTCCCGATTTCTCAGAATCGATCCGCCGTGCTGGAACAGCGGGAAGACTCCCGGATTATCCCTGTCAATTACGAAGAGCCCGCTTTGCAGACGGCGGCCCCCCCGGTTTCCGCACCACCGAGTCCAAAACGTGACTGGAAAATTCGGTAGAATCGGCCCAGACTGGCATTGGGGAGAGTTCGTGTGACGCAGTGTCACAGTGGGCTCTCAAGGCTTGAACTCATGAACTCCGTCTGGACATTGATCGGCGGACGTTTATGATCGATAGTCCCTGCCCCTGTCCCTGTTGGTTGGGCGACTCACGTTGCCGATCGACAGTCCCGCCTGGAACCGTTCACATCACTTCGAGGTTGGCCCATGCCCTGCCTAGAGAAGACACTGTGTCGTCTTGTCGTCACCGGTCTCGTTTTGGCCGCGTGTGTTTCGGCCAGGGCTCTGGCGGAAGAACCGCTCACCTATAACAAGGACATCCGTCCGATCCTCGCAGCGCATTGCTTTGCGTGCCACGGTCCGGACAGTGCCTCCCGAAAAGCCGACCTGCGACTCGATCAGAAGACGGCTGCGGAAGCCATGGGGGCGATCGTTTCCGGTAAACCCGACGAGAGCGAGATTCTCAAGCGAATTCTCTCCGACGATCCGGACACGGTCATGCCACCCCCGGAAACCAAAAAAGTGATCACCCCCGCGCAGGTGGCGACCCTGAAAAAATGGATCGCCAGCGGTGCCGAGTATCAGTCGCACTGGTCGTATATCGCTCCCGTCAAAGCGTCCTTGCCCTCGGTGAAGAACGCCGGGTGGGTCCGTCATCCCATCGATGCCTTTGTCTTGGCCCAGTTGGAGAACATGGGGTTGGAGCCAGCTGCGGAAGCGGATCGCCGGACATGGGCCCGCCGGGTGAGTCTGGACCTGACCGGTTTACCTCCGACCCCGGAACGGGTGGCGGCCTTTGTCGCAGACACGTCGCCGGATGCCTATGAGAAGTTTGTCGACGAGCTGTTTCAGCTGCCGCAATGGGGTGAACATCGCGGGCGTTACTGGCTCGATTACGCCCGGTACGCGGACACGCACGGCATCCATTTCGACAACTACCGCGAGATGTGGTCGTATCGTGACTGGGTGATTTCGGCCTTCAATCGGAATATGCCGTATGATGAGTTCACCCGCGAAAGTCTGGCCGGGGACCTGATGCCCCATCGGACGCTGGAGCAGCAGATCGGCTCGGGATTCAACCGCTGTAACATGACCACCAATGAAGGTGGGATCATCGATGAAGAGTATGTGGTTCTCTATGCTCGCGATCGGACGGAGACCGTCTCGCAAGTCTGGATGGGACTGACCACGGGATGTGCGGTGTGTCACGATCACAAGTTTGATCCCGTGACGATGCGGGACTTTTATTCGTTGTCCGCGTTCTTCAACAACACGACCCAGGGAGCCCGCGATGGCAACATCAAAGACACCCCGCCCATCGTCGTCGTTCCGCAGATGGCCGACCGGCCTCGCTGGGAGGCCCTGGTCGCGGATTTACCCGCTGCGAAGGCTCGCGTCGAAGCCCGGCGCGGGGCGGCCCGGCCTGAGTTTGACACCTGGTTGGTCTCGGCCAAGCCCGAGGAGTTCAGCTCACAGATCCCGACCGAAGGTCTGTATGTTTCCGCACCATTCAATGAAGGGGCGGGCCAGGTTGCCAAGTTGACAATCGGGGGGGCGGTTCGCGAGGTTCCCCTGAGTGACAAGGTTCAGTGGAAACCCGGCCAGTCCGGAGTCCAGTCGATCGAAGTGACTGGCGGAGCCGCCATCGAAGTGGCGGATGTCGCGGACTTCGAAGCGGACCAGTCGTTCTCTTATGCCGCCTGGATCAAGCTGCCTCCCAACGATAGCCAGGGAGCCATCGCCTCACGGATGGATCGCAGCAACGGATACCGTGGCTGGGATTTCTGGGTTCAGGGGCGCCGGATCGGGACGCATATTATCAGCGCCTGGAGTGATGATGCCCTGAAGGTTGTCACCCAGGCCCAGGTGAAGGGGAACGAGTGGACGCATGTTGCCGTGACCTATAACGGCTCGCGGAAAGCCTCGGGCGTGAAGGTTTACATCAACGGCAAAGCCCAGGAGACCAACGTCGAGTCGGATACCCTCAAGGGCAGTATCAAGACCACCGTCCCCTTCAAGGTCGGTCAGCGGAATGATTCGGAGGCCATCGCCGGCCTGGGCCTGCAAGACCTGCGGCTGTATCAGCGCGAGCTGAACGCGGGCGAGGTGGCTTCGCTGGGACAATCGGCCCTCCTGGCGTCGATTGTCGCCAAGGCTCCGGAGCAGCGGACCGATGCCGAGAAGAACGAGCTGTACAACTGGTGGCTCGATACCCGGGATGCCAGCTACAAGACTTTGACCGGAGACCTGGCCCGACTCGAACAGGAGCAGGCCACCATCAAATCCCGGGGAACCATTGCCCACGTGATGCAGGAGCGGTCCGAGCCCGCCATGGCCTTCATCCTGCAGCGCGGCGAATATGACAAGCGGCAGGAACAGGTGTCCGCCGGTACGCCCGCCGCGCTGCCACCTTTCCCGGAGGCCGCGCCCCGCAATCGACTGGGACTGGCCGATTGGCTGCTCTCGAACGATCATCCCCTGACGGCCCGTGTGACCGTGAATCGGTACTGGCAGGAGGTCTTTGGCGTCGGGCTCGTCAGGACCACCGGAGATTTTGGAGTCTCGGGGGAACTGCCTTCGAATCAGGAGTTGCTCGATTGGCTGGCCGTCGACTTTCGCGAGAACGGTTGGGATGTTCAGCGGTTGTTCAAGCAGATTGTGCTGAGCAGTGCCTACCGTCAGTCCGCCATGACGACGCCCGCCAAGCTCGACCGAGATCCTGAAAATCGGTATCTCTCCCGCGGACCGCGGTACCGCATGGATGCCGAAATGGTGCGTGATGGCTCCCTCGCGGCCAGTGGACTTCTGGTTCCCAAAATCGGGGGCCCCAGTGTCCGGCCCTACCAGCCACCGGGAGTTTGGGAAGCCATTGCCATGGATGTCAGCAATACCCGCAGCTACCAGCGGGATACGGGCGAGGGACTCTACCGCCGCAGCCTGTATACCTTCTGGAAACGGATGGCTCCGCCCGCCTCGATGGACATCTTCAATGCCACGAACCGGGAGTTGTGTACTGTCCGGCGCGAGCGAACAAACACCCCCTTGCAGGCCCTGGTGACACTGAATGACGAGCAGATGATCGAGTCTGCCCGGCATCTCGCACAGACAGCTCTCCTGGCCAGGTCCGAGAACACCGAACGGATCGAATTCATTGCTCAGCGATTGATCTCCCGTTCGTTCCGACCCGAAGAATTGGCGATCATCACCGCCTCTCTGGATGATCTGACACAGCTGTACAAGGAACTTCCCGACGCGGCCCAGCAGCTGATCACCGTGGGCGAGTCCAAGGCTGATCCCCAGTTGAGCCCGCCGACTCTCGCAGCGTGGACGATGCTGGTGAACGAGCTGATGAATCTGGACGAAGTGCTCAATAAGTAGGGGCCGGTACGATGGCCCCCTGACGCAGAGACCGACTCACTCCAAAGACTACGATACGGATGGAGGGCAGACCCATGTTCGACGAACTCCGCCAGCATTTGACCCGTCGGTACCTCTTCTCGAAGGGGTCCCATGTCCTGGGAACGGCAGCCCTGGCTTCCCTGATGGGGAGCCGCTTTACGGGGGCACAGGCAGCCGATGGTCACACGCTGGGCGCGATGGCCCCGCACTTCGCCCCCAAGGCGAAACGTGTGATCTATCTGCACATGGTGGGTGGACCGCCGCAAATGGACCTGTTCGATTACAAGCCGGTCATGAATGACTGGTTCGACAAGGATCTGCCGGAGTCGATCCGCAACGGGCAGCGGTTGACGACAATGACTTCGGGACAGAAGCGGTTTCCGATTGCTCCCTCCAAGTACAAGTTCTCGCAGCATGGGCCCAATGGGATGTGGCTCAGCGAATTGTTGCCTTGGAAAGCCAAGGCTGCGGGGGACATGGCATTCATCCGTTCGATGCATACGGATGCGATCAATCACGAGCCCGCCATCAGCTTCATGCAGACGGGGAACCAGAACACGGGGCGTCCCTGTCTGGGAGCGTGGGCGTCGTACGGCCTGGGCTCGATGAATGAAAATCTGCCGACGTTTGTCGTGATGGTTGCCAAACCAACCAACACGGAACAGGTGCAGGCGATTTCGGCCCGGTTGTGGTCATCCGGTTATTTACCGGGTGTGCACGCTGCCGTGGCATTGCGATCCAGCGGCGACCCGATCCTGTACATCAACAATCCGCAGGGAGTTTCGTCCGAGGTTCGGCGGAAGACCCTGGATGGATTGCGGCAACTCAACGAGCTGACGGCAGCCCAGTACGGCGATCCGGAAACTCGAACGCGGATTGAGCAGTACGAGCTGGCCTTTCGCATGCAGTCGAGTGTGCCGGAACTGACCGATGTCTCGAAGGAGACGGAAGCCACCTACAACCTGTACGGGGAAGCGGCCAAAAAGCCCGGCTCCTTTGCCAACACGGTATTACTGGCACGACGGATGATGGAGCGGGGGGTCCGGTTTGTGCAGATTTACCACAACAACTGGGACACGCACGGCAACGTCGCGGGTCGCCTGCCGGACCAGTGCCGGGATGTGGATCAGGCCTGTTACGCATTGATTCAGGATCTGAAATCGCGGGGTATGTTTGATGACACCCTGATCATCTGGGGGGGTGAATTCGGTCGCACAATTTACTCGCAAGGGGGGGTGTCCAAGGAGAATTATGGACGCGATCATCATCCGCGGTGCTTCACGATGTGGATGGCGGGTGGGGGGACCAAGGGAGGAGCGGTTCTCGGGGAAACCGATGATTTCTCCTACAACATCACCAAGGACCCGGTCAGCGTTCACGATTTCCACGCGACGATTCAGCATCTGCTCGGCTATGATCACGAGCGGTTTACCTACCAGTATCAGGGGCTGGAACAGCGGTTGACGGGGGTGCTGCCGTCCCGTGTCGTGCATGAACTGCTGTCCTGATGCTTGCGGACTCTACCATCCGGAATGTGGAATCTTAGGACTCTTGGTAGAAATCCGCCGATCACGTCGCAAGCGAACGCGGAGATTGGTCGATTGACCTAGGAGGAGAGTGCGGGTGGGGGATACTCTATCCGCAACACACTTTATTCGACTTCGGCAAGGATTGCCGATGACCAATGGGTTCGGCAAGGATTGCCGATGACCAATGGGTTCGGCAAGGATTGCCGAGAGGCTCTTTCGCGGGGCCGGTTGCATAAAGTGTTCGTCATTCGCCGGGATCAGGGAGGATCACGCCGCGATGTCCGATCAGGTTCTGCCGCCTCTATTTATCGATCGCCCGGCACGCTCGTCCACCGGGCTCACTGCCGAACAGGCGAACCAGCTGACCCACGCGCTGGGGTTTGCGATTTGTACCGTGGCGGCCACAACCCTGGTTTTGCGGGCCATTTCCATCGGGGGACCGGTTCGTATTCTCGGGTGCTTGATTTATGGCGGAACGATGGTGGCCCTGTATGCCGCATCGACGTTGTCCCATAGCTTTGCCGATCCTCAGCGCCGACAATTTTACCGAATGCTGGATCAGGTCTGCATTCTGCTGTTTACGGCGGGATCATTCACTCCCTTTGCCGTCCTGCATCTGACGAGCCCGATTGGCTGGGTTCTGTTGGCGATCATGTGGCTGGCCGCATTGGTGGGCTGCTGGAAGCGGGTTGCACAACCCGAGAAGACCATCTGTCCCTGGACGATCGTTCCGCTGGGCTGGGTGCCTGCTCTCGCGTTGTATCGGATCTTCGAGGTAGGTGGCTGGGGTGGGCTGGCGACCGTACTGGCAGGCGGCTTCGCCTATTCGGGCGGCGTGTGGTTCCTGATGAACGATAACCGGCACCGGTACTTTCATGCGGTATGGCACCTGCTGACAATTACCGGAACGATGCTGCACTTCGGATTCATCTTCGGCTGCGTGGCTGCCTGAAGCAGAAGCCGGAGCCAGCGGGCCGTGTCATTAAAAAAACGAGGGACAGACTTCACGTCTGTCCCTCGTTTTCATTTTCGGGCGATCGATCAGTGGTGGACGGCCTCCAGCCGTTTCGTGGTCCGTTGATCGTCTCCGGAATCGATACCCACCACGCGGGCCAGGGCATGCAGCACGGCCGGGTGGTAGTTTTCGCCACTGTCCGTCATCAATTCAGCAATCGCGAATTCGGGGGAATCATCCGTCTCCTCGACGATCCGACAGTAGGCTCGCACCGCGCGAATAATTCGGCTGCCAAACGGGGTCGCGTCGTTGCCCGACTCGGAAGTCAGGGCCGGTGCCACCAGCGGAAAGGCTCCTGACAGGACTTCACCCAGCGAACGCACCAGTTCCGGGCCGGATACAATTCGTAGCGGCTCGTTACAGGCTTTGAGATCGCCCACAGCTTTCTGAACGATGCGTGCGGTGATCTCGACGTTTTCCATATCAGCCAGTACTGCGGCCACGCGGATGTTGTCGATTTCGCGTTCATCCAGCCGCATTTTCAAGGCGACCTGTTCGCAGAGTCCAGCGACACGTTGTGCCCGGTTCTGCAACTGGGGATTCACGCTTTGCAGGTATCGCGACAGGATGTCGAGCACGCCCACTTGAGCCTCACGGGCGACCGAGGACTTTTCGGAGAGATCATCCTTCAAGGTTCCGACGATGATCGCGGTCAGTCCCAGGACCGCAGCCCAGATGGTCATCGTCAGGCTGACGATGACGGGTGAGTTGGACGAAGAGAATCCGCTCACGTCTCCGGCCAGCAGCATTCCGGCGGTGATCGCGGAGAGCAGGGCCAGAGCCCCGGCCCGATAGCGCCCCAGAAAGAATCCAGCCAGGACAATGGGGAGGAAGTACAGGTTCAGGACCGCGACCTTGGCCGCAGGCATCATGGTCAGCAGGCAGGAACAGCCCACCACTGTCAGGACGAGCATCAATTCCAGAAAATGTTCCTGGCAGAAATCGGCAAACCGGCTGCGTGTTTCAGGTCGGATCATGGGACCGCTTTCTCGATTTCCAGAGAGTGGGGGGTGACTAGTTCGGCTCGATGGTGACCGGTCAATGATTCCAGCAGATTGCCCACCGACTCGGAGATCAGATCGTTAGTCTCCAAGTCCCGATCGGAAGGGATGATCGTGTCAGGTTCGTCCGGGGCGCGCATCAGCCGGGCGATTTCATGGAATTGCGGATGGATCGACATAAAAACGTCGACGAGGTCTGGATCGAAATGTCGGCCTGCAGCCTGACTGATCCGTTCCACGGAAACATCGTGTGTGTAGGGATCTTTGTAGACCCGTCGGCTGGTGAGGGCGTCGTAGACGTCGGCGATCATGACGATCCGGGCCGACAGAGGAATTTCATCACCATGCAGTCCGTAGGGATAGCCCGAGCCATCCCACTGTTCGTGATGGTACATGGCAATCTCGCGAGCCTGCTCAAGGAATTTGGACTCTCCCAGTCGCCGCTGAATTTGTTCGATACAGTCCGCTCCGATTCGCGGATGCTGCCGCATGATCAGAATCTCGTCATCGGTCAGGCGTTCGGGCTTCAGGAGAACGCCATCCGGGATTCCAACTTTGCCAATGTCATGCAGCGCGGAATTAATGCCGATCGCCTGGATAAAGGCCAGCGACACCTGATCGCGAAATTTTGGATGTCGCCGAGCGGCCGACGCCAGGCGAGTGGAGTAGGCCGCGATACGTTCCAGATGGTGACCCGTCTCCGGATCACGTGATTCCGCCAGCTTGGCCAGCCCAAAGATGACGGCATCACGGGTGCGAATCAGTTCCTGGGTCTTGAGATAAGTCTCATCGCGGGACTGATCGGTTTGCACTTGATGACGACCAAACAGTCGACCAATCAATGTCCACGCCACAGCCGCCTGAAGACCAAACGTCCATAGAAAAATGTTGGCCCCGAGGAAGATGGACTGTTGGGCCAATTCATCGCCGGAGTCGATCGACCGCGAGATGGCCACCTGCTGTCGTGTATGCACAACTAGTCCCGCAGCTAAGCAGGTCGCCTGCGCGATCAGCAGCATGGTCAGGAATAGAGTTTTTCGGTGCATGGACACTCGGCTCTTAAGGGTCACTTAAGGAACCTAGTTCGCACACCGTGGTCACCGATGTCGTCGAGTGGGAACGTGGGCCAGTTCGTGTCTCGAAAAGGCCACATCTCTTCGATTATGCCGATTGTAACGAAAAGGACCGGTCCCTTCGGCTCGTGGCGGGAGAGGACCGGTCCCCGGCGAATCCCTACAACTGGCTTTCATCGAATTGTCGTGCCAACAGTAGACCGATCAATTTCACGAACCCTTCGTCAATCGTCACCTTGGAACGGGTTCCGGTATCCGTGGGTTGTACAGAAATCCGGATCGAGTCCGAAGTTTTGGTCAGAGCTTTCCGGGCAAAATCCTGCCGGGCCAGTTCGCGGTCGTTGTCCGTCGGAATCTCCAGCCAGGGAGCGGTGTGCAGGATCATCTGGAATGGATAGGCCGTTCCACCTCCGGGCTGCGACTTATTTCCCTCCAGCGTCGCGTCGATCGATTTCCCCAGTTGGGACATGGCTTCATCCGCTCCGACGGCAAACCAGACGGTCTGGGGGCTAGCCCCCAGATAGACCCCGGGCGTACCGCCATAGGTCCGTTTTTCCTGTTCGGGGATGTTCTTGGCCACGAGCCGGTGGAACCGGATATCGGCGTGGGTCGCGGCGTTGATCTCGACTTTGTCGAGCTCTTCACGCCCCTGTACAGCCGTTAGGAGTTGCTCCAGCCCCTTGCCGAAGGACTCTCCTCCTAGGACGCGAACTCCCCCTACAATTGCAAATCGTCGATCTCCCACTGGCTGGAACTGAACGCAGAAGTCCATATCCCCTTGCTCCGCAGTGGCCTTCATCGAGTCGAACAACGGCTGAATCTCCGGGGCCTGGCGTTCCAGCAGACTCTTCTCCAGACCGATCTGCATCGCTTCGACGAGGGCGAGGGTCGCTTTCCGTTCTCGCTTGTCCATCTTCCAGCTGGCGGAGATGGTCAGTGGCTGGGCATCGTCAAACAGTGGGAAGAAGTACGATTTCCGTCCCGCCATGTTTTTGGTGTGTTTGGCCAGCTCGCTGTCGGGAGTCGCATCCAGCAGCAGCTCGATCTCCACATTCTTACGTTCTTGCGAAGCATCAATTCCGAACTGGAACTGGTCCACCTGGGTCATGACCTGTTCGATGAGTTCGACGGTGCTCATTCCACTGGCCCGGCGAACCTTGTAAGCGGCATCGGGCTCCTGGTCTCGCTGTTGCAGCTGGGTTTCAAAGTTCTGCCGCAGAAATACGAGCAAGACGTTTCGGATGACCAGTGGGATGTTCCGGATCATGACGGACACGCCCAGGTCATGTCGGGCCGCCATGGGTTCCGCGATGGCGGATGGTTCCGGCAATTCGGCATCCAGCATGTACTTGTTGGAGTCATTGGTAATGTAGGCGTAGCCGTTCTTCAGCAGCACGTGAAAGGTTCCCCGCCGCCCCACCAGCTCATAACGGTTGGGGTCGCCGTCCACCTTACGCGGCTTGATGGGGCTCTTTTCGACGATCTTCATCAGATCCTCGATGCCCTCCACCGGGATGTAAGTGATTGGCGTGGGAGTGGGCGGCAGTCCCGGTGCCAGGAACAGCATCAGTCCGAACGGCTTCTTGCGGTCCATCCCCTTGAGATCACCGATCTGATTCGCAATGTACCCGGTCACCAGTTCCATCATGTCCGGTCGTTCAGCGGTGTCGAACATATAACTGACATCGGTCAGCACACGATCGATGCTGGCCACGTTGACGACCAGCACAGGCAGTTGGGGCCCTTCGGGCGTCGTTTTCTCGGTGGAAGTCGGCGGGGAGGTTTCGGCGGGGGGGACTCCCTGGGCCAGGAGTGCCAGCGGGCAGACCCAGACCAGGCAGAATGCCAGAATGGACGAGTGGAACCAACGAGACATGAGGCATCTTCCTGCGACGGGGACTGTTCTCCGCTTTTGCGAACACCCGCGGGCGGTCGCTGGAAGAGATACCCTAGCAATCCCCCGGTGGTTTCAGCGAGCGACCGGGGGCATCGATGTCGTGCCAATGCCGGGGAGATCTGTCCAACGAATCGCGAGGTGGCGCTCATTCCCGCGTTTCGAATCGGGAAAAGTCGCAGTGTGTCGGTGGAACAATCGGTTCGTCGCTTCCGGTAAGGAACTTGGCTCGGGGCTCTCCAGTTTCCCAGGCGACTCGCGACAAATGCCGGGCTGGCTTATGATTTCGCCATGATGGTTAATCCCTCGACTCTGGAGTACTCGCGCATGTCTTTTCCACCTCGTCGCTGGCTGGCAACCGCCTTGGCTCTGCTCATCGGTCAGGCGGTCGCCCATGCTGAAATCCCGTATCAGAAACTCGATGACACGGGCTTTGAAACGATCTTCGACGGCAAGTCACTGCGCGGCTGGCACGTCAGCACCCAGACCGGCCACAGCGGTGCCAGCATGCACACCAGCGGCGGCAAGTGGCAGCTCAAGGACGGTGCGATCATTGGCAGTCAGGACATCCCCGGCAATGGCGGGATCATCCTGACGGACAAACTGTATGGGGATTTCGAGGTCATCGTGGAGATGAACAACGACTACGGTCCAGACAGCGGCCTGTTCCTTCGGAGCAACGAGCGGGGTCAGGCTTACCAGTACATGGTCGACTACCATGCCAATGGGAATCTCGCCGGGGTCTATGGAGAAGGTCTCGGTGGCAAGCCCCACAAGCGGAACTTCGACTTTCTGACCGAAGTGACCCAGATTCAGAAGCACGACGATCCATTTGCTCTGCCAGTGACTCCCGAGGAATGGCCCCGACTGTGGAAGCACGGCGAGTGGAACGAACTGCGGGCGCGGATCACGGGGAATCCCCCGACGATCGAGACGTGGATCAATCGGGTGAAGTTCATGGAGTACACAGACGAAGAGAAGCGGCACCCGGACACGGGGTCAATCGCACTGCAGGTTCACGGCGGCGGCGATTACACGACGCAGTTTGTGCGATACCGGAACGTGCGTGTGAAAGAGATTAAGAAATAAAACGCCTGGAAGACGCGCGTGACTGATTGGGAAACGACGGCCACTTCGAGAGGAGTGGTCCGTCGTGGTCCGACGAGGGGAAGTGAGGCGGGATATCCGCAACGGGGTAGTTGTGAATTCGATTGTCCACGCGCTGCCGCGAGCCTGTTATGTCCATGTGCCGTTTTGCGCGCATCGTTGCGGCTATTGTGATTTTACATTGATCGCTAGGCGTCCGGATCTGGTTGACGACTACCTGACGGCACTGGCTGTGGAATTGGCGACACTGTCGCAGCCACAGACCGTCGACACCCTGTTTTTCGGGGGTGGGACGCCGACCTACCTGAGTGCTCATCAGCTGCGACGGCTGTGCGAACTGTTTCGACACTGGATGATTCTCGATTCGGGGTACGAGTGGAGTGTCGAGGCGAATCCCACGGATTTGACGAACGACAAGCTGGATGTTCTGCGGGAAGCGGGGGTGAATCGCATCAGCCTGGGAGTGCAGTCATTCGATGCGGACCAGTTGAAGCTGCTGGAGCGTGACCATGATGGCATGGTGGCCCGTGATGCCATCGCTCGTCTGCGGGAACGGTTCGAGAATGTTTCTCTTGATCTGATTTTTGGCGTGCCGGGTCAAACGCTGGAGCAATGGCACGCGACTCTGGAACAGGCGATTGCATTGGGGGTCCAGCACATTTCCACCTATGGACTGACATTCGAACGGGGGACACAATTCTGGTCAAAGCGGACCAAGGGGATGATCGCTTCCGTTCCCGAGGAAACGGAACGGGCGATGTACGAAGCCGCGATGGATCGCTTGCCCCGGCAAGGATATCTGCAGTACGAGATTTCGAATTTCGCACAGCCGGGGTTCGCCTGCCGCCACAATCAGACCTATTGGCGGGCGGAACCTTTTTTTGGATTCGGACCGGGGGCGGCGTCACTGCTTCGGGGGGTTCGCCGCACGAACCATCGCAGCGTCACCACCTGGATTCGGCGGACTCTGGCGGGAGAACCCTCGGTCGGAGAACAGGAAGAACTCGATCAGGAAGCGGCCGCACGCGAGGCGGTCATGCTGGGACTGCGTCAATGTCATGGCATCGAACTGGCGGCCTTCGAACAACGCTTTGGGACCAGCCTGCGTTCATTGGCTCCTGAAGCCTACGACCATTTCGTAAAGGCCGCCCTGTTGGAACGCTCCTCGACGCATGTCTGGTTGACCTGCGAGGGACGGTGCCTCGCCGACAGTGTCATTTTGGAATTCTTGTAGTCCTTCAGTCCAGGGACTATCGCAGGCTGTCGTCAGGCAGCCCCTGGGCACTTTGCAATGACGACGACGGGCCCGGAGGAGGTGCGACGATCTGTGGGGCTTCCCGGATCAGACCCGCGTCCTGAAGCGTGGCATACGACAATGTGGCCGCCATCGCAAAGGCCACTACGTTGGGCCAGAATGCCTCACCAAACATTTTGATGGCGGTCCCGGAAGACTTCTTGAGGCCGACCTTCAGACCATCGATTTCGACGCTGTAGATTTCGTCCAGCAGCAGATGGGAGAAAAACCCCAGGGCCACTCCGGTCCCCACCAGTAGCTTGACCTTGGTGGATTCGCTGGGATACGTCAGGTAGGCCAGCTCGGCTGCAATGATCAGCGCGGGGATGCTATGAAACATCCCCCGATGGACACAGAATTTGGCCACCAGAAATGCCAGCTGATAGCGGATCAGCATGTACAGGACCACGATGGCCAGCATCACGGTCTCGCGATCGGCGGGCAGATGCAGCCATTGCAGGATTCGCCCCACGAGCAGCAATGGGGCCACCGCAGCCAGCAGTCCGAACAGCTCGCGGGCAGGCTTGCCATGATCCAGGTCGAGATCCGGGAGCATTCCGGCTACGCCGGTCATCACCGCTGCGAGGGCTCCCTGAACGGGCGTGAAGTGGAGCCCCAGCGAAGCCACGGCACCGTACGAGACGCCGAGCAAGCTGCTGAAAATCACATGTTCACGAAACGCAGCCATCCAATCCTCGGGCGGAGAGTGCAGGAATGCACCAGGAAACGCCGCACGTTCTAGCGAAGAAACGCCGGTTGTGGGTATGGCCACTGCCCGAAGAGCGGGGCTTCGTCAGCCCGTCCGGCAGTTCTCGCCGGGGGGCCTCCGAATTAGGCGGGGGGGGAAACTCGCTGGCCCGTTCCGGCGGTCCTTGGATTTTCTCCTTTCCGGCGGTACCGTAAATCCTCCAGCTGGGAACCGATCGGACCGGCAGCTGGGGTGTGTCATCTTCATCGTGATCCCTGGAGCTTGAGCATGTTGACCCGTCGCGGAGTTCTCACCACAGCTTGTCTCCTGGCCTTGACCCCGTTGCTGGCCGAGGATTCAAAGCCCGCCGCCAAGCCGGTCCCTGGACAAGTGGTCGAACTGTTCGACGGAAAAACGCTGACCAACTGGAAAGCCGCTGAATTTGGCGGCGAAGGCAAGGTCACTGTGGAGGATGGTTGTCTGGTGATCGGCGCGGGTGAGCCGATCACCGGAGCCACCTGGTCCGGAGGAGAGTTGCCGAAGGTCGATTACGAGATCACATTCGAGGCACAGCGGGCTGCGGGCAGTGACTTCTTTGCGACGCTGACCTTTCCCGTGCAGAAAGATACCTGCTCACTGGTGATCGGCGGGTGGGGCGGTGGCGTGACCGGGCTGTCGAGTCTGGATGGATACGATGCTTCGGAGAATGGGACGACGAACTACCTCGAGTATAAGGCCGGTCAGTGGTACAAGGTCCGTCTGCGGGTGACCAAGTCCCACATTACCGCCTGGATCGATCAGGAGCAGGTACTGGATGTGGACTATACCGACAAGAAGGTCGGAATCCGGATCGAGGTCGAGCTGTCCAAGCCGCTGGGGTTCACCACGTTCCGGACCAAGGGATTGATTCGCAAGCTGAAGCTGGAGCATCTGGCTCCGAGCGAAGCCCCGAAGAAGTCGGAGTAACGGTCTCTTCATCCGGCCAGTCGCCATCACTCGCGATGACCACTACTCACGATGATAGGGATGCCCCGTTAGACAGGTCCACGCGCGGTACAGCGCTTCGGCCAGCAGGATGCGGGCGAAGGCATGCGGCAGAGTCAGATCAGAGAGCCGCAATGTCTCGTCCGCAGTCGCTTTCAAGCGGGGATGCAGCCCGTCCGGCCCGCCAATGAAGAAGGCCACATCGCGGCCCTCGCCGCGCCAGAATTCCATCCGCCCCGACAGCTCGATCGTGGTGCGCCGTGTGCCGCGTTCATCGAGGACAACCCTCCGGGCTCCCTTGGGGACCACCGCTTCCAGACGCTCGGCCTCGGCTGACATGAGCTGGTCAATGGACTTTGAGGTGCGCGGTTCCGCCTTAACGGCCTTGAGGACCAGCCGGGCTTCCGGAGGAAACCTCTTGGCAAACTCCTCATAGGCAGTGTCCGCCCAGGCTGGTTGACGTTGTCCCACCGCCGACAAAATCAGTTGCATGAACACGCGGTCCCGTGACAGGTGCTGCAGAAACGCTCTGCCAGTAAGGTGGTATTCTCGCGGGATTGTGGTGGAATGGAAGCCGCAGTCCGGCGACCGACAATTTGAAGCGGCGGAAATCCGGCTCAGCGCGGTGGCGATGACTCCGGTACGGTCTCGGGCTTGTGCCGTGAGATCCCGGAGCGGAAGTCGCCCAGGCTCGGCCAGCGGGTCGGACGGCTGAGATCGACCTCCGTGATCGCAATGTCGCCCCACTCCTGACCGATGACCAGCGCGTGCCCCGCATGGTCGTAGATGGCGGTCTGTGTCCAATGCGAGGCCACATCGGTGAATGTACTGCTGACCAGATAGACATGATTTTCACAGGCCCGAGCCGATGCCAGCAGGGGGTTACAGCCCCACACTGGCCAGGCAATTACCTCGGCCCCGTTCATGGACAGCTCGCGGGCCACTTCGGGGTAGAACCCGTCGTAACAGATCATCATTCCGAGCTTGCCAAAACGGGTCTCGAAGACCGGGTATTCGGTGCCGGGAGTCACGCCTGCGGCAATCTCGTCGCGGGGCAGAGTCACTTTGCGATACTTGCCGATGATCTGACCAGCGGGTCCGCACAGGACACTGGAGTTGTAGACCAGGGGACCGTCCTTTTCGAACAGTCCCACCACGATATGGGTATCGTGTTGTCGGGCCAGACGGCAGAAGTGATCGGACGACGGGCCGGGAATCGGCTCGGCTACATCCGCAGCCTCCCTGCCGGAGTTTACGACGTTGATCGTCTCTCCCAGAACGATCAGTTCGGCCCCCTGCTGCCGGGCTTTCTCAACCAGAGGATCGTATTGGGTACAGCTCTCGGCTGCGGTCGGGCCTTTCGGGATAAAATGGACCGCAGCCAGTTTGACCTTGCGCGGGGGTGGAGCCGCTGTGGGAGTGAGGGAGATGTCGCTCCAGACGATTTCGGCCTGCCGGGCCCATTGCAGATGCAGCTCGATAATCGCTTGCGTGGCCTGGGTGGGAGCCCGATAGGTATCCGCAGCCCGGCCCGTGACAGCCCCATTGTCGATCCGGGGATGTTCGGCCTCGGCCATCGCCTGGTAATTCTTCAACTCGCTGGTCAGAACGTCGGCATCCTGGGGCACCTTGTTCCCAGCGGCATCCCGCCAGTGCAGCTTGACGACCGCACTGCGCCGGAGGGAGGTCACGCCCGGGGCAGTGAAGTCGGCGGAAAACCGGTAATACTCGCCCCCTTGAACGGGAAACGACCGGGTCCAATACCCCTGCAGACCCGGTCGGGCATCGGCCCGTATTCCCAGCCGAAGCGGTCGCTCACTGGCGATGAAGAATTCCGGTCGGATCTCATCTCGGGGAGCGTTCACCGTCCAGCCATCGATCGTGGGTGACCGGGGCTTGTCCGCAAGCAGTGTACCAGGCCAGGCGAGCAGGCCCGAAAGGATCAGTGAAAACAGGACCATCTGCATGAAACCGGCTCCAGATCACAGGACCATCGACAGGAGGAGTAGGAACCGGCACTACCCCAGAATCTCATTCACCACCCGCCCATGAATATCCGTCAACCGGAAGTTCCTTCCCTGGAACTTGTAGGTCAGACGTTCATGATCGATCCCCATCTGGTTCATGATGGTGGCCTGCAGGTCATGCACATGGACCGTATCTTTGACGGCGTTCATTCCGAATTCGTCACTCTCACCGTAGGTCAATCCCGGTTTTACGCCTCCGCCTGCCATCCAGACGGTGAAGGCATATGGGTGATGGTCACGGCCCCAGCGGACCCGATCCGCGATGTTTCCTTGAATAAAGGGGGTTCGCCCGAACTCGCCGCCCCAGATCACTAGCGTATCATCCAGCAGACCCAGACGCTTGAGATCCTTGACCAGGGCTGCCGAGGGCTGGTCGGTGTCGCGGCACTGGTTGTACAGCTCGGTCGTCAGCGAGTTGTGTTGATCCCATCCGGCATGCATCAGCTGAACACACCGGACACCGCGTTCGATCAGACGGCGGGCCATCAGGCAGTTATGAGCGAACGTGCCCCGTTCCTGGACGGAAGGGCCGTACATGTCGAGCGTCTCTTTCGTCTCGCCCGACAGATCGGTCAGCTCAGGCACACTGGCTTGCATCTTGAAGGCCATCTCATACTGGGCGATGCGCGTGGCGATTTCGGGGTCTCCGAACTCCTTGAATTTCATCTCATTGAGCTTCGCCACATCATCCAGCAGCCCGCGCCGCATCGACCGCGTTAAACCGTCCGGGTCTTTCAGATACAAGACCGGGTCACCGCTGCCCCGGAACTTCACCCCCTGATACTTGGACGGCAGAAACCCTGAGCCCCAGTAAAAGTCGTAGAAAATCTGCCCGCAACTAGTCCCCTTGGAGATCGAGGTCATCACCACGAATCCCGGCAGCTCTTCCGTATCACTTCCTAGTCCATAGGTCAGCCAAGCCCCCAGTGAGGGGCGTCCGGGCAACTCGGCTCCGGAGAGCAGAAACGAGATGGCCGGAGCGTGGTTCACTGCCTCGGTATGCATCCCCTTGACGAAACATAGATCGTCGGCCACCGACGCGATGTGTGGCAGAAAGTTACTGACCCACGCTCCTGATTGACCGTGCTGAGCGAAGGGCTCGACGGGTGCCAGCACCAGCTTGCCGGTCGGGTCACCGGTCATCGTGCTGAAGCGTTTTCCCTGGAAGAACTCCTCAGGCATGGGCTGGCCGTGCCGCTGCTGAAGCTGGGGCTTGTAGTCATACAGATCGCAATGTGTGGGGGCCCCGTTTTGGAACAGATAAATGACGTGTTTCGCCTTCGGAGTGAAATGCGGTACACCCGGTTGACCGCCGAACCGTAAGGGAACGGTGGGAATGTCCGCCGCTTGTCCGTCACGACCGAGCATGGCAGCGAGGGCTGCGGTGCCCAAGCCCATCGCCGACTGTCCGAACAGTGATCGCCGGGTCATCTGCTTTTGAAGGGTATCGAGGGGGTTCATCAGCAGGACCTCGGCTCGGAGACGCAGGGCGAAAACGGATCGCCTTCCGTTGATCGATTGTAGCGGAGAGGTCCGCCTTCGCGCAGGGGCGGAACCACAACTCGATCAGCGGACTCTCGAACGCGGTCACGTGATAGAAGATCGCTCCCAGCCCGGCGAGGTTCGTTAACAGCCGATTCCACGTTTTTCAACGGGCTGTTAACGCCTGTGGCGAGCTGTCTACCGGCACTCGGCAAACACCGGCTCGCCGGCGGCCCATTGCCGGGCAATATCGGGTGAGCTGAGGGCCGTCGCCAGTGCCGCGTTCAATTCATAGCGATCGCACTCCAGCCCCGCCGCCGCCAGACCCCGCGCGATTCCCGCACCCTGCTCTGCGGCCTTGCAGTCACAACGTTCGCTTCCCGCTCCGGTTTCGAAACATCCATTTCGGCAATGCATGGGACGCGATTCAAAGGTCAGGCAACCGTCCCGACCGACCAGCAGCGGGCAGGGTATTCCGGCCAAGGCATACTGCTCGGCAGTCAATCCCCGAGCCAGACGGGCACTTCTCGCGGCATTCTCGCGAATACTTTGGACTTCGGTGTCGGGAAACTTGTGCCGCAGCTGCTCGGCAATGGCCAGAACCTCAGGGGGCGTCACCGCAATCCGATGCTCACCACCGCTGGGACAATGGGGGCGTTCGCGCTGCCCCGATGTGTTCGCGGGAGTCCCCGCCCCCTGAAATGCCACATCCAGCACTGCGACCGAAGTCATGACCATTACAACAACCACTGCGGTCAAGACGCCCACAATGACAATCAGAAACATTCCGGTGGCTCCCCGCGAGGTAATTGGCTGCCAAGGGGAACCGATCCAGCAAACCTTATTCCAACTTTCAGCGGGTGTGGAAAACGCCCCGTGACGACTCTTTCGCAGCCCGTGAAACACCAATAAATCGTACGGATTCGAGTGCCTGGACCGCCCGTTTTCTGTGGAAAAGTGAGCCCTTTCGCGAGGCTGACAGTCGTGAGGGGCCGTTTTTCACAGGGTGACGAGGCGTGCGGAATTGCCTAACGGGGGTCGCGCGGGTGTGCGGATAGGGGCGGTGCTCAGTGCGGCAGGGCGCGCGAAGGGGGCCGTTCGTGGGCGTCCGCTCGCCTCGGGTTGTGGTCTGGCAGTATACTGAAGTTCAACTGACTGCCCTCCTATTCGAGACTGCTACCGTGTCGTTCGAACTGCCTGTTCTGGGAAACTCCCCGTCGATCGACATGACCGGTCGTCCGAAAGGCTCGTACTGCTTCGTCAGCCTCGGCTGTCCCAAGAACCTCGTCGACAGCGAGAAGATGCTCGGGCAACTGGCCCTCGACGGCTACACGCTCGTTACGAACCCGGAGGAAGCGGACTTCGTAATCGTCAATACCTGCGGGTTCATCGAGCAGTCGCGGCAGGAATCGAAGGCCGTCATCCGCGAGATGCTCGACCTCAAGGCACAGGGCAAAACGCGCGGCGTGATCGTCGCGGGTTGCCTTCCCGAGCGCGTCGGCGGCGCAGCTCTGCTCGCTGAGATGCCCGAGATCGACCATGTTGTCGGCGTCTTTGGGCGCGATGAGATCGTGTCGGTCGCAGATCGACTGGTCGCCGGGATGCGCGAGCAGCGGGAACTCTTCCGCCCGGCTCCGATCCGGGCCATGAACGACCAGGAGCGGCTGCGGATCACGCCCAGGCATTACGGGTATCTAAAGATTTCCGAGGGGTGCGACCGGACCTGTACGTTCTGTTCGATTCCAAAGATGCGGGGCAAGCATGTCACAAAGCCAATTGAGATGGTCTTGGCTGAGGCCCGCGAACTGGTCGGCGACGGCGTTCGCGAACTGATCCTCGTGGCCCAGGACACCACCTATTACGGCATGGACTACTACGGCCAGGTCCGGCTGGCCGACCTGCTGAAGGAACTCGATCAGGTCGATGGTCTGAAGTGGATTCGGCTGATGTACCTCTACCCGGTGAATTTCACCGATGAGCTGATCGACACGATCGCCGGAGCCCAGCACATCCTGCCGTACCTCGACATGCCGCTGCAACATGTTAGCGACCAAGTCCTCCGCCGGATGCAGCGCCGTGTGAATCGCGAGAAGATCGTCACGCTCGTCAGCAAGCTGCGCGAACGCATCCCAAATCTCGTGATGCGGACGACATTCATCAGCGGCTTCCCCGGCGAGACCCAAGCCGAACACGAACAGCTCAAAGAGTTCGTCGAGGAGATGCACTTCGAGCGCATGGGGGTCTTCACCTACTCCGTGGAACCCGGTACCCCCGCGACTAAGCTGGACGGCCACCTCCCCGAAGAGGTCAAAGCCGAACGCCGCGACGAGTTGATGGAGCTGCAACAAGAAATCGCCTTCGACTTCGGCGACTCCCTGGTCGGCTACGAACTCGACTGCCACATCGACCAACAGCTCGAAGATGGCACCTACGTGGGCCGCATCTTTGCCGATGCGCCGGAGATCGACGGCTCGGTCTTCGTGACCGGGGAGGGGATAGAAGTCGGCCAGATGGTCCCGGTCGAGATCACCGCGCGACAGGATTACGACTTGCTGGCCGAGGTGTCAGAAGGCGACGACAGTGAGTGAGATTACGGCATCTCTACGTTCCTAAGCCGGTTCTTAGGAACGTAGCCTGAAAGGCTGCGCTGCCTATATTAAATGGTGATTTAAGTGATTCCTGTCAACCTCGTTCTACTCACTGGTCCGTCCGCTGCCGGGAAGACCTTTCTACAGCGACAATTGACGGCTAACGCGATCTCCTGCCTTGACAATGACCAAGAAGTAATGACAAGGTTCTTTGACTTGCTGCCGAAGGCCGAGGGAGACAAATATCGTGCGCACATCGGCAATGAAGCAGTTTGGCGACCAGCCCGTAGTCTTGTCGACTATGATCGCATCGTTCGACTACACCATCGAGACTGGTACTTGCGGAATGAATGCCCAAAGAATTTCGTAGCCGTTGGATGGATGTATTCTCGCAGAGACCATCGTCATCAAGTGAATGAAGCGTTTCGTCGAGTTCCGAACATATCACTCAATACGAAGATCGTTCGGCTGATTCCCGACGAGAATGTATTTGTCGAGCGATACATTGAAAGACAAGACAAAGCACAGGCTGAGGCATGGAATCTTATCGTTGCCAAAGGCAAATCTGCCTGCATCGAGCATGCGAAAGAGATGTTGAGGAATTACTTAGCTGTTGATTGGCAAGCGCCAACCGATGATACCACATTCGAAGATGTGAAGGCTCTCGATGACGCTCTCGTGATTATTCAACAGCACTTTGGGTCAGTTCCGGTAGGTCAGGCTGTGCCTGAGTGATCAGGTGGAACCTGACCTACCTCACTGATTGCGCCTTCCCAACTGAAAACGTCTCCCTCGGGAAGCGATGTTACGCCTGAGAGGCGTAGCATGTAGAGGACCTGTGCCCGGTGGTGCATGCTGTGCGTAATGATGTGAGCGATTGCGGTGCCGAAAGATTTCTTTCGCGGGGGATCATCCAACGTATCGGTCCACAATTCGTCCCAAGCATTAAGTCTCTCCGTTCGTTGGGCAATTGACTTCAGTCGGGCTTCTGCCACTGACACACGATGCTCCATTCCCGCGACCGTCTGGTTTCCGTTCGTCCGATCAACGTTTTCGCTGGCCATCAGCGAACTCCAGATCTCCATGTTGTTGATGATGTGATGAAGCGTCTTGCGCAGAGTGCGATGTCCGATGTCGTATTCTCGGTCGAGCACTTCGTCAGGGAGTTTGGCGCAGATTGCCAGCAGTTGACGCGTCGTCCATGCATCGTGTCCCAGAAAACGATCAAGCAAGGTCATGCGATTCACTGAGCCCGAACGACCAAGGCAGCCCGGCAGCGGCCGGAAACCTTTGATTTGGGAAAACTCGGGATGGCCCAGACGCGGCGTTGTGCGTCTGGGTTGTGGAACAACAAGAGGTTACGGAGGACACCCCCGCAGTTCAATCCCTCCTGTTCCTGCGTCATTCAGACATCCTAGGCGATGCTTGGGGTCATCCTGCTGTCCCCCCTTTCCTGACGCACACACTCGGTGGATCGCGGGTCGGGTTCGGATTGAAAATGAGGGTGTCGATCCCCCACACTGCGAGGGGTCATTTTCCCCGGGCGAACGGTGTTTCATGTCGATCGAATTCCGTCAACGATTCCTTGCCGGTGACCGGCTGTATGGAACGATGCTG